>NZ_WQPP01000003.1:0-236750 GCF_018785345.1 Clostridium sp. MCC345
CTCACTCCACAAGAGATGCGAAACGAAAATCGGTTCGGCTTCTTGATAAAGTGGTAGGCAATGACTAAAAAATTTCCCTTATTTCCCTTGTGATTATCTCATAAGGGCAAAAATAAGGGAAACTACATATCATTTCACTAATGGACAGGCGGGAAAGCCTATAAAATGGGGAAAGTTAGAGAGATAATTATATAAATTCCAGTTTGTCGGAGTAATAGATATGAAAATCCGAGAAGTGAATGAGAATAAAAAGCAATTTATAGCATTATTGTTATTAGCTGATGAGCAGGAAAATATGATTGATCACTATCTTGAAAAAAGTACTATGTATGTACTTGAAGATGGTAATGTAAAAGCTGAATGTGTTGTTACCGATGAAGGTAATGGAATACTTGAAATCAAGAATATCGCAGTCGATCCGGAAAATCAGGGAAAGGGCTATGGCAAAGCACTAATTGATTTTCTTGCCAGTAAATATGCAGATGAATATTCTGTTTTGCAAGTTGGAACAGGTGACAGTCCATTGACGATACCATTTTATGAAAAATGTGGATTTGTCCGTTCTCACAAGATTCCCAATTTCTTTACTGACAATTATGACCACCCAATTTATGAGGGCGGTGTACAGTTGATAGATATGATATATTTGCAAAGATGTTTATAACTTCCAGTTTTTGAAACTGAAAAATCGGGACTTAAAGAGGAGGAATCATGCAATGAACTTCTTTGAAAATACTCGTAAGCCACAAGGCTTCGGCGGAAAATTGATGACGAAGATGATGAACATCGGTCACGCCAAGTTATCACAATGGGGATTCTCAAATATCTCAGTGAATCCGGACGCTACGGTACTGGATGTTGGTTGCGGAGGCGGTGCAAATATTGTAGCCTGGTTGGGCAAATGCGGAAATGGACATGTGACAGGAATGGATTATTCGGAGGTCAGTGTGGCAGAATCTCAAAAACTGAACGCCGCCGCCATTAAACAAGGGAAATGTTGCGTGGTTCAAGGGGATGTAGCTGCTATCCCTTTTCCTGATGCGGTTTTTGATTATGTTTCTGCTTTTGAGACAGTTTACTTCTGGCCGGGATTGGAAAAATGTTTTTTTGAGGTAAATCGAGTTCTGAAAAACGGAGGGACATTCCTGATTTGTAACGAATCTGACGGAACGAATGCCGCAGATGAAAAATGGACAAAGTTGATTGATGGTATGAAGATTTACACCTCTGATCAACTCATTGCTGCTTTGAAAGAAGCAGGTTTTACAGAGATAAAAACGTATTCAAATACAAAAAATCATTGGATAAGTATTGTTGCAACGAAATAGCAAACGTCCTGTTTGCGGAGGTGGTTTTATGAAGAAGAAAATGGTGATTGGGATTATTGTGGCAGTGGTGCTTTGCGGCGGTTATTTTATCGGTTCGGGGTTTTTGAGAAACGGTTCTGTCTATATGGATGGATATTCCGTTTCGGGGGACGGCAGAGAAATTACGCTGGATATTGGCGTTGCGGCATCAAGGGGGTATATCAGGAAAATGGAGATATCCCAACAGATGGGCGGAAAGCTTTATATTGACTGCTACGCTGCCTTTGGGGGCATCAATGGCAGGATTGGCGCAAAAAACAGCTTTACGCTGCCGCTGGATGAGGATACGACAATGATTGGGATTTATCGGAATGAGAACTGCTATGAGGAAATTCTGCACAAGGATGCGGACGGCAGCTGGCAGCGGACGAAGGCAAACGGATAAAAATAATTTATGATAAAAACAAAAGAGAAGGGAGCGGATGCAACATGAAAATCGCACTTTGCCAGATGGCAAACGCAGGAAAGCCTGCTGCGAACCTGGAAAAAAGCATACGGGCAATCAAGGAGGCGGCAGAAAACGGGGCGGATTTGATTCTGTTTCCAGAAGTGCAGCTGACGGAATTTTTTCCGCAGTACCCCGGACAGGATGTGACGCAATATCGGATTTCGCTTGATTCTGAGGTTGTGACGGCATTTTGCAGGGCGGCGCAGGAAAACGGGATTCTGGTTGTGCCGAATATTTTGCTTTACGAAAACGGGAAGACATACGATGCCAGTCTGCTGATTCAGAAGGACGGCACGATTGCGGGCGTGCAGAAGATGGTGCATATTGCGCAGGCGGAGCAGTTTTATGAGCAGGATTACTATACACCCTCCGATGACGGGTTTCATGTATTCGATACGGAATATGGGAAAATCGGGATTGTGGTTTGCTTTGACCGACATTACCCCGAAAGCATTCGCACGGAAAGTCTGATGGGGGCGGAGCTGATTCTGATTCCGACGGTGAATACGAAAACAGAGCCTTCCGAAATGTTTGAATGGGAGCTGCGTGTACAGGCATTCCATAACAGTACGGCTGTTGCGATGTGCAACCGCGTCGGCAAGGAGGGCGAGATGGACTTCTCAGGGGAATCTATTGTAGTAGATGCCAACGGCGATGTGATTGCCAAGGCGGATGACGCGGAGGGGATTCTTTATGCAGAGGTGGATTTGGCAAAATCGAGCGAAATCAGAAGCCGCAGAACGTATACGGGGCTGAGACGGACGGAATTGTATAAATGAAAACGCAAGAAGGCTATCCTTTCGGGATAGCCTTCTTGCGTTTTGCTATTTTTGTGTTAGTCGATTACAAATTCCTGAATGCCCATATATCCGGGGGCGATGGAATATTCGGGGAAGGAGATGACAACCTTGCCCTCTGCGTTCAGATAGAAGGAGGTATTTGCGTCAACGGTTTCAAACTTCCCAAGGGAATCGGTTTCATCTGTGCTGTCACCATAGCCGAAGAAGGAAGCGTTTGCATCTGCCGCCATGCGTTCTTCAATCTGAGATACGATGCTCTTATTGCAGATGGCAGCATAATCATCGCCAAGCACGTCTTGCAGGGTCAGCTCCTTATCATTCTTCAAATCAATGTTGTAGTAGGTATGCTCCTCATCCGCGGAAACCCAGCTCTTTGCGGTTGTTACGCCCAGAGAGAGAACATCATTGCTGAGATATTTTACATCGTAATCGATATACAAATCCATGGTGCGATCTGCCCATTCTTCCTTTGTGCCGCCTGTTTGGAAGAAGGATTCCTTATATTCTGCCATTTCCTTTTCTGCCTGCGCTTCATAATCGGCGGTCAGCTGCTGGATGCGTGCATTTACCTTTGCGGGCAGCTCCTTACCATCGGGGCCCTTCACAACGGGGACGTTTACATTCAGCTCCACATCGCCCTCTGTGCCTTCAAAGGAACGGAAGGTCAGCACCTGCGCCAGCTGCCCTACAACGGGAACCTTGCTCATGTTTTCCGCAAAAACGGGGCTTGCGTTCAGCCCGATGGTGCCTGCGACCAGAACGGCTGCTGCCGCCGCAACACAGCCTCTCCAGACGGGGCGATAGGATTTCTTTGCTTCGGATGCTTTCTTATTTTCATTGCTTTCGTATTTCATTTTCAGTTCCTCCTTATTTTTGGATGCAATCGTCTGCATGACCGTTTCGTTTAAATTTTTAGGAATTTCGATGGATTCGTAGGTTTTTTTGCCATTTTCGGGATTCATTTTTCTTCCTCCTTCAAAATCAGTTTCAGCTTTTTCAGGGCACTGTAGAGTCGTGTCTTTACGGTGCTGAGTGGGGTATCGGTGATTTCTGCAATCTGCTTGAGCGTCAGATCCTCATAATAATGAAGGATAATGACGGTTTTCATAGGCTCTGACAGCTGCATCACAGCCTCATAGGCTTGCTTATCTTCATCAAATGCCGGCTCTTCGTAGGTCATGGCTTCGGTATGCTCCTCGCCGAGAGGAACTTCGCGCTTTTGCTTTCTGAGATACTGCAAAGCCTCATTGACAAGAATCCGATAAAACCATGTGCGGAGTGCCAGAGGATTTTTCAGCCCAAAGCAGCCCTCCAAGGCGCGGCAGATAGCGTTCTGTATCACATCCAGAGCTGCCTGCTCCTCCTTTACATAGCTGTATGCCAGACGATAAAATTTATTTTGATTTTCTATGATGTATTGTACGGTGCAGTCGTAAATATCCTGCATAGGTGTTACCTCCTTGTTGCTTCCCGGTCAGCGTGAAAACCATTTTTTTCGTTTTCTGTCTTATAGATGTATTGTAACGGAAAAAAGTTTGAACTGTCTGAAAAATTTTTGAAAAAAATAAAAATCATAAAAAAGCACCGTATCTTATTCGATACGGTGCGAGAATTTCTATAGAGATTTCGACGGAATGCCGCAGGCATTAGCCTAATTCGTTGTCGCTCTTGCTCAGAGAGACTGCTTTCTGAGAAGTGGGTACGAATTTACCGATGATACCGCCTACGATGGCAGGAACTACCCAACCGCACTGGAAGGAGCCCAGAGGCAGCTTTTCTACGAAATGCAGGGGCAGACCGAAGCCGCAAAGCACTTCTGCCGCACTTGCAACCAGTGCAAAGGCTGCTGCGAAGATATAAATGTTGTTGCTTTTGATATGCTTACCAAAGAAGTTCAGCACAATCATAACCAGAACAACAGGGTACAGCAGGTTCAGAATAGGTGCTGCAATGCTGATGATTGTAGAGATACCGAAGTTGGATACGATGTAGCTGAATGCAACAGTCAGGATAACTACCTTTGTATAGGAAACCTTGTTGTTTGTCAGCTCTGCGAAATAGGATGCGCAGGAGGAGGTCAGACCGATTGCTGTGGTCAGGCAGGCAAAGAATACGATGATTGCCAGAACCAGTACGCCGTAGCTGCCGATCAGAGACTGTGTGATTGCAACAACCAGACCTGTCTGGTTATAGCCTTCAAAGCCGCCTGCGGATGTGGTTGCACCCAGGAATGCCAGACCGCCATAGATAACAAACAGTGCAACTGCTGCGAAAACGCTGGATTTGATAACAACGCTCATGGTGTCCTTTGTTTCTGTGTAGCCTTTATCCCTTGCTGCGGAAATGATGATGATAACAAATACGATAGAAGCCAGAACGTCCATGGTCTGATAGCCTGCCATAACGCCTTCTCTGACTGTTTCAAATTTTGCAACATTGCTGATATCGCCAATGGGGTGAACAATACCCAGAACAATCATTGCCATCAGACAGATTACCAGAATAGGTGTCAGGTATTTGCCGATTACGTCAACAACGCCGGAGGGGCGAACGGTAAACAGCAGAACCAGACCGAAGAAGACTGCGCCGAAAATCCAGCTGTTGATTTTGGGGAAAATCGGCATAACGCCCATTTCAAATGTTGTTGCTGCGGTACGGGGGATTGCCAGGAAGGGCCCGATACACAGAACGACTAATGTATTGATAATGACAGAGGGGACTGCACCAAGCTTTTTGGTAACGCCCTGAATGGAAACATCGCCGCCTTTAATCATGGAGAGGATGGCAACCAGAGCCAAACCAACGTCCGCGATAAAGAAGCACATAAACCCGATGAACCACTCGCTCCCTGCATTTGTACCAAGGTAGGGGGGGAAGATTAAGTTGCCGGCACCGAAGAACATTGCAAACAGTGCCAGCCCGATTACGGCAATGTCCTTTAAACTCGTTTTCTTTCTCATAATTTGTAAACGCCTCCTAAACAAAACTTTCTTTTACATCCGACACTAAGGAAATCTCTCTTAGTTGTCCTACAAACGATATTATGCACGAAAAATCCGATTTGGGCAAATGAATGAAATATAGTTTAGTGAAACGAATTTACCGATTTCTTATACTCAGAGTAGAAAAAGTGTGAAAAAAGCCTGTATTTTCATAGAAAAAACGGAAAAATCACAAAATTTCATGAATTATCTTATTTTTATGAAATTGACATAATGCGAATATATACAGGGGGGAGGCTTGGTTTGAAAACGAATACAATAGACAAAAACGATAGATTTCATCAAAAATAATAAATAGCTTTTGGATATTTCGGTGATAAAAACATAGATTTTTCTCTTTTTATCTGGTATAATGATGAACAATAAAAAATATCCCGTTTTGTATAAAACTGGAAATAATATATTCTAAAGAAACTTTTTCGGGAAAATGGCGCGAAAATCATGAAAAATCTATTGTGTTTTTTTCAGAACATCTGCGGTTTTGCGAAACCGGTTTCAGAAAAAGCGAGCGCTTGCTTTCAAAAAAGAAACAGATTCGTTAAGTTTCCATAAAAAAGCGAAAAGATTTGTGCGGAACACTTTTTTTATTGGATACTTTATACTATAATGGAACGCGTGGTTTAATAGAGTGAGATTATTTTTTTACAGTATAGATGAGTAGGTGAAAAGAGATGAAAGAAGTTAGTATCCATGTGGGGCAGAGAATTCGCCTGTATCGAAAGACGAAAAACCTGACCATTGAAACCTTCGCAGGCATGATTCATAAAAGCAAGGCAACGGTTTCCAAATACGAAAACGGGGATATTTCCATTGATATTGAAACCCTGTTTACGATTGCGCAGGCGTTAGGGGTGCCCGTCAACCAGCTGATTGATTATGAAGAAATCGGGGAGGAAAAGGGCGAGAAGGGCGAAATCATCAAGCACAACCTCAGCAAAAGCAAATATTATATGTACTTTTACGATGGCAGACGCAGCCGCATTGCGCGCAATGTTATTGAGGTGCAGGATGGCGGAGAGGACAGCGGTGTATTCAGCGCGAATATGTACGCTTCGCTTGAGGATTTATCCAATTATTATCAGTGTAAGCTCCTTTATCACGGCACGATGCGAAAGGGGGATACCTTCATCAATTTCAATTTTGAAAACCAGAATAATAAGGTGGAGCGAATGTTTATGTACGCCATCAATTCCTTTAATAATGGCGGCAGAATGGAAGGACTTTGCTGCTGCTTATCCACGCAGCCGATTTTGCCTGCCTGCTTCAAATTTCTGATGGTATCGGACATTCTGGAGGAAACGGATGATTTGAAGGAAAAGCTCAAGGTTTCTAAGGAGGATATCCGCCTTTTGAAAAAAATGAATATGTTTGTTGTCAGCGACCACGCTTAAGCGAAGTCAAAAAAATTGCCCAGACCGTAAGGTCTGGGCTTTTTTGCTGTGGTTTTTATGCTTCGTTTTCCATGTGGGCAAGGGCAAACAAAATACACTGATTGATAAATTCGTTTCTGCTGATGTTAGCCTGCGCGGATTTCTGATCCAGAATTTCCAGAACATCCTTTGGAATCCGCATGGAGATTACTTCCTTTTCCGGCTTTTTCGGATGAAATACAGTCATTTGTTTACACCTCCCTCTTGCTAAATTGTATCGGGTTTGTTATATTTATTCTATATTCTAAAATAGATATCGAAAATAGAATACAATTAAGAGGGAGAGGTATTATGAAAAAGAAAACTGTAATTTGGCTTATTTTATTGGTTATGAGTATGGCTCTATCCGGATGTAGTTTGAAAAATCCCGATTTGTGCCAAGCGAAGGATTGTTTGAATAAGCATATAGAAGGAGCAGAATACTATAGAGAACATCTTTGTCAGGAGGAAGGATGTTTAAATGAAAAAATTGGGGAAAGATTTTGTGAAGAGCATTTTTCCTGTGCATTATGTGATAAGGAAAGAAAGGGCTGTGAAGGGGCATTATATTGTGTAGATCATTCCTGTGATAGACGGGGGTGTCCGGAATTAAAGGCAAAAGGGCACAAGTACTGTGAGAAACATTATTGTAAGGCGGAAAACTGTGAAAACGAAACAAGAGCAGATGGTGATTATTGTGCGATTCACGGATGCAGTAATTGTGGGAAAAAGTATTCGGGAGAATTTGAATATTGTGATGAATGTCGTTGTGATGTAGCAGGTTGTCCGAATTTTGGTAGTCCGTATTGCAGTAAACACGAATGTCACCAGACAGGCTGTAAAAAGTTAAGATATAATGATACGGAATACTGCTATGAACATTATCAGGAAAAGAAGAAGGAAGAGGACGAGAAACGGAAAGAGGAAGAAGAACGGCAACGGCAGTATCAGGAAGCTATCAATGCAAAAAAAGACCAAGTTGTAGTTAATTCAAATGGCAAAAAAATCTGGAAGGTATGTATGGCTGATAATCAATTCAGATTTCAGGGGAGCTATTCCGGTACGGGAAACTTCATTGTGACAGTTATGGATGCAAACCAAGACTATTATGCTTCCATTTGTAATGAAATTGGTGACTATGTTGTAGATAAAACAATTTCTGTGGTGGAAGGGGAATATTACTACATAGAAACATTTTGTAGTGATGGCGAATGGTCTGCATCTTGGTGGGGAACTTACGGAGATTAACAGAAAAAAGGGGCGAAAGCCCCTTTTTTCTATTCCGCCCGCTCGAAATTTTGATTTCAACTTAGGGGGCGACTTTGTCGACACCCTCTAAAACTGCTCTGCCAATGCCAGTGTTAGCAGCAGACCTGCCATTCTTGCGGATTGGGCGGAGGGCAAATCTTCCGGTGCGCCGCCCTCGGCACTGCGCGCCGCCAGAAGATTGCCTTCGGAGAAATCCGCTACACCTCTTTGCACATGCTGCAGGGTATGCAGAAACATCAGCCCCTTTGTCATGCGGTCCAGCTGCGCCCGTCCGCCCTCATCCATAAAGGCGGAAAGCGCGCGCAGCAGTGTGACCTCCTTCGGGGGATGCTCCTTGGCAAATGCCGTTTCGGCATTGGCGGCAGAGCGGATTTTCAGAAGATATTCTTTTTCGACCGTATCTCGCAAAGCAGAAAGCATTTGTGCAAAATCCTTTTCCAGTCCGTCCGTTTTCTGTAGGGTTTTTGCAAGGGTATAGACCGTGTTTTCGGACATAAGAGAACCACCTTTCTTTTAAATGGTACGGCAGACCTCCGCTGTCAGAAGACCGCCGAAGGGCTTGGCTTTTTGCAGCAGCAGCCGTTTGATTTCCGCAGGACGTGTGTGTGGGTTTTCTGTGAGCAGCAGGGCAGCCGCGCCGCTGATGAGCGGTGTTGCCATGGATGCGCCGCTCATGGTGATATAATTTCCGTCCACGATGTTTTTACGGCTGCGGTTGGGCAGGGTGAAATCAAAATCGGGCGAAAGCACCGAAACGATATCATCTCCCGGTGCCCAAAGATCGGGCAATGTATCCCGTTCCCTTGAAAAAAGCGGAAACGCAGGCGCGAGGAAATAGCTTCTATCCTCCCATGCGCCGACGGAAATCACACCGCCGCTTACCGCAGGCGGCGGACGGTAGCCATTGCGTCCATCCGGATTTCCTGCCGCCGCCACCACCACAATTCCCATCTGCCAGAGCCGTTCGACTGCCTCTTTTAGCGGCAGGTTGACCTTTCTGTCATTCGTGCCGATGGAAAGATTCACTACTTTAATATTATATTTGCGTGCATTGTCCATTATCCATCTCAGCCCCAGTACGGCGTGGGTGGAATTTCCCTGCCCGTATCGGTCAAGAATTTTGACGGAAACAATCCCTGCCTCGGGCGCAACGCCTGCATAACGCCCGTCGGCATTGTGACCGTTGCCGCAGGCGATACCCGTGACATGGGTGACGGGTGCGTTTTATATGGACGCATGCTTTTGGATACCTTTCTTCTTTTTTATTGCATTTGCAGGATATTTGTTGTACAATAAGAACAAATCAGATAAAAAAAGGGGGTCAAAATTATGCAGGCTTTATCAGAAAAAGGCACCGCATTATTGGCAAAGTTCAAAAAGTTCCAGAAGCTCAGCTTGGTTCTTTATGCTCTGGCGGCAATGGCATTTGTATTTGCCGGAAATATTCTGTTGACGATTATTATTGTGGCGCTGGATATCTTCCTGGAAATAAAGTTGTATAGATGCCCTCATTGCGGCAAGGGGCTGGACTGTCGCCGCAGAGTGAACGAGGACACGGTTTGTCCGAAGTGCGAGAAATATATTTTCCGCGGATTATAAGAAATATTATAAAAGCCTACAGTCAAAGCTGTAGGTTTTTTCTTGCCTGAAACGCCGTATAATTTTTTAAGGAAGAAAAAGGAGCGGCGGCAATGAAAAAAGAAATTGCGGCGATTTATTGCAGGCTTTCTGTGGAGGATGCGGAAAAGAGAGCGGCGGAAAGTGAGAGTATACGCAATCAGCGCGCACTTTTGCTGGGATATGCCAAAAAACAGGGGTGGGCGGTCTATGACATTTATGCGGATGAGGATTATTCGGGGCTGAGAGAGGACAGACCTGCCTTCCAACGCCTTCTTGCGGACGCGGAAGAAAGAAAATTTTCAATCATTCTATGCAAAACGCAGTCTCGCTTTACCCGAAACGCAGGCACGGCGGAAAAATATCTGCATGCGCTGTTTCCCCTCTGGGGGATTCGCTTTGTGACGGTGGTGGATGGGGTGGATACTGCTTCTCATGCCAACAAAAAAGCCCGTCAAATCAACAGCCTGGTCAATGAATGGTATTCCGAGGAGCTTTCGGAAAATATTCGTGCCGTCTTTCGCAGGAAGATGGAGGCAGGGCAGTTTCTGGGCAATTATGCGCCATACGGCTACCGCAAGGATCCCTGTTGCAGGCATCACCTCATTCCTGATGCGGAAACGGCACCCGTTGTGGAAGAAATCTATGACTTGTACTTATCGGGTCTTTCCTGTAAAATGATTGGAGAACGGCTGACGGCACAGGGCATCCCCACCCCTTCCGAGATGAAGCGGGCGCGAGGGGAGGATCTCGGCAGGCGTTCTTCTGCGGCATGGTCGAAGGGGACAATCCGAAAAATCCTGCAAAACCCCGTTTATCTGGGGCATATGGTGCAGGGGAAAGAGGAAAAAATCAGCTTTAAGGAGAAAAAGACCAGAGAGCTGCCGCGAAATCAATGGATTGTGGTGGAGCATACCCACGAAGCAATCATAAAAGAAGAAATTTTCGGGGACGTAAAAAAACGAATGGCAGAGCGCAGGCTCGCCCGAACAAGGATATCGAAGGAGGAAAACACATGAAAAAGAAACTTTTGGCAATGCTGCTGGCTGTTGTGATGGTATGCGGCGTGTCAGGCTGCGGAAAGGATAAGACGGACGCTACGGACGGACAGCAGGTGACAGCTGAGCTGGACGGTGAAATGAAGAAGGAGGCGGACACCCTGCAAAAGGCCTTGGAGGGCTATGCGGCAGACCTGACTGCGGAGGATGCAGCGGCGGCGGGGATGTATACCATTCATAACGGCGCGGTTGTGGGCGGTCAGGAAAACTGGGATGCTTTTGCCGCAGGCAAAACGGATGAAATTATCATTTGCCAGTTCTCCAAAAATGACGGCGCAATGCTGGATTCCGTAAAGCGGCTAGCAGGCGGCGGCTATCTGGTTGTGACGGATGTGACCAGAGACGGCTACGAATATACCGAAAAAGAGGATTACACCCGCAATATTTATGAATGTATGACGATACTGGATGATTTTTCTCTGGAGGAGGGCGGCACAGCGTATACCGTTTGTGTGCTTTCCAATGAAAAGGATATGAACGCTGATACCTTCCGCACCTACTGGAACGAAATGACAATGGATGCACATCAGGTTTATCCGTTGTTTATACTGTAAATTGTAAATAGCGGAGAAAACCATAGAAAATTAAAAACACCATGTAAATCATTTATGAGTTTACATGGTGTTTTTTTGGTTTTCGTAGGCTTGCGGAGCAAACACATGAATCAGGCGAAGCCTGATGAATGATGGTTTTCGTTATTTTTAATTTTCGGGGTAAATCATCTGATTTACCTTGAAGATGAGCTGCAATGCCTTTCTGGAGTTATTCAGATGCGCGGTAACGGCTGCCTTCAGCGCGTCTAAATCGGACGCAAGCGCCGCATCCAGAATTGCCTGATGCTCCTCGACACATTCGCAGTCTCTGTAGTGAGGCTGGCTTACATAGGTGCCGGACGCATAGGTGAAGGGCTGCATATCCCGGAATACATTGACCGCCTTCTGATTGCCGGAGGCTGCCAGATACAGGGTATGAAATTCTAAATCCAATTCAAAAAATTCATCGGGCTTATGATTGGAATCATTTGATTCGATGAATTTTTTCTGTGCTTCCAGACAGTCAATCAGCTGCTGACGCAGGCCGTGGTTATAATTCAGCGTGGTTACGATATCCTTTACAAAAAATGTATCCATCATCAGACGCATATCGAAAATATCCTGCAATTCATGCGGTGTCAGCGCTCTGACGCTCATGCCCTTATTGGGGGTGTTCACAACCAGCTTTTCCTCTGCCAATCTTTGCAGTGCCTGCTTGACAGGGGTATCGCTGACCTGATATTCGCGAGCAAGCTCCTTGATGTTCAGCTTTTCTCCGGGCTGGAATACCTTCGTGAGAATATCATCTTTAATATCCTGATAAATCTTATCAGTCAGGGTAGTTTTTTTACCCGTTGTTTCGTGGTTCTTTTCTTCTTCTTTCACAGGTCTCTCCTTCTTTCGATTTCTCAAATTAGATTTTGCCGCAAAAAGACAGCACAAAAATGTTCTTCTGTATGCCTGTTTGCTCTATTATACAACAGGAGGCGCAAAAAGTCTATCAATTTTTCGGAATCAACTTTTTTTTAATAATATGAGATATAAAACGGATTGAAAAAGAATTTTAAGTGGCGTTTTTTAACTGGAAAAAACTAGAAATTAAATAAAAAATAGTTTTATGTGGGACGAAAAGTGTCTTATAAAAGTTTCAAAATGCAGTAAAATTAGTTTATATTGGATATTTTACACAAAAAATAGGATTTTTTTACACGGAAAGACACTTGTTTTTCGTCTTTTTTATCTCTTGACGTACAAGAAAGACAAATATATAATCATAAAAAAGATGTTTTATATCTCAAATAAAACTTTTTTCGCGAAAAAGAAGATTTGTTTTGCGATATTTGTGATACAAATGAAAAAACGAGAGAGAAACAAAGAAACAAAAGAGGAGTCCTTCCCTTCGGTGGGGTCCAACCGAAGAAAAGGAAATCCAAATGCAACACACCGGACTGTAGAGTTCAATATGAGGAGGGAATATTATGTTCTTTAAAAGAGGCCTCGCTGCAATTTTAGCAGCGGTCACAGTGGTTGGTCTGGCGGGCTGCGGTGATTCCGACAAAGCAGCAGATACAGACGAAGCAACAGTAAAAGACGGTTTCGTGGAAAAGAAGGTCGAACCCGTAAATTTTGACTCCGGCGTAGAGCTGACAAGCGATTGCTATCATTTCATTTATGCGCTGGGCAACGCGCCTGCTACCATCGACGCGGCAAAATTCTTCAAAATGCGTCTGGAGCAGGAATCCAAAGGCACACTTAGCTGTGATATTTACACCGACAACGTGCTTGGTTCTGAACGTGAATTGCTGGAGGGCTGTCAGTTTGGTAACTATGACATCGTTCTGGCAACAAACGCAACGGTAGCATCCTTTGAAAATGACATTTTCTGTCTGGATATTCCTTGGCTGTTTGATAACAAGCAGCAGGTTTATGAGGTTCTGGACGGGCCTCTGGGTGACAGACTGGCAGATGGTCTGGAGGAATCCGGATTTAAGCTGCTGCAATGGCAGGAAAACGGCTTCCGTACACTGTCCACAAACAAACCCATCAACGATATGTCTGATCTGAAGGGCGTTAAAATCCGTATCATGGAAAATGAGCTGCAGCTGCAGCAGTGGAAGGACTACGGTGCGAACCCCACACCCATGGCGTTCACAGAGCTGTTTACAGCACTGCAGCAGAAAACAGTAGACGCACAGGACAACGGTGCGGAGCTGACATGGCAGACAAAATTCTATGAAGTACAGAGCCACTATACATATACAAAACACATTTACTCTCCTTACCTGATTCTGATGAGTAAAGACAAATTCGATGGGCTGACTCCCGAGCAGCAGGAAATCGTGCTGAAGGTTTCCGATGAGGCAGTTGCTTATGAACGTCAGAGATGTGACGAATATGAACAGACTGCACTGGATAACATCAAAAACTGCGGCACAATGCAGTACAGCGACCTGACACCTGAAGTAAAGGCTGAAATGGTGAAGGCATGCAAAAACATCAAGGAACTGGCTTATAAGAAGGTAACAGATCCTTCCGTTGTTGATTTGCTGTATGATGAGGTTGCTAAGGCAAAGGAAAAATTCCCTGAAGAAGGCTAAAAAGGAAAGGGGCGTAAAATACTATGAAATGGTTTTTAGACCATGTGGAAGAATTTTTCATGATTCCACTGATTTTCGCAATGAGTATTATCATTTTCATTCAGGTTGTATGTCGTTATGTGTTCCAGAACTCTCTGACATGGTCTGAAGAAATGGCAAGATATATGTTCGTATGGCTGGTATACTTCTCTGTAAGCTATACCGCAAGAAGAGAAAAGCACATCCGTATTGATGCTGCAATCAATTTGTATCCCAAAAAGGCACGTCCTTACATCGAAATCCTCAGTGAAGTGATTGTTCTGGGCTTTGCAATCTTCATCGCTGTAACAGGCTATACTGTATTCGGCAAGATTGCATGGTCCGGTCAGATGTCTCCCGCAATGCGTATTCCTATGCAGTTCGTATATGCGGCACCTATGATCGGCATGGGGCTGACAGCAATTCGTCAGCTGCAGTGCATTTACAGAAGAATCAAGGCGTTGAAAAATCACGAGGAGGTGACTGAGGCATGACAGGTTCTATTGCTGCAGTAGTATTTCTTACATTGATTGCTTGTCTGGTGCTGACAGTTCCCATTGGTTTCTCTCTGGGTATTGCATCTCTGGGCTACATTCTTTACACAAAACAGCTGACATTCGGCTTTATTGCACAGAACATGGTAACAGGCTGTGACTCCTTCCCTACCATGGCGATTCCCTTCTTCATCTTCGCAGGTGAATTGATGGGCGGCGGCGGCATTTCCAAAAGACTGCTGAATCTGGCGAACGTATTCTTCGGCAGAATCCAGGGCGGTCTGGCAATCGTAACCGTTGTTGTATGTATGTTCTTCGCGGCAATTTCCGGCTCCGGCCCGGCAACTGTTGCGGCGGTAGGCGGTATGGTTATCCCTACCATGCTGGAAAAGGGCTATGATAAAAAATTCGTACTGGCGCTGATTGCTGCTGCCGGTTCCATCGGTGTTATCATCCCTCCCAGTATCCCTATGGTTATCTACGCTGTAACAACAAACAGCTCCGTATCTACACTGTTCTTGGCAGGCTTCGTACCCGGTATCCTGATTGGTCTGGTACTGATTGCGTATTCCTACTTCTATGCAAAGAAGATGGGCTACAAGGGCGATGACGAACCCTTCTCCGTAAAAAGAGCATTGCGCGAAACAAAGGAAGGCTTCTGGGCAATCCTTTCCCCCGTTATCATTCTGGGCGGTATCTACGGCGGTATCTTTACCCCGACAGAGGCAGCTGCGGTATCTGTAATCTACAGTATCATCGTTGGCTGTGTTATCTACAGAGAGCTGGATCTGAAAAAGCTGATTCAGTGTACCAAAAATGCCTGTGAAACAACAGCATCCATCCTGATTGTTATCGGCTGTGCTGCCGGTTTCTCCAAGGTTCTGACACTGGGTCGTATCCCTACAACGGTTGCATCTGCAATGATGTCCCTGACAGACAGCAAGATTGTGATTCTGCTGCTTATCAACGTACTGCTGCTGATTGTTGGCTGCTTCATGGAAACACTGTGTGCCATCATGATTCTGGCACCCATCCTGTATCCCGTTGTAACAGCAATGGGTGTAGACGTAACACACTTCGGTATCATCATGGTAGTAAACCTTGCCATCGGCTTCATTACACCTCCACTGGGCGTAAACCTTTTCGTTGCCTCCCGTGTTGGCGAAACCACGTTGGATACGGTTATTAAGGGTATCATTCCCTTCCTGATTCTGATGATTGTTACACTGCTGTGCATCACCTATATCCCTGCAATTTCCATGTTCTTGCCTAATTTGATGGGCTAAGACAGTATTGTTAAAAGCTTCTCAAGGAGTTGGTAAATATGAGTATTTCAAAAAGAATAGTGCAAAGATTGCTGGACTGCGGCATCATTTTGATGACAGCGCTTTGTATGTTTTATTACTACGGTTAAAACTCGTTGACCTTCATCTATCCTAATAGATGTGGCTCATATTGAACTCCGCGTAGCCCCTCTCCCTGCTTGGGAGAGGGGCTATTGCTATACTGCGCTTTGCTTACGGATGCCTTAAAAAAGGGGGTTTTACAAAACAGAAAAGAATGCTATAATAGAAAAGATAGCCTCATTGCGAGGCTTGCGCCAATGAAGCGGCGTACAAAAGGCAAACAGAAATGCGGCAGGCGATACTGCCGTTTTTTGCAGAATAAAAAACGAAACGGAAGGAATGGAGAAGTATGACATTTTATCAGGAGCTGCAATTAAATCAGGCTGGCTCAAAGGAGCTGCTGCGAAAGAGTGAAACGGCGCAGGAAAGGCACTATCACGCATTGGTTTATCTGGCAAAGGTTGCGATTACAATGCTGTTTTGCTTTGCATTCGTCAGTGTGTTCAGCATTTTATTTGGTAACGAAAACAGCGTTGTGGGCGTTGTTGTTTTATTGTGCTTAATGGTATTCCGCAATGCGGATTTTGGGCTGCATACAGGGCAATCTACTCTGCTGCTGGCGTTATTTTTTGTGGATATGGCGGTTTTTCCGCATTTGGCACAGCAGGCAGCACCACTGCCGGCGTTGCTTTTGAATGTGACGGCACTTGCGTTTCTTGTCATTTTCGGGTGTCATAATCCGTTTATGTTTAATCAGTCCACTTTGGTTTTGGGATACCTGCTGCTTTATGGATATGATGTTTCGGGAGACAGCTACCGGATGCGTTTGCTTGCCATGGCTGTCGGCGCACTGCTTTCCTGTCTGGTGTTTTACAGAAACCATAAAAGCCGCACCTATGAAACAGGAATCAAAGGGGTTTTGCAGGCATTTGATCTGGCCTCCTCTCGCACAAACTGGCAGCTTTGCCAGATTATCTGCGTGCCTATGGTGCTTTTCCTTGCGGAGCTGTGCAAAATGCCCCGTGCTATGTGGGCAGGCATTGCGGCAATGTCTGCCATTGTACCGCTGATGGCGGATATGCAGGCGCGGGTGAAAAACAGAATTATCGGCAACGTGGCAGGAGTGCTTTGCTTTCTGGTGCTCTATACCCTTCTGCCTACCTCGATTTATGCCTATATCGGAATCCTTGGCGGTATCGGCGTTGGCTTTTCTGCGAAGTATGGCTGGCAGGCAGTGTTTAATACCTTTGGTGCGCTTGCCATTGCAGAGAAGCTTTACGGCCTCAAGGGTGCAGTGGGGCTTCGTGTGGCGCAAAATGTATTTGGGGTTGTGTTTGCCCTGCTGTTCTGCGCTGCATTTTATTGGGTGATGGAACGGGTGACGGGAAGAAGGATAGCAGGAGAGCAGAATATCTAATGCGGGAATTTCGTTCTTCGGATGCCGTGACATGTGTCCCGTGACCGTTATCATCATACGGCTCTGTCCTTCCGTTGATAAAATCCCGGAAGGCAAGAATCCTGTTTTCGGGCAGAATAAAATCCGCCACAGGGGAAATTCCTGTATCCAGAAAGGCGATGGAAAGCCTTTTGCCGGTGGATTCTGTGGAAAAGATGCGCTTCATCAAAGACATGGCAAGCATCTCCTTTCCTTATCAAAATATGTGAAAAAGCATTTTTCGGCACAGCCCTGCATATCTTTATTTGAGAAAGAAAAAAGGGGGAAGCGCTGTGGCAGAACAGAAACAGATGGAAATGCTTTCGGCATTGATGGGAGAGGAAGGGCAGGATGCGGCAAAAATGCTCCTGCGGATGCAGAGACTGCAAAGGCTGCTGGGTGCGCCGCAGGATACGGCATTGCCGCCTGCGCCGCAGGAGGAAGCGGATGTGTTTTCGCGCAGCCGCAGGGAAAATATGATTTCCGCCGCCATTCCCTTTTTGAATCGGGAATATCAGAAGGAGCTGTATCTGGTGGTGCGGCTGATGGAGCTGCGGCGCGTGATGGGCAGTGAACTTCTGGAAACCAGAGAGCGGCAGGAGGAGCCGCTGCGCCTGCGGCAGAGGAAGCTTTTGCAGGCAGTTGAAAAATATGTATCACAGCAGGAACGCGGACAGGTGCAGCTGCTGCTGAAAATGATGGATATGAAGGAAATTCTGGGGCAGGGGGAATGAAAATGAATGCATGGGAAATGCCACAGGTGCAGGCATTGGGCGAGGAACGGCTGCGCCTGATGCAGGAGGCGGCAGAAAAATGCAGAGGGAAAAGCGGCATGGAGCGTCTGGATATTTTTCTGGAATATGGCGAAAAATTATCTGAAGGGGGACCGCTTGCGCCGGAGGAGCAGAAGGCTTTGCTTGCGGCGGTGGCGGCAAGCCTGCCCGAACAGGAGCAGAAGCAGCTGACACAGCTGATGCAGATGATGGGAATCTGAAATTAAAAAAGAGCGGCGATTTTTCGTCACTCTTTTTTTGCGGAAAGCAGCTCCAGCAGCAGCAGTGCAAGCACAGGCGAGCCACCGCCCTGCGGCATTGTTTTTTCCTCCGCGTGAAGAAAAATGGGTTCTTTTGAGGTTTCCTTTTGGGAAAAAGCTGTGGTGGCTTCCTTCTTTTTTTCGGCTGTTTTCTGCGGTTTGCCGAAGGGCGCAGGGATTTTTTTTCGAGAATACATGACAGCCTCCGTGGGTTTTCTTTCCTTTATAGTGTATGCTTAAAAAAGTTTTTTATGTTTTTCCTATAAATAAACAGGCTTTTGTGGTATCATATATCATAAGAGAAACGAGAAAAAAGAAAACTCCTGAAAGGAAGCTGTAAATGAAGGAGCGCAGAGAACGAAATTTCCGTATTCTGGAATTTCGAGAAAATAAATTTGATATCATTGGGGATGTGCATGGCTGCTATGATGAGCTGATGGAGCTGATAGAAAGGCTCGGCTATGAGAAAAAGGATGGCTGTTATACGCATCCGGAGGGCAGAAGGCTGATTTCCGTGGGAGATGTGGCGGATAAGGGCTGTCAGAATCTGGCGTGTCTGGATTTCTGGATTGAGCAGGTCAATAACGGCGGCGCATTCTGGGTGCATGGCAACCATTGCAATAAGCTGTACCGCTATTTTCTGGGGAATCGTGTGCATCTGTCACACGGACTGGAGCGGACGGTAGCGGAGCTGGAGGCACTCCCGAAGGAAGAACGCATGGTGTTTCGCAGCCGATATATGCGCTGCTATGAGAGCCAATGCTTTTATCTTCTGCTGGACAGAAAGCGTCTTGCGGTGGTGCATGGGGGCTTGCGTCCCGAATCCATCGGAAAATTTTCCAATAAAATACGCGCGGTTTGTTTATATGGTGAAACAACGGGTAATTTTGACGAAAACGGTAAGCCTGAGCGTTTGGACTGGGCGGCGGAATATGACGGGCAGCCCTTTGTGGTCTATGGGCATACGGTGGCGGAAAGACCCGAAATCATCAACCGTACCGTTGATATCGATCAGGGCTGTGTTTATGGCGGCTATCTGACGGCATTGCGCTATCCGGAAATTGAATTTGTGCAGGTGCGCGGCAAAAAATATGCGGAATATCACGGCGGCGGAAAGGTGCCGGAGGAATGAAAAGTCTTAGAGAATCGGAAGCTTTAAGGCTTTTTTTCGTGCAGAAAAAGGAATTTTCGGGAAAATGGCGTATTCTAAAAGTAATAGGAAAAATTTCGACTGATACGAAAGGCGGAAAAGGAGGGATTGCTATGGAATTACGGCGGTTTCAGGAGGAATTGGAGGAGAAAATCCTTGGGGAATATGCAGCAAAAAGCAGCCGGACGAGGGGCAGGGAAAGACCTGAGGAAAAATGCGACATTCGGACGGATTTTCAGCGTGACAGAGACCGTATCATCCATTGTAAATCCTTCCGCCGCATGAAGCACAAAACACAGGTATTTATTTCCCCTGAGGGCGACCATTATCGGACACGGCTGACGCACACGCTTGAGGTTTCGCAGATTGCCAGAAGCATTGCGCGCGCATTGCGGCTGAACGAGGATCTGACAGAGGCGATTGCCCTTGGGCATGATTTAGGGCATACCCCCTTTGGGCATGCAGGCGAGCGCAAGCTGGATGAGCTTTGCAGGGATACGGGCGGCTTCGCGCATAATGTGCAGAGTCTGCGTGTGGTGGAGCGTCTGGAAAAGGACGGACGCGGACTGAACCTGACCTGGGAGGTGCGGGACGGGATTCTGAACCATCGCACAAGCGGCAATCCTGCTACCTTAGAGGGGAAAATCGTGCAGCTTTCCGATAAGATTGCTTATACGAACCACGATATTGACGATGCCATCCGCGCAGGCATGCTCAAGCCGAAGGATATCCCAAGGGATATTGTTGCGCGCATCGGCACACGCTCCAGCAGCCGCATCAATGCCATGGTGCGGGATACCATTTTTCACAGCATGGGCATCAACGATATCCGCATGAGTGAGGAAATGCGGCAGACCCTAAAGGAGCTGCGCGCCTTTATGTTTCGTCATGTGTATGCCAGTGATATTGCGGTGGCGGAGCATAAAAAGGCGGAGAAAATCGTGGGGGATTTGTTTGATTATTATCTGGAATACCCGGAGGAAATGTCGGGAGAATTTCAGGCACTTCTGGATGACGGAGATCCGGTGCGGCAGGTGGTTTGCGATTATATTGCCTGCATGACGGATCGCTTTGCCGTTGCAAAGTATAAGACGCTTTTTATTCCGCAGGAATGGACGATTCTTTGAAGGGTTAAGTCGAAATCAGGATTTCGACTTGTTTGGACAGAAGAATAAACAGATGCGTTCCGGCGGTAAACCTTGAAACGCCCTGTTTTCCTCGACGGAAGTGAATTCCGTCTGCGGATTCCATTTGGGAAACTACTTACCGCTCAAGAAGGGGCGGCAGGCGAAGCCTGCTTTGCGTAGCAAAGTAATGAATAGTTTGTTTCCCAAGCCCTTCCGCTGCCCGAAATCACTTTGGCTACAGGCTGAAAAAGATACCAATTTTGGGGTAAAATATTCTTGCATTTTGCACATAGTTTGAAAAAGTCAAGGCTTTTTTGCAAAATTTTTGTTGATTTCTACAAAATGTATACAAGGAGAAGGATTTTTCTCAAATGTGTCGAATTTAGTATATAAAAGGGAGTGAAAGAACTTCCTTTTCGACTGTTATGGAAGGGGGGATGATGCCATGAGATATCCGAGGGAGGTCGTGGATGAGGTGCGGCTGCAAAATGATATCGTAGAGGTCATTTCCCAGTATGTGCCGCTGAAGCAAAAGGGCAGCTCCTATTTTGGGCTTTGTCCGTTTCATAATGAAAAAACGGCATCCTTTTCCGTCAACAGCGAAAAGCAGTTTTATTATTGCTTCGGCTGCGGCGCGGCAGGAAATGTGTTTTCCTTTTTAATGGAGATGGAAAACTGCGATTTTCCCGAAGCCATGAAGCGTCTGGCGGAGCGGGCGCATATTACCCTGCCCGAACCGGAAAAAAACGCGCAGGCAATCGCGGCGGAGCAGCTCAAGAAACGATTATTTGAAATGCACACCCTGGCAGGGAGGTTCTTTTATGAAGCCTTGCAGGAGGAGGAGGGGGCAGAGGCAAGAGCCTATCTGCAAAAACGGCAGATGGATCCCCGTATGGCAAGAAAATTCGGCATAGGCTACGCTCCGGACAGCTACGATGCGCTTTTCAGGCATTTGCAGGAGAAGGGCTTCAAGGTTTCGGAGATTTTGAAAACAGGGCTTGTGCTGGAAAATAAGGATGGCAAGGGCTACCATGACCGTTTCCGCGGCAGGCTGATGTTCCCCATTTTTGATGTACAGGGGCGTGTGGTCGGCTTCGGCGGCAGGATACTTGCCAAGGGTGAGCCGAAATATCTGAATTCACCCGAAACGATTCTGTTCAGCAAAAGCAGGAATCTGTATGGACTGAATTTTGCGAAGCAGACGAGAAAACGAGAGCTGATTCTGGTGGAGGGCTATATGGATATGCTTTCCATCTATCAGGCAGGGTTCCATAACGTAGTGGCATCATTGGGAACAGCCTTCAATCAGGAGCATGCAAGAACGCTGAAGCGCTTTGCGGATGATGTGATTTTGCTGTATGACAGCGATGAGGCCGGCACCAATGCCGCACTTCGCGCCATTCCCGTATTGGTGAAAAACGGCTTTCATGTGAAGGTGACACAGGTGCCGGACGGAAAGGACCCCGATGAATTTATCAAGGCAAAGGGCGCAGCGGAATTTTCCAAGCTGTTGGTGAATGCTGTGCATTATATATCCTTTGAAATTGCCTGTATACAGCGCAAATATAATCTCAAAAATCCGGAGCACAGGGTTCGCTTTGCCACAGAGGCGGCGGAAATCCTTGCAAAGCTGGACAGTGAGATTGAGCGTAATGTTTACCTTGGAGAGGTAAGCAGGGTGACAGGCGTGGAGGAGGAGGCCATCCGCAGTGAAATTCGGAAGCTGGTGCAAAAAGAGGATGCGGCTTACCAAAGGGAGGCCGAAAAGCGGCAGCAGAATCTGAAGAATTACACGCCGGAGGGCAGAAGAAAGGATAAAGGGCTTCTGGAAGCCCAGAGAAGCTTGTTATATTATGCCGCCCAGCATCAGGGCATCTATGATACGCTCAAAGAGATTCTGGAAGAGGATGATT
Source organism: Clostridium sp. MCC345 (assembly GCF_018785345.1). Taxonomy (NCBI): domain Bacteria; kingdom Bacillati; phylum Bacillota; class Clostridia; order Eubacteriales; family Clostridiaceae; genus Clostridium; species Clostridium sp. MCC345. The sequence continues at coordinate 22,617 of NZ_WQPP01000003.1, forward strand.
TTACAGAAGGAATTTATTGGCGCACCTTCGGCGATATCGGGGATTTATGGCAGAATGCAGGCCATGTGTTCCCTGCCGATTTGGTCAGCCGCTTTGAGGATGCAAAGGAACAGAAGCAGGTGACAGAGATTTTTGCCGTACAGCTGCCGACAGAAAACGGGGCAGATATGGAAAAAGCCATCAATGAACAGGTGAAGCGGCTGAAACGGACGAAAATCGACCATTTGACGGCAAACGCCGCAACCGTTGAGGAGATACAACGGCTGGTGGATGCCAAGAGAAAACTGGATTCCCTGTATATTACCATTTGATATGGTTAGACTATAGGAACAGAGAGAAAGGAAGGATCATGTTGAAATCCGTCGAAGAAACAACATTATTGACCAAGCTGGAGGAACTGGTGCAGCTGGCCAAAAAGAAAAAGAATGTACTGGAATATAAGGAGATCATGGATCATCTGGCGGATTTGGATCTGGACCCCGACCGCATTGACAGAATCTATGAATATCTGGAAAGTCAGAATATTGATATTCTGGGGAATATCGAAGCGGAGGAGGAGGTTGAGAAGGAGCTTGACCTGACTCTCCCCGAAGGCATCAATATTGATGACCCCGTCAGAATGTACCTCAAGGAAATCGGTAAGGTGCCCCTTCTGACGGCAGAGGAAGAAATCGAATTGGCGCAGAAGATGGAGGAGGGCGGCCCTGAGGGCGAAGCTGCCAAGAAGAAACTGGCAGAGGCCAACCTGCGTCTGGTTGTCAGCATTGCAAAAAGATACGTTGGGCGAGGGATGCTCTTTCTTGACCTGATTCAGGAGGGCAATCTGGGGCTGATTAAGGCAGTTGAAAAATTCGACTTCCATAAGGGCTTTAAATTCTCCACATATGCGACATGGTGGATTCGTCAGGCAATCACAAGAGCGATTGCAGATCAGGCAAGAACGATTCGTATCCCCGTACACATGGTGGAAACCATCAATAAGCTGATTCGTATTTCCAGACAGCTTTTGCAGGAACTGGGCAGAGAACCGACCGCAGAGGAACTGGCTGTGGAAATGCAGATGCCGGAGGAGAAGGTGCGTGAAATTATGAAAATCGCACAGGAGCCGGTTTCTCTGGAAACGCCTATCGGTGAGGAGGAGGACAGCCATCTGGGTGACTTTATCCCCGATGACGATATCCCCGCACCTGCGGAAGCCGCAGCGTTTACGCTTTTGAAGGAACAGCTGATGGAGGTTCTGGATACGCTGACGGAAAGAGAAGAAAAGGTGCTGCGTCTGCGTTTTGGTCTAGATGACGGCAGAGCAAGAACACTGGAGGAGGTTGGTAAGGAATTCAATGTTACCAGAGAACGTATCCGCCAGATTGAAGCAAAGGCTCTGCGTAAGCTGCGCCACCCCAGCAGAAGCAAAAAGCTGAAGGATTATCTTGAATAAGAGAATTGGAACAAAAGAGGGCGAAACAAATAGAGATATTTGCTGCGCCCTTTTTTTGAAAATAAGGAGTCGAGGCTATGGAGTTATCAAAACGATTGGAGATGGTCGCAGGTCTGGTGACGCAGGAGCGGATTGCGGATATCGGCACAGACCATGGCTATGTCCCTATTTATTTATACAAGCAGGGCAGAATCAAAAAGGCATACGCCTGCGATGTACGCAAGGGGCCTTTGGAAAAATGCAGAAAAAATATTGCGCTTTACGGTGCGGAGGATGTCATTGAAACGCGCCTTGGCAGCGGCTTAACCCCTCTGCGCCCCGGTGAAGCGGAAACGGCAATTATGGCAGGGATGGGCGGCATGCTGATTGTACATATTTTGCAGGACAGCCCGGAGGTGGCGGATAGCCTCAAGGAGCTGGTGCTTTCGCCGCAGCGCGATTTCGGTGCGGTTCGAAAATATTTACATCAAATCGGATTTGCCATCCGAGAGGAGCATACACTGAAAGAGGAGAATAAACCGTATGTGCTGATGCGGTGCGAAAGGGCAGAGGAGCATTACGACAGGGAGATTGAGTATCTTTACGGCAAAAGGCTGTTGGAGAAGAAAGACCCTATTTTAAAAGAGGTGCTTCTGCACGAAGAAGGAAAATACAGCCGTTTGCTTGAAAATCTTAAGAAGAACCCGACGGAAAACGCACAAAAGCGTCTGCCGGAGGTGGAGAAGAAGCTGGCTTTGATGAGGGAGGCGTTGGAATGTCTGTAAAAGCTGTAAGGGTAAAGGATATCATGGGTGTGATGGAGGAAATCGCACCGAAAAAGCTGGCGGAGAACTGGGATAAGCCGGGGCTTGCCATCGGTGATCCGGAGCGAGAGGTGAAAAAAATTCTGGTGGCACTGGATGTGATTGATCCTGTTGTGGAGGAAGCAAAGCGCATTGGTGCGGATATGATTGTGACGCATCACCCGATGCTGCTGTTCCGCAAAATCGAGAGCATTACGGCGGATACCCTTCTGGGGAAACGCATTTTTAATCTGATTCAGAATAACATTGCCGCTTTCTCCGCGCATACGAATCTGGATGTTGCCGCAGGCGGTACAAATGATGTGCTGGCGGAGCTGGCAGGCTTGAAGAATATTGAGATTCTGGAGGAAACATGGGCGGAGAGCCTGAAAAAAATCGTGGTTTATGTTCCTGCGGGGTATGAACAGGCGGTGCGTGATGCCATGTGCGGCGCAGGGGCAGGGCATATCGGTGCCTATTCCCATTGCACCTTTGGCGCGGCAGGGAAGGGAACCTTTCTTCCTTTGGAGGGGACAAATCCCTTCTTTGGTGAGCAGGGCAGACTGGAAACGGCGGATGAAATCCGTCTGGAAACGATTGTTCCTGCTGAGAAGGTACACGCCGTTGTGCAGGCAATGCTTGCGGCACACCCCTATGAGGAAGCGGCGTATGACATTTATCCTGTGGAACAGACAGGGAAAAAGGAGGGCATTGGGCGCATTGGAGAGCTGCCGCAGGCAATCCCCTTCAGGGATTTTGCAAAGCAGTTGAAGGAAAGGCTTGGTCTGGATGCCATTCGTCTGGTCGGGGACGGGGAAAAGCCCATCAAGCGCGTCGGTCTTTGCACAGGCGCAGGGGTGGAATTTGTTTCTCTGGCGGCGGCGAAGGGCTGTGATGCCTATCTGACGGCGGATATCAAATATCATGAAGCGCAGAAGGCGGTCGAGCTGGGCATTGCCGTTGCGGATGTGACGCATTACGCGAGCGAGGTGCTGATTGTGCCTGTTCTGCAGGAAAAATTGCAGGCGGCGGCAAAGGAAAACGGTTGGAATATCGAGGTTGTCTGCTCCGCAGTGGATGGGCAGACCTTCTGGACGATAGAGTAAGGAGGGAAGACAAGTGGAAACAAGAAAAGTAAATGTAATGGGAAAGGAAATGCAGATTCCCAAGGGCATGACCTTCGGGGAGCTGGCAAAGGAATTTGAGGGCGAGGTTTTCGGTAAAATTCTGGTGGCAAAGCAGGGAAATTCCCTGCGCGAATTGATTTGCCCCATCCGCACCGATGAGGATATTACCTTTTTGGATTTTCGGGATAAGGAGGGCGTGCGCGTTTATGAAAGAGGGATTTCCCTGCTGCTGGTGAAGGCGGTGCGCGATGTGCTGGGGACAGCGACAGGCGTGGAAATCGAACATTCCCTGCGGGGCAATCTTTATTGCGAGCTGCGCAGCCCACAGCAGGTGCCGGATGCAGATCTGCTTGCCAAGATTGAGGCACGCATGAAGGAATATGTTGCGGCGGATACGCCTATTGTGAAGCATGTCTGCCCCAGAGAGGTTGCCATTTCCATCGTGAAGGAGCAGGGCTTGCAGGACAAGGTGGAGCTGTTCCGCTATCGCACGGCTTCTAATATCAACCTTTATGAACTGGATGGCTTCTATGATTATTTCTTCGGGTATATGCCGGATTCCGTCGGCGCATTGGAATGGTTTACGCTGATGCCCTTTGAAACAGGCTTTCTGGTGCGCTTCCCCGATCCTGCAAAGACAGGGGAGCTTCTGCCGGAGGAGCAGCCCAGAAAAATCAGCAAGGTATTTCTGGAGCAGATGCACTGGTGCCAGCTGATGCAGGTGCGGAACGTGGCGGAGCTGAACCGCACGATTGTTGAGGGGAAATTCGGTGACCTGATTCGCGTGAATGAGGCATTGCATGAAAAGAAAATCGCGGAAATCGCAGATCAGATTCATCAGCGGATGGATAAGGTGCGTGTGGTGCTGATTGCGGGACCTTCCTCCTCCGGCAAAACCTCCTTCGCAAACAGATTATGTATTCAGCTGCGCGCGCTGGGCGTGAAGCCGCACAAGGTTTCTCTGGACGATTATTTCCTTAATCGGGAGGACACCCCTCTGGATGAGCACGGCAAGAAGAACTTCGAGCGCATGGAGGCGTTGGATTTGAAGCAGCTCAATCAGGACTTGAAGCAGATTATCGCGGGGGAAGAAGTAGAACTGCCTTATTACAACTTCGTGACGGGCAAGCGTGAGCACAGCGGTGAATTTGTGCAGCTTGGCGAGGGCGAAATTCTGGTCATGGAGGGCATCCATGGCTTAAATGACCGCCTGACCCCCGAAATTCCTGCGGAATGTAAATTTAAAATTTTCATCAGCGCCATTACGCAGCTGAACGTAGACGACCACAACCGCATTTCTACCTCCGACAGCAGGCTTATCCGCCGCATTGTGCGCGATTTCCAGTTCCGCGGCAGAAGTGCCAGAACGACAATCGAATCCTGGGACGAAGTGCGTCAGGGCGAGGAGGATAATATTTTCCCGTTTCAGGAGAATGCGGATGCGGTGTTCAATTCTGCAACGCTATATGAGCTTTGTGTCCTCAAGCAATACGCAGAGCCACAGCTATTCGCGATTGAAAAAACCATGCCGGAATATCCCACGGCAAAGCGGCTGATTAAATTCCTAAGCTATTTCCTTGCCGCGCCGGGGCTTGAAATCCCGAATAATTCGCTGATTAAGGAATTTGTCGGCGGCAGCTGCTTTAAGGTTTGACAAGAAGGGGAAGTTGTTTTATAATAATTTGGATTATGTGAGTAGGTTGGACAGTCGCGCTCGTAGGAGTGAGGAAAGTCCGGGCTTCGCAGAGCAGGGTGCCGGCTAACGGCCGGTGGAGGCGACTCCAAGGATAGTGCAACAGAAATAGACCGCCGAATGCGTTTCGGTAAGGATGGAAAGGTGGGGTAAGAGCCCACCGCTGCGGCGGTAACGTCGCGGGCCCCTGTAAACCCCACCCGAAGCAAGACAAACAGAGACCATGGGGCTGCTCGTTCCGTCTCGAAAAAGTCGCACGATGCCGTTGGCAACAACGGACCAAGATAGATGGCTGTCTGAAAAACAGAACCCGGCTTACAGGCCTGCTCGCTTTTTCATTATCCGACAGAAAAAACTTTTTCTCATTAGGAAAACTACGTTTTTAATCTTCGAAAAAGTATTTTCTATCGGGCAACTATAAAACTTTTTCTCATTAGGAAAACTACGTTTTTAATCTTCGAAAAAGCATTTTCTATCATACATAATTAACCACTAAAAAAAGTCCTCTTTCGAGGACTTTCTTTTTTTGCTTTTTTTTACACAAACTCCACAACCCAGAAGCCGATTTTCACAGTATCCACATTACAGCTGGTATGCTTAATGGTAATGGCATTGCTGCTCAGCGTATAGGAAAAATTCAAGAGATAATCGGAATCGTTATTCAATCGTTCTGTGATAACGAATGTTTTTTCGAGATTTACTGTCTGAATTGTCAATGTGCCGCCGGAGGAAGGGCTTTTCGGTGCGGTATATACCACATACTGAATCGAGCGAATCACCGAGCCGCCGTTTTGCAGCAGGGAAGAAATGCTCTGCCCATCGGGGGGCGTGCCAAGCTTTTTATTGATAGCGGCGAGGGATTCCTCCGCTGTGGCAATGCTTGCCTGAATCGCCGCCACCTTTTGCTCCGCCTGTGCCAGCTGTGCATCAATCGCGTCCATGTTTTCATTGAAATCCTGAATGTCATAATAATCTTCGTTATCGGGCTTGATAAAATCATAATTTTCTGTAAAAGTGCTCATTTGCGTCACCTCCTTTCTGCCCTCATGATAAAGCCCCCTTAGTCTCATGGGGTCTCATGTTGTAATATTGCTGCAATATTTCAGTTTTGTTACAAAACGGGCAAACCCCTTGCCAATTTCCCTCTCGGCTGATATGATAGCTATGCAAAGTAAAACTGACGCAGGAATGGAAACCAAACCGGAACGGAAGAAACGGAAGCCGAATCCTTGAATGGGTGTGGAGGAAGCGGAAGGGCCCGAAGGGAAGGGGCGGCGGAAAGGGCGGCGGAATGAACTGCATTTCGTTGTATAATTATGAAACGAAGCGAACATTTAAAATTAAAAAAAGGAGGAATGAGACCAATGAAGAAACTTATCTCTATGGTCATGGCTGCAGCTATGGTAGTTTCCCTGGTGCCCGCAACAGCATTTGCTGACACAGGTTCTGCTAAAGCAGTAGCTAAAGTAATCGACTCTGTTGATGTAGCTAAAGATGCTGACAAAGAAACAGTGTTGAACAACGAAAAAGTTGAATTGCAGCTGAAGGTTGACGGTAACGGTCAGTATGCAGCAGGTTCTACACCCAAGCATGAACTGACATTCACACTGGATGGTGCTGAATTCAAGGCAGTTTCTGCAACAGAAATTGCAAAAAATGTTTTTGTTAAAGGTACAGCAGTAGATGCATCTAAAATCACAGAAGTAGAAAAAGACAGCTTCAAGCTGACAATCACAAATGTTGAACTGAAAGACGAAGACATCATCTCCGTTAAACTGGGTCCCAACATGAAGCTGAAAAGCACATCCGTTGGCAAAAAGGCTACAATCTCCGTTGACGGTGATATGGTAACAACAGATGACCTGACATTCGCAGAAGTTAAAGACACAGGTGTTAAAGCTTCCGTGAAGAAGGTAGCAGAAATCACAGAAGAAGGTGTTTCTGCTCTGGAAAGAGAACTGAAGATTGAATCTAACGTTGGCGACTTCGAGGTTGGTCAGAGATTCGAACTGAAACTGTCCGCTGGCTTTGAATTCAACAAGCTGGTAGGTAAGGGCGATACTTATGGCACTCCCGCAACAGAAGATACTACTTCCAAGTACAAAGTAATTGATAACGGTAAGGGCGAAAGAACAGCTGTTATCGAAGTAACTGATGCAACAGATACAATCACAGTTAAAGCTGACAATCTGGTAATCTCCGCTGATACAGCTAAGGTTGGTGCAGAATGCAAACTGACAGTTAAGGCTGTTAAAGGCACAGCAGGTTTCAACGATACAGCAGATGCAATCGTTGTTGCTAAGGTTGTTGCAGATGCAATCGAAGTTTCCGTTGATGAAGACGAAGATGTACCTGTAATCTACAGCGGCGTTAACGTTGCTAACGAAGGTATCACAGATGACTCCGACCACAAGGCTCTGGAAGTTACAATTAAAGAACCCACAGCAGGCACACTGGATGCGAAAAAGGTTCTGACAATGGAACTGCCCGACGGCGTTTATGTAACAAATGTTGAATCCAATGATGACTTTGATGCAGACGAAGTAGCTTTCGCAGCAGCTTACAAGAAGGGTGACTACGAAAAGTTTGAATTCGCTAGAAGAACTCTGGATGCAACAGAAGAAGGTCAGGATGCAGGCGAACTGAAGTTCACACTGACACTGGTTGCTGAACCCGGCTTCACAGGCGACGTTACTCTGAAAGTAGACGGCGCTGGTCTGGATAAGGCTCAGGAAGTAAAAATTGCTAAGTTCGTAGCTCCTTACACTGTAGAAGCTTCTCAGAACAACCTGATCATCGACTACAGAAACACAAAGATCCCTACCAACATCGTTGTTAAGGAAGCAGAAGACGGTCTGTGGAAGAAGAACTCCCAGTTCGTATTCGGCGTTGACAAATTCGAAGATGATGACTTTGAAAACGATGCTACTTACACAGTAGACGACAAGTCCGATCTGGAAGTAAAGACAATCAAAGACAAACTGGGCTTCAAGATTGACAAAGAATCCGCTGATGATGCAGCAACAGTAACAATCTCCAACATCTCCCTGTACATGAGCAGAAACCTGGCAGCAGGTGCTTACGATCTGCAGCTGAACACAACAGGTTCCGATGCATTCATGAAACAGGCAATTCTGGCTCCCGCTGGAGTAGATGCTGGTGAAGCAACAGTTAAATACCAGTACTATGATAACGATGCACACTTTGACGAAGTAGTTAAAGAAGGTTTCGTAAACATCATCACAGCTGGTAGAGACAAGGATGATGCTTCCTTCACAAAGAAGGTAGTAGTTCCCGTTGGCGAAAAATACATCATCGCAGGTGAAGAACAGGTTGCTCTGGATGTACCCGCTTACATCTCCGCTGCAGGCTACACAATGCTGCCCGTAAGAGCAGTTGCTACAGCACTGGGTATCAACAACAACAACGTTCTGTGGAACCAGGCTTCCAGAACAGTAACAATCCTGTATGGTCAGAGAATCATCACTATGGTTGCAGGCCAGAAGGTTGTTACAGTTAACGGTAACACAATCCCCGCATCCGCTACAGTACAGATCAAAGACGGCAGAACATTCCTGCCTATGAGAGATCTGGCTACAGCTCTGGGCGTAACAGACATCACATGGGATGCAGCTACAAAGACAGCTACAATGAACGGTAACCAGAATAAGTAATTATTCTTTCCTTCATTCTAACTGAACAAGTAGAATCTCTAAGAGTACCTCGCAAGAGGTACTCTTTTTTTGCATAAAAAAAAGACCTGTTTAAGGTGTGTCCCAATAAGAAAACATGAAGAAAATGAAATAGCTGAAAGTCTGCGGATACAAGGAAGTTTCCCGCAGGCATCCTTTGACTTAGGCTGTCAAGGGGAACTGACGTAGTAGCCGTAGCTTTCAGCATTTTAGAATTCATGGTTTTTTATTTGGGCGCACCTTTTGTAGGTCTCATTTTTTTTAGCGGAAGGTTTTCGCAAGCGCCTTTATCGCCTGCTCCGCAAGCAGCGTTTCCCCATGCTCCAGCAGGTAATATTTCGCCAGTGGCGTGGAAATGTGCTTCTGACCGTATTCCTTCAAAATGCGCTCCGCATCCTCTGCGGTTTCCTCCGTGGTGTATGTATCCCCCTGCATCACAAGGAAATACTTCCCATCATTCTTATAAACCGCGCTTTCGCCCTTGAACACGCCATCCAGACGCAGGCTCACGCCAATCACATCATCCAGAGAAGGGAAGGAATAAATCAGAATATCCGAATTTTTTTCCTCCTCATGCGCCAGCGTATCCATGGGCTTCTTTTTCCAGCGGCGCAAATCCTCGTCCGCGTGTTTCTCTTTATTGTTCACCTTCGTCACGATGATCATGATACCATCGCCCCCCGAAGGGATCGCTTCTACCATCAGCGGTGTGTTTTCCGAAATGAAATCCTCCTCATCCAACGCCTGCTCCATAATATCCCGAAACAGCTTCTGCGTGCGCTCCGAAGGGGAAATCAAATCCTCCAGTTTGATTTTTCTTTCCGCTAAATCTGCCTTTGTCAGGGTCAGCTTCAGCTGATTTTCGCTTATCCGTTCTATTTTCATGCTATCACTCCCTTTTTCCCGTTTTGCGGGGCATGATGCGGAAACGGTCAATTTATTACTATAGTATATGCAATCCTGCGCCGGATGTAAAGAGGGGATTGCCGCCAAAGTTTTGAATTTTTTATGAACACCCCAATTTCTTACAATTTCTTGAATTTTTGCCGCTTTGGTTGACACTGCGCCAATAAACCTGTAAAATATATTAGATAAAATGCGATTTTTGTGTGAAAATGTTTTATTTTCAAAGGATATATTTTTTTTGGAGGGAATCACATGAGCGATGATAAAATCGGCAATAAAACAGGCTCGGAGGGTCTGAGCGAAACAGATAAGGGCTATTATGAGGATTTATATAACGACCTGCCGAAGGAGGTTGTGGATATCCTCATGCAGACGCACCCCCTCATGGGCAAGAATGACGACCTTGAGGCAACCGCCTACCGCGCACGCCGCCCTCAGAGACGCGAGGACGTGGAGGAGGTCAAAGAGGCGAGGATGCAGCAGGTCGGCAACGAGATTAACGAGGTGAGCCGCGCACCCCAGCAGGAGGGCGACCCTACCCGTTACGTTTCTCGCCGCGCAAGAAATGCGGAAAGCGCGCATACTTCCGCCCCGAAGGGGAATACAATGAATCAGGATGATTATGATGATGGGATTCAGTATGTAAGTGTGCTGCCCGCGCGTAGGAAATCTAAAATCGTGGAGGAGGTTACCTTGCAGACCGCTGCCCCCGCGAAGCATCATGGCAAAAAGAAAAAGCATAAGAAGGAAAGAGAACCCTTTGACGATATGGGCATGGAGGAAAGAGATTATCGCCCCCGTTATGAGGATATGGATTTTGAGGAGCGCGCAAAGCAGGAGCACCTCGACAGCCTCTATGACGATGAATATTATGACGATTACGGCAGAGGCAGAGGAAAGCTGCCGATGATTCTCGGCGTGGTTGCCGTTGTGCTGATTATTTTCCTCATTTTCCGTACCGTTAGCCTGAGCAGTAAGCTGGAGGAGGTACAGAACCAGCTGACACAGTCTCAGGATTATAAACAGAAATACGAGGATATGCAGTTGGAAAATATGCAGCTGCAGGAAAAACTGGACGGTAAGGACACCAAAACGACAGGCAATTCTGATACTGCGGACACCAAAGCGGACACCAAAAAGGACACCGCATCCACATCCTCCGGCACCAAGGAATATACTGTAAAAGACGGTGATACCATGTGGACAATTGCCCAGAGCCAGCTTGGCAATGGCGCGGAATATCAGAAGATTCTGGATGCCAACGGCCTGAAGGAGAGCGATACCTTAGCGCCCGGCACAGTAATTAAAATCCCACAGTAAGAACAGGAGTGTAGCATGAGCGATTTGGAGAAAAGAACTCTTGTGGAATTGAGAAAAATGGCGAAGGAGCTGGGGATTCCTGCCATTTCCGGTTTGAAGAAAAGGGAATTGATTGAGAAAATTGAGCAGTCCTCCGAGGTGCAGAAAAATGATTCTGTACCTCGGTCGGCTGCTTCCGACTTTTCTCACAGAAATTTCGACGAAAAAACCGAAGCTCCGCAGGAGCATACGGAAAGGGAAAAGCAGTTTTTTGAGGAATTGGGAGAGGGGATTCTGGAGGTACTGCCGGATGGATATGGGTTTCTGCGTGCGGAAAATTGCCTGCCCGGTGCAAATGATGTGTATGTTTCTCCGGCGCAGATTCGCAGATTTAATCTGAAAACAGGCGACAGAGTGATGGGGAATGTGCGCCCTGCCAGAGAAGGCGAAAAGGTCGGCGGTCTGGTTTATGTGCAGACGGTCAATGGAGATGCGCCATATCTTGCGATTCACCGCCCGAATTTTGAGGAGCTGACACCTATTTATCCTGAGGAGAAGCTCAAGCTGGAAACAGTGCAGAGAGAACTCTCCGGTCGCATCATTGATCTGATTGCGCCTATCGGCAAAGGGCAAAGAGGGATGATTGTTGCACCGCCGAAGGTTGGGAAAACAATCCTTTTGACGAAGATAGCAAATGCAATCACCTGCAACCATAAGGAAGTGCATCTGATTGTACTGCTGATTGATGAACGCCCTGAGGAGGTAACGGATATTCAACGCTCCATCGAAGGGGAGAATGTGCAGATTGTGTATTCTACCTTTGACGAGGAGCCGGAGCATCATAAAAAGGTAACGGAAATGGTTCTGGAACGCGCGAAGCGCATGGTGGAGCAGGGGAAGGATCTGGTTATCCTGCTGGACAGCATTACTCGTTTGGCGCGTGCGTATAACCTGACGATTCCGCCAAGCGGACGTACGCTGTCCGGTGGTCTGGACCCCGCGGCACTGTATATGCCGAAGCGGTTCTTTGGCGCAGCCAGAAATATTGAAAACGGCGGCAGTCTGACGATTCTTGCAACTGCGCTTGTGGATACGGGCAGCAAAATGGATGAGGTTGTGTTTGAGGAATTCAAGGGCACCGGCAACATGGAGCTGGTGCTGGATAAGCGCATGGCAGAGCGGAGAATCTTCCCTGCGGTGGATATTATGAAATCCGGCACAAGACGAGAGGAAAAGCTGTTTACCCCTGAGGAACTGGAGTGTAATTATGCTCTGCGGCGGATGGCGGCACAGCTGAATCATACGGATATGATTGAAGGCTTTTTTGACTTGATGCGCAAGTCCAAAAATAATAAGGAATTTATGGAGCGGCTGCACGTTTGGGAAAAAACGTTAGGTCTGCATGAAAAATAACCTCGGTTTTTGGATAAATCTCTCAAGAATACGGAAAATGCTGATTTTTCGGGGAATTGCAGTTGCCAAGCCGAAAAAAATATGCTATAATGCTCATGTTGTCTTTAAATAACGTAGATTATTGATCAACAAATACGAAAAATGAGGTGAAAGAAAATGCGCGAAGGTATCCATCCCGAATACAAACAGGTAAAAGTAAGATGTAACTGCGGCAATGAATTTGTAACAGGTTCCACAAAGGACGAAATCAGAGTCGAAGTTTGCTCCAAATGCCATCCCTTCTACACAGGCAGCCAGAAACTGCTTCTGGAAGCCGGCGGCAGAGTTGAAAAGTTCAACAAGAAATACGGCAGAAAGTAATTCTTTTCGGATTGCTGAGCTGCAAAAAATCAAGACAGAATATAAAAAGGGCGAGATCGCAGGATCTTCGCTCTTTTTTCATGCAGGAAGATTGTCGAAAAAAGGAAAGTATGATATGCTATAAGAACGGATTATCGCTTGGCGGTTCAGTCACTCTCTGTAAAGGGGGTGATGCTATGAATTGTGTTACATATTCTGATTTAATTCAGATGGGTATACTTGTAGTAGCGCTTATCTCCCTGTATCAAAATAGGGGATAAATAAAAAACGACCGCCTAACAAGAGTTAGACGGTCTTTCTTGAGATATTAGGACTGACCGCCCGACCAAAAGCGGTAATCCTTTTATTGTAGCTATTATCGCCCTGTGTAAAAACAGGAGATAAATAAAAAATGTTGCCTAACAAGAGTTAGACGGTCTTACTTGATTAATCAGGACTGACCGCCCGACCAAAAGCGATAATCCTTTTCTTATCTTCATGATAGCAAAAGAAAGTGATTCTGTCAATAAAAGCGTTTTGCTTAAACGCGTTTGATATGCTATAATAAGTACCTGTTAAAAGGAGATGATTCTGTGTCAGATAGAAAAAGACCAACTAACATCGGCGGTCATGCACCTATCAATTTTGGGTGTATATAAAACCGCTATATATAGAAAACAACCTCCCACCTATCCCTATATATAAGAATTTTATGGATAAATGTCTTTAGGATAGTTCGTTTTTCTTCTGCGGTTTGCACATTTTTATATAAATCCCATGCGGACTTTATTTTTTTGCGCAGAATATCTTCTTTTTCGTTTGCCCGGAGAGGGGCAGGCACATTCTTTGTTTCCGCTTCTATTATTTTTTTGTTATTCTCCAAACCTTGGCGAATTTCCCTGTACTCATCCAAATCGAAAACGCCGCTTAAATAAGCATCCTTCGCTCGCTTGAGCTCAGCATTTATTTTCTCGATCTGGCTTTTGGAAGCATCTGCTGGCTTCACCTTCTCTGCATCCTTGCTGACAATTAAGGAAATAGGCGCACCTGCGAGGACGCTTCTAAGATAAGCATCCACTTCACTTTCCAGCTTTGTGGCATCAAATATCTTTGTGAAGCGGCAATCTCCCCTGTATTGGCTGGCATCCCGACAGGTGTAGGTGTCGAACTTGCGGCGTTGCCAATCTTGGTTAGGCTTGACACGCATAATGCTGCCACATTCGCCACAGTAAAGCAGCCCCAGAAGGTGATGCTTGGTATAGTTATTTCCTCTGTAGGTATGTGTTCGTGTCATGAGATTGGACTTCTCCTGCACTCGATGAAACAGAGCCGGCTCCAAAATAGCGGGGAAATCAGCAGGGTATACGGTGCCATTCCAGAGGTTTTCGCCGATGTATTTTGAATTTTTCAAAATCTGCTTGACCTGAAATGTCTGCCATCCTCCGATGATGCCCTTATAGGTGGGAATTTTGCTTTCATTCAGCCATTTGGCGATTTTCATGTGCCCCCAACCTTCGTCATAAAATCTGTAGATTTTGTGGATAACCTCCGCTTGCGTCTCATTTACATAGACGTTTCCGTCTTTGCAGTAATAGCCGTAGGGCATCTGCCCCATGTGTTTACCCTTCAAAGCGCGTTCATTCATTCCTTTGAACACCTCTGCGGAAAGATTGCGCACATAATATTCAGCCATCAGCTCATAAAGCCCTTCCATAAAGAATCCCATAGGGCTGTCCTCGATAGGTTCTGTGATGGAAACCACATTCACCTTGGCGGCTTGCAAGCTGTTTTTAACAGAGCGGGACAATTCCACCTTACGAGCGAAGCGGTCAAATTTATGAACAAGAATCACATTGATTTTTCCGGAAAAGGCAGCGGAAAGCATCTGCTGAAACGCAGGACGTTTACTGATCTGTCCGGTGATGCCTTCGTCCTTGTATTCTTTGAATATTTCAATATTATTCTTCCGGCAATATTCACGCAGGGCACGCAGCTGTGCAGGAATAGAGTTTTCCCGTTTCGCCTGTTCCTCAGAGGATACACGGGCGTATAATGCTGCTTTTAACATATTCAGACCTCCTTTATTTGATTTTGGGTATAGCAAATAAAGCGGTCTTGTGTTATAATCTGCTTGTCGAGGGCGGATTATACCACGGTATGACCGCTATATGAATCTCCTTTCCTGTTGGTAGCGGGAAGGGGGATTTTTTAAGTTTATTCTGTATCAGAATTTGTTCCGAGAATTTCGTTAATTTTATCTTCTGGCACTCCTGCATCGGAAAGATATACCATTCTCGCTGAAACAACGGATAAGGTATAGTTTTGCTGTGCTTCAACTCTTTTTTTGTAATCAGACAAATCATCTAATTTGTTTTTATCAAGGTAAGAGTGCATATCACTTGCAATCATCATGCCGTTTAGGATATAATTTTTTGCTGCCTCTACATATTCATCATTTGTACCATCTTTCTTCGGGAGTTGGGACGAAAGATTATACTGAGAACGCTCTGTTTGACCAGAGAGGTCATATACATCGAGAGTGGTTGTAGTTCCCGATTCTGTATTAGAAACAGCAATCAGCAAGGTATTTGTCAAGTTTTCGGATGTTTCAACTAAATCAAAGATAGTATTATCCTCTTCAATAGCTTTTTGGATATCGTCTTCGCTGGGTGTTTTTGTATCTGTTTTAGAAGTCTTGGTTGGTTCGGTATCAGGTTCTTTTGTGTCATCACTGCTGCCAAAAGGCAATGCGAGAATCACAATAACCACTACCAGAGCAATGATTGCAATGAGACAACCGTTTGGTTGTTTTTTACCGCAGTTCGGGCATACCTTTTCATCAATAGGCATTTCCGTTTTGCAGTGCTTACAAGTTTTTGTTGTTGGCTTTTCTTTCTTCATGATTTACCCTCCTTAATTTGACAATATTCACGAATTGTGATATTTTTTGTTTGGAGGGTTGTTAGGCAACGACTTTCTTTTCCCCTTACAGTATTCGCGGTACTGTAGGGGGAACTTATATTTTGTGGTTCAAAAAGTTATCCACAGGATATATTGTATCCCCTTTATTTTTTGACATTTTTATGGTATAATCAGTTTAACCGTCCAGTATGTGGGTGAAGGGAATAAAAATTTGTCTATATATGAATGGCTGAGTTTATTCTTAGCCTGTATCATGATTATTCTTCAGATTATTAACATGAAGTAATATGGGGATGCGGGTAGCGGAAGCATGATTTGAGAATACTGGGAATCACCAACCCAGCTGGGAAATCTTAATAATCCCACATATATTTTGGTTTACTGCTACATACCGTTGCCCGTGATTCCTTGACATAATTGTATGGCTCATGTTATAATGTATTAACATATATAGACATTTTGGAATGCCCTTCTGATAGAACGCAGGCTGGTAACCTGCATGAGAAATGAATTTAAATTCTTCCTCGTTCTATCGCCCGCGCTCCAAAGGGAAAAGTAGGTTTGAAATATAACCTGCTTTTTTCTTGCAACAAATTTCTTTTCCCTCTATGGTATTAGTGGTACTGTAGGGGGAGTTTTTTATTTAGAATTCCTTCCTAAGCTGCATCAGCCTACCGCGGATATGTATATTTTCCATATCCTTGCCAACAAAGATTTTCGGTTCACAGGCGGGGTTTTCGGGTTGGAGAATCAGCGCATTTTCCTGTTTTTTCACTCTTTTCAAGGTAGCCTCGTCACCATTGACGGCAACAACGGCAATATCTCCATTATCCACATCAGCCTGTTGGCGGATAAGGAGCAAATCTCCATGATGGATGCCTGCGTTTATCATGCTGTCCCCTTTGGCTCTGAGCCAGAAGTAGGTTTCGCCCGTCTGGAGGTCAGATTCGGGGGTGGGGATGTAGCCTTCTATGTTGTCCTCGGCGAATAGTGGTGTGCCACAGTTCACAGAGCCGACCAGAGGGACGTTTACCATTGGTTCGGGAACGTAGGGGATGGCACCTTCGGGGAGAGGGGGTGTGTCTTCCCATCCCATGAGATAAGAGGGGGAAACACCACAGAATTTTGCAATGTCCTCAATTTTGTCCGAAGGGATATTTGTTACAATATCATTTTCATATTTATATAGTGTTTGTTTTGAAACATTTATTTCGTCAGCAAAAGCAACCTGACTCATGTGCATTTTGTTGCAACGTAGGTTTTTGATTCTTTTTCCGATTGTATCCATACAAACACATCCTTTCGAAGTAACTTAATGATAGCACAAAAAAGTTATAAATGCAAGAAAAAACATCTTGACAAGTTACCAAAATGTAGGTATTATAATGGTAACTTAAGAAGTTACAATTATAAATTATAATGGTAGCAGATATATAAAGAATGGAGGTGATTTGTTGATTAGAACAGATAAACTTCGCGGAGTTATTGCGGAAAAGGGGTATTCTCAGTCTGATATTGCAAGAAAAATTGGAATTACGCCAAAAACATTTTATGAAAAGATGAAAATTGGGGTATTCGGAAGTGATGAAATTCAGATTATGATTGATGAATTGCACATTGATAATCCGATTGAAATTTTTTTTGCAGAGGGGTAACTTTAAAAGTTGCTTTTAAACAGCAAAAAGATAAGGACGCAAGTTGAGGGAGGTGAATGTGCTTCTCATGAGCATACTGATTTCAATAGCATCTATAGTCTGTGTATACAGCGGATATAGAATAAAGAACCGCGAATGCCGGTCTAAATTTTACAATCTCGGCATGGCATTTGCGGTTATGGCGTTAGTACTTGCCATTAAATAGGGTATTCAAAATCCTCAATGGCAAATTCCAAGTTCAAAGAAAGAGAGCGAACACAGAACATATAGAGAGTTTCAATTTTTTCTTTAGATTCATTATTTTCGAGACAAGTAATGCACTCTAAGGCATCTTTGTAAAAATCTTTATTGGCATTTAACATAAAGCATTTATGTGTTGCAGAGCGAAACTTTGAAATATTCTCTGGGCTGGGATTTGTTAAAGCGAGCGCATATGAATCAGCAAACTCAAAGTATACCTTTTGTTTTTCGAGAAAAAATATGTCTAATTTTTTCAGTCGAATTTGGTGTTCATTATTTTGCTGGTTTGTGATAGCAGGCACAATGGCAGATATAACGATTGCAGCAAGTGCAACCAACAACTCAATATTCATAAAATCATCTCCTTTCCTATGTACTCGGCTGCGGCAACAGCCTGTATTTTCAGAATAGGACAGGGGGAGAAAATTGTCAAGCGAAGTGATTTGTACAGTATCAAGAAAGATAAAGATGCAAGTTGAGGGGAGGTGTAGTAGATGGCATCGTTTTTATTAACCATCATAAAAATCTGCTTAGCCATTATCGTATGTGGGGTAGTTCCTCTTGGGGTCCTTGCTTTTGTATTCGCTTTGGTACTAAAAATGCTCGATAGATAGTAAATCAGCGAAAACCAGACCAAAGGGAGGTGATTCTATGACAGAAGAAGAAAAAGCATCCGACAAAAAGGTCAAACGCTTTGATAAATTTCTAATTGAAATTTTGATAAATATAATTGTCAGCGTGGTAGCAACAGTATGCCTTCTGGCGAAACTGGGGCTGATTAGATAGCTCCGAATAGTTTCAAGGTACATAGTGTTGTGAGCAAAGAAACAGCAACAGGTACAGCAACTGATTTTATGAGAAATCCAACAATGCCAGAGCTTATGTCCTGCTTTGAATGAATGCCCTTAGAGGTCAGAGCGATGAAGTACTTATTATCCCTGGGATATATCAGGTACCCATTTGAAGCCAGTTCATCTAATATACTGAATATTTCATCCTGATATTTTGAGTAATCAAAATTATTTTCTTCATCCCATGTAGGGCAGATTAGTGTGGTATCACCAAGTAGGCACAACTCTGTTTCGGTATTGTTTGCAATCCGTTTTAGATTCTTTAGGACAGTATAGGATTGGATGGTCATACTATCACTCCTTTTCTTTTCAGCATAAAGAAAATGGAGAGAAATGTCAAGAAAAGTGAAGAAAGAGGGGGATGCAATGGCAGATTTACTTGTCGCTCTTGCCCTGCTGACCTTTGCGGGTGTAGCGGGATTGGTGATGATGGTAATTGCTCTGTATGTGGCATCAGCGGCACTGGATGCTACGAAAAAACGGAAGGAGGATAAAGAATGAAAGAGTACATAACATCGTTTGGTGTGCCGATTACTTCTAAGGTGGTCGGCGGAACAATGGAAGAATTACAGGATTCTATCAGCGAAAAGCTGTCTGCAATGAATGAGAAGGACTTTCCTTCACTTGAAAATGTCCTTACAGAGGATGAAAAAGCAAGCTAGGGGGTGAGGCTATGAGAGGCGGAGCGAAGCGCAGCGGCGCAACGCTGGAGGGAATGAAGCAGGCGTTGGAAGGAAAGCTGTATATCGGGAAAAAGATTAAAAAAATCGTGTATTTCCGAGAGGGCAGCACAGGCCCGGTATGAAAAGACAAGAAAACAGGAGTTGTTACAGGATTGTATCCATTTGTGTTTACGGTGGATTTTGGGAAATACACAGAATCATTCAGATACGGACAGTTTTTTGAGAAAGGGAGCGAGGTGGTGAGAGTATGAAAAAACGCAGACGTTTACGGAAACCGATTCGTTGGGCATTACGGTTTGTGTGCTATGCCGTAGCGGCAATCGTAGCGGATCTGACGGTTATCGGTGCAATTCTGTATTACTTCGGAGATATGTACATTATGGCGGCTCTGGGCGTGTGCCTGGGGGTGAATATTCTGACGGAGTATTTCTTCTTCAAGGATGAATTTCGCAGAAAGGTGGTGAAGGAATGAAGGACGCAGGATGGAGCATTTACCCGAATCTGGAGAAATGGATATGGATGAACTGTAAATCTATCAGTGACTTTGCCGGAAGAATCGGGGTAGCACATAAAACCGTAATCACATTGATGAAGGGAGAGAGAGGAACGACGAAATATGTCATTGACCAGATCCTCAAAGAGACAGGCATGACATACGAAAAGTGTTTCGAAGAAAAATGAAATATCCCCTTTGGCGGTGGCACGCCTCGGGGGAAAAGCTAATAACACATTTACATAGTAGCAGAAAAGTAGGATTTATGCAATGAAAATATGGCTTCTCGGAGCAGCATCCCCGAATGATGAAATAAAAATGCGATATAGAAGATTAGTTTGCTTCTCCATTGAGGTAACTGGAGGAAGTATTAAGTACATGAGCAACGGCACGCAGGTTCTTGTTTCTGGGTTCATATTCTCCTTTTAACCAACGCTGGACGGTAATGGGAGACACACTTGCCAAAATAGCAAGGGTATCAGCGTCCATATTTTTATTTTCCATAGCGCATGCGAGGCGCTCGGGAAATACATTGTGGAAAAAGAAAAAGAAAAACACGGCAATCACCTCCTTTGACAGGGGATGCTGCTTCGAGGAGCCATCTAAAATTCATTTTATCACAAATCAAAAGAAATAGGAAAAAAGGCGGAGGTTTTGACAATGGGAAAAATCGAGGATGCGATTAAAAAGATAAATGTAGAAATTCAAAAAGAGCCAAATGAAGAAGTATTGGCGAAAATCGGAGAATACATCATTGATCAGATTACAACGGAAGAAGTAGCAGAAAAGATTCTGGCAGAGGATAAATCATTGAAAAAAATTTATGGTGAAATCAAAGAGGAAGCCTATAAAAAAGCATTGAAGGAAAGAAACGGTAGAAACTGTGTGGGAATTGGTTGCGATGGTGAAGATACAATCAATCGGGTTTTGAAATATTTCGGCTTAACGGCAAATCCGCAGGCACCTGCGGAAGAGGCGAAAAAGGGCGTTTGCGTCAGTCTGGAAGATTTCCTGTAAGGAGGCGAGGGCATGAATCTGAAAAAGATACAAGCTATGCCGTTTGCCCCGTTTCACGAAGAAAGCAAGGTGCGCTGGAAGGTAACGGTAAAGGAGCCTGTGGTGGATGGGGAACGTCTGCTTGTGGTTGATTTTCTGGAGAATCTCTCTTGCACTGCGTATCGGAGAGATATGCCTTCCTTCCGTATCGTCTGCGCAAAGAAAAGCAAGGAGGTAAAGGGCATCAATCACGAGGGCAGGATTCAGCAGAAGGTTCTGAATTGTTTCAGCACACCTATGTGGTGGTATAACGAGTATGTTCTTATTTCTCCGAGGGAGGAAGAAGCCCTGCGACGTTTTCTGAAAGCGGAAAAAACGGAAAATCATCAGATGGACAATCTCTGCAAATGGATAAAGCAAACAAGGCAGGAAATGAAGAAACGGTCAATGGAGAAACGGGGCGAGCTGATGGATGAGGACTATCGGCTTTGCCCCGAAGCTTTACCGGAGGGGTTGATTGATTACATCCGCAGAGAGGTTTTACCAGAGGACAGAGTGATTATTTATAAAAGAGGGAATGTCAACGGCATCTGCACCGTTTGCGGCACACAGGTTCATGCCAGGGGCAGACGTTTTACGCAGAGCGCATATGCAACCTGCCCGAACTGCGGTGCAAGGGTTATCTGCGTTCTGGAGGACGGCTGTGCGTTTGCCGCAAATTACATTGAAAATATCGTTGCGGTGCAGAAGGGGACGGACGGAGAAACGGTGTTCTTCCGGCAATGGCTCTTGCATCGGGATAACTCGGCAAGATGGGAGCATATAGAGGATTTCCTACAGGAAACCGTGAGATATGCCATCAGAGGGAATAAAACAGCTAAATGGCAAAAGCAGGGGAAGGAATCCTACTATATGCGTACAGAGCGGTACGAGCTGGACGAATGGACCAGATGGCAAGACAACCGTATTTATGACGGCAGTTATTTCTTCTATCCCACCGGTATAGAAGAAGCCCTGAGCGGAACGGCAATGCAGTATGCCGATCTGGAGGGGTATCTGGAAGAAAGGGGACACAACAAAAATCCGATTTATTTCTTAGAATACCACGCAAGGTATCCGGTCATCGAATTTCTCTGGAAAGCAGGCTATCGGAATATTGTACATAACAGAATTTTCGGCATGGACAGGGAAAACCGAAATGCCATCCTCTGGGAGCGGAAAAAGCTGAAGGAGTGCTTCAAATTTCCGCTGCGGATTTTAAAGCTGATGCCGCCGGAGGAATGGAGCTTGAATGATATCCAGCGCGTGAATGACCTTTGGGAAAAATACGGCGGAAAAGTCACAGATACCGAGATACGGTTGGTGCTGCAATCAAAGGTGGATATACAGCTTTGGAGCAGGGCAACAACATACGCAAATGCAGGAAGGATTCTGAAATACATTAAAAACCAGACGGACAAGAGGAAAGAGAAAAATCCGGATAAAAGAAGCATATCTCAGAATGATACGGCACAAGCCTATCGGGATTATTTGCAAGAGTGTGAGCAGCTCCACCTTGATTTACACGATAAGGAGATTCTTTTTCCGAAGGATTTGACGGCGGCACACAACCGCACAATGGAACAGGTCAAATTTGAAAAGAATAAGGCAGACCAAGAGAAATTCCAAAAAGCAGTAGAAAAGCTGGAAAAATTCGCATGGGGCGAAGGAGAATTTTTCATTCGCCCTGCGAGAGAACAGATGGAGCTGACGGCAGAAGGAAAAGCCCTGCATCATTGTGTCGGCGGATACATCAAACGTATGGCAGAGGGAGAAACCGCAATATTCTTTCTGCGAAAGGTAAGCGAACCGGACAAGCCCTTTTATACATTGGAATTGCAGAAGAAAAGGGTGATCCAATGCAGAACAGAGCATAACGCATCCTATGACAGAAACCCGGATGTGAAGAACTTTGTGGATATGTGGATGGAAAAAGTCGTGAAAAAAGGCGGAAATAAGAAGGCTAAGGAGGCAGCAGCATGAACGAAATCACAAGACCGATTGAGGTCATTACACAGGAAATCAATTTTTATAAATTACAGGCAGGCAACGCCATTATCGAGATTGGGAAGCGTCTGCATGAGGCAAAGCTGACACTGCCGCATGGCGCATGGGGTGCATGGTTGCAGAATGAGGTGGAGTTCTCGGAACGTACCGCACAGAATTTCATGCGGATTGCCAAGGAATACAGAAATCCGCAGCTGATTGCGGACATGGGGAACAGCGCAACAAAGGCACTGCTCCTGCTTTCCCTGCCGGCAGACGAAAGAGAAGAATTCATCGGCGAGGCGCACGAGATTGACGGGGAAGAAAAAACGGTTGCCGACATGACAACAAAGGAAATGGAGCGTCTGCTGAAGGAGCTGGAAGCGGAACGTGCAGAAAAAGAGAAATTGCAGTCTCAGTTGGATCTGTTCCAGACGGAAAAGGATAACGCTGTGGATGCCGCCTATAAGGAGACTGAGGATAAACTGGAGGCACTGCTCAGCCAGAAGGAGGCAGCGGAAACAGCGCAGAAGGAAGCGGAGGAAAAGATTGCCGCCATGGAGACAGAAATGGACGAGCTGCGGATGCAGGCAGAGCAGACTGCCATTCCGGATGAATCCGAATTGGAAAGAATCCGCAGGGAAGCGGAGAACACCGCCAATCAGAAGGCAGAAGAAGCCATGCAGAAGAAGCTGGATAAAGCCAAGAAGGATGCAGAGAAAGCAAAGAAAGAGGCAAAGGAGGCACAGGCAGCCATTGAAGCGCATGAAGCCGCACAGAAGGAAGCGGAAGAAGCGATGCTGAAAGCCAAGGAGGAATTGGCGCAGGTAAAGGCAGATACAGAAAAGAAGCTGAAAGCGACAGGCTCATCCGGCATTACGATTTTTAAGGTGCATTTTGAGGCGGTACAGGGGGAAATCAACAAAATGCTGACCTGCATCGGTGGGGTAGAGGAATCCGAAGGCAAGGAAGAAGCGGATAAGCTGAGAAAGGCTCTGCAATCGCTTTGCCAAAGCGTACAGGATAATTTGTAAGGAGTGAGCGGCATGACGGATAGAAGGAATAAAGGAAAGTATGAGGTCTGTCAGGACTGCGGCGCACATCTGGACCATGGGGAGCAGTGTGATTGCAGGGAAGAAGATTCTTCGCAGGATGCCGTTTATAAGGCAGAGGATATATATAAGGAAAAAACAGGCTCTAGTAGCGGTTGAGGCGTTTGGTTATGAGGAACGAACGTATAGCGAACGCTGTGTGAGGTGACGAATAAACGCCGAAATATAGCGGTTTCCGAAGCAAAGCGAGGAAAACTTACCACATCTAATAGGAAGAAACAGAAAAAGACATAAAAAAAGCCCGCCTGTTGACGCAGACGGGAAGGTCTTGGGAGACCGTACATATCTATATCTAATATAACACAGAATCCTTGATTTATCAAGGGTTTTACGGTATTCCCGAGACTGTTTTTTCAAGAGGCGGCGGTCTCTTTAGACTGTCCATAAAGCAATTAACTGAATGGACACGCTCTTATTTATATAAAGGAGGAATGGGAATGCCAAAGTATAGGAAAAAGATTCGGTCGGGGGATGTATACGAGGTGGAGGAATTTTACTCCCCTCGGACGATAGGGAAAAAATACGAAAGAGGTCGGAGCGAAAATCTGACATCCGAGGAACAGGCAAGAAGGAATCTGCAAATCGCCAGAAAGAAAATAACACGTAGCATCAATGCCAATTTCAATGGGGATGATTATTTTGTTCTGCTGACCTATGCAGCAGAGGTAACGATGGAACAGGCGAAAAAGGAATTCAGCAATTTCAGAGACAGGCTGAACCGATATCGGAATAAAAATGGATTTTCCAAATTGAAATATATTGCAGTGGTTGAAACGCAGGGCAAAAAAAATCGTGTGCATCATCATGTTGTGATGAATGGATTTGAAGGGCTGAGTATGAAGGAGGCGGCGGAGATTTTAGAAAATGTCTGGGGTAAAGGTACTGTTCTGATTAAGAAGCTGTATAAGAACCAGAAGGACAACCGCCTTGCAAGCTACATATCCAAGGAGAACATCAGAAAGGGTGCAAAGCGTTGGAGCACCAGCAGAAATCTGAAAAAGCCGGAAGTGAAGCTGGAGGTTATCAAGGAAACCAAAAGAAAGGTATCCCTGAGACCGCCGAAGGGTTTTGATGTGATTGTGCAGACCGAGGACTATTTTGCAGAAATCGGTTGGGTGCGGTATATGAAGGCTGTCCGTCGGGGCGGCATGGACTACGGAGAATATGAGGGAGGAGCGGAAACAGATGCAGGGAGCAAGAACAGGCAGTCATAGTTATTCCATTTTGCAGGGAAAAAGTAAACGCTGCTATTTTACAGACACAGAAACCGGACCGTTGGAGCGGCACCATATTTATTTCGGCGCAGGGATGCGGCAGATATCAGATAAGCATGGATTCTGGGTGTGGCTCAAGCCGGAATGGCACAGAGGAACGTCGGGTGTCCATGGAAGGGATGGGCATAAGATTGATTTACGGCTGAAACGGGATTGCCAGAGAAAATTTGAGGAGACACACAGCAGAGAAGAATTTATGGCAATCGTTGGGAGGAACTATCTGGGGGATGAACCAGAAGGAAAACCGCAGATGCCTGCGGATACAGGTGGGTTTTATTTACTGTAGGAGGTGTGAGCGTGGCATTAGACATAGTACCGATAACGCTTGCGGAGGCAAACGAATTTGTTAAGCGTAATCATAGGCACCATGGCAAGGTCATTGGGCATAAATTCAGCATTGCCGTAGCGGATGTTGAAACAAGCAAAATCGTAGGAGTTGCGATTGTGGGTAGACCTGTATCACGTTTCCTTGATGACGGATGGACCTTAGAGGTCAACCGACTTTGTACGGATGGCACTCGTAATGCCTGCTCCATGCTCTATGCAGCGGCGTGGAGAGCGGCAAGGGCTATGGGCTATAAACGGGTTATTACATACATTCTGGAAACGGAAAATGGAACAAGCCTGCGTGCTGCCGGATGGAAGTGTATCGGACAGGCAGGCGGATTGCGCTGGACGGGAAAAAGAAAACCGGAGGTTGATCTATATCCAGCGCAGATGAAATTAAGGTATGAGATTAGTTTGGAGGGCTAAGAATGGGCAAAGGCATTACATATAGCACAAGCGGAAGGGACTGCCCCTGTTGCGGATGCTAAGAGAGGACTGTCGGTTGCCATGGGACGTGCGAGAAATACAAAGCATGGGACGGGAAGCGGCAAGCGGAGAAGCTGGAGAGATTCAGAAGGATAAGCATACTGCATGAAGCGGATAAGCGAAAGAGCGCAGCGGTAAGCCATTACAAGAGAAGGGGGCGGCAGATATGAACAAAGTGATTTTGATGGGGCGGCTGACGAGTGACCCGAAAATGGATTGGACACGTTCAGAGGATTCTAAGCAGTACGCCACATATACATTAGCAGTCAATCGGCGGTTCAAAAAGAATGGACAGGCAGATACAGATTTTATCTCCTGCATTGCATGGGGAGCCATGGCGGAGTTTGCAGAAAAATTTATGAAAAAAGGTGCCATGTTCGCTGTTGAAGGGCGGCTGAATGTCAGAAGCTGGGAGAAGGACGGCGAAAGGCATTGGACAACAACGGTTGTTGTAGAGAATTGCTATTTTACGGGCAGTAAGAGGGATGCGGAGAATAAGCCTGTGGCGGAACAGAGCAGACCCGCAACGGCACCCAATAAGCCTGCAAAGCAGATGGGACTGGCGGAGCAGGAGGGGTTCTATCCGATTGATGAAAGCGTTGAAGATGATGATTTGCCGTTTTAAGGAGGGATAAGCATGACAAGAAAAGAAGCTCTGGAATATTTGAAACATCGTTTTATGGAGACCGGAAGTCCATTGAACCCATCATGGGAATCATTGGAAGAACTTAAGAGACATTATGGAGCCATTGGTATAGCAATTTCTGCACTGGAACAGTATGTGCCAAAGCAACCGGACTTTGAAGGTGATGGGTATGACGAGGATGGAGAGATCGTATTTGACGAGTGGTTATGCCCCTGCTGCAGAACCAGATACGAGGTAGATTATGACGATTATAAGTTCTGTCCTAACTGCGGACAGGCGATTGATTGGAGTAAGGATTAACCGGTTGAGAAAAGCAGTAAACCGATTGAGTGGATATGCTTTGATGGATGATGATTTGCCGTTTTAAGGAGAGATAGAAATGCAAAATGTATTAGAGCGGATGGAAGCCATTGGTGCGGAGCGGAAGATGGCGGACTTCAACGTAAAAATGAAAATGGACTACGAGTTTAAAAAGAACTACGCCTACATCAGGGCGTGGGAATTTTACAACGAGTGCTGCGCCAGAGGGCTGAACTGCCATGTATCGGTCGGAGGATTGGACAGCATTACGCTATTTTTGTTCCTGCGGAGCATCGGAATTTATGTACCCGGCATCAGCGTGTCCCATCTGGAGGACAGGAGTATACAGGAAGTACATAGACAGCTTGGGATTGAACGGGTTCAGCCGTTGAAGCGGGCGGACGGCACGGTCTGGAATAAGGCGAAAATCATTCAGGAGTTCGGCTTTCCTGTGTTATCGAAGGAAATTGCGTCGAAGATTGAGCTTTTGCAGAACCCTTCGGAGAAGAACAAAACCGTGCGTCATGCGATTATCACCGGAGAGACGGGCGCATACGGTGGCTACCAGAAAAATTCACGCATGAAGCTGTCGCAGAAATGGCTGGAGAAATTCGGCGGATATGAGAACGAAACAGAGGGCGTGAATTATGGTGTACCGGATTTCAAGGTATCGGCAAAGTGCTGTTATTATCTCAAGGAAAAGCCCTGTGACGATTGGGCGAAGCAACACAACAGTGTGCCCTATCTGGGGCTGATGGCATCCGAAGGCGGAAGAAGGGCAAAGAGCCTGAAAATCAACGGATGCAATTATTTTGGCAAGAGCACGATTCGTTCTGCGCCGTTTGCGATTTTCAACAGACAGGATATTTTACAGCTGGCGTTGGAGCTGAATGTACCAGTGCCGGCGATTTACGGCACGATTGAGCGAAAAGAGGATGGGACGCTTTATACCACCAAGGCGCAGCGGACAGGCTGCAGCATGTGCGGATTTGGGATACACATGGAAAAGCGTCCGCACAGATTCGACCTCTTGCGGGAGCGGAACGAGAAGGAATGGCGGTTCTGGATGTACGATATCGGCTGGGGGCATGTGCTGGATTATATCAGTGTGGAATGGGAAACGCCTGTGGCGGAACAGATGAAGATAGGAGAGGTATAAATGAATATAGAGATTTCAAAAGAACGGATGCTGGAAATGGCGAAGAAGCTGGCAAGCATGGACTTCTGTCCGGAACAGAAGGTGTTTTATAAAAACATTCTGCGGATGGTAAAAGCGGATGCGGAGGGGCGGCTGTTGGTGCTGCCTTGCAGGGTCGGAGATACGGTGTATGAAATCCTCGAAGAAACCGTACCAAACCACCATTTTTATATCGGCGAATATGAGGTGCAGGATGTATCGGTGAAGGCTGTCAAGTATGCCGATGAATGGGAATCGTATGATTACGAGAACCTGTATTTCACAAGAGAAGAAGCGGAAGCGGCATTGAAGAAAAGGAGGAATAATAAAAATGCTTGAAATTGATTGCAGAATTTGTAAAAACCTTGGAAATGACGAGTGCAAGTTGTATGGGAGAGATCCGGATGTAGCGGTAAAGAAATGTGCGGAAAATGGATTCAAAGATTACAGACCATCCAGGCAAAGAAAAAATAAGAAAGAGGGAAAGGCATGAGAGGAACGAAGCCGACAAAACGTCAGGCGATATTTCTGAGGGAGCACAGGTTAAACAGTGACAACTGGTTCATCTGCAAGGATACGCCTACGGAAATGATGATTAAACATAGAATAAGCGGGAAGGAAAGAATCTTAAAGAAATAAGATTTACAGGAAGAAGGTGATGCCATGAAGGACAGAGATTTAAAGCTTGACGGATATAATATCTCCGGCAACCGCTACAGAGAATTAAAATACTTCTGCCGTCAATATCGAGAGAAGCAATCGCTCCTGCGGTCGATTACGGAAGTTGGCTCACCTCCGATCTGCGGTGGTGGTAGCGGCAAGCTTTCGGATAAGACCGCCAGCACAGCAATCAGAAGGACGGAGCTGCAGCGGGACTTAGAGATGATTGAGCAGACGGCGATTGAAGCGGATGCGGAGATCTATACATACATCCTCAGTAATGTAGCGGATGGAGTGCCGTGGGAATATCTGGGTGTGCCATACGGAAGAACAGCGTTCTATGAACGCAGGAAAAAATTTTTCTGGCTTCTGGACAAGAAAAAATAATTGCGGACAAAAGGGACGTACTTTTGTGTTATAGTAATACCATGGAGAAAAGAGAAAAAGACCGCATCAGCGGTCCTTCTCGGAAGAATCCTTTTTCTTTCTCCAGTTGCGGTATTCGCCGGACTTCACACGTTTATCGGCAGGAGGTTCAGCATCGGCAGGGATTGCCCACTGATTCCCGATTTTGATTGCAGGGATGCGACCATCCTTAATCAGCTTGCGGACATTGCCGACATCCTTACCGAACTTCTGGGCAAATTGGGTAACAGAGATATACTCAGCTTCTAACATTGCGCATAACCTCCTTGAATTGCAAAGTAGTTTGCAAAAGCACAAGGACGGAATTTAAAATCACAAGGAGCTTTGCGATAGGTGTCCAGCCTGCGTGTATTGCATAGATAAAGAAAAACAGGAGTGAGAAAACAGAAATTTTATTTTTCATTGTCATTCTCCTTTCGGTTGGTTATAATAAACATGAGACATTGACTTTATCTAAGAAGTAAGGGGAGATTTACTCCCCGAACTTGCTAAGATTTGATGGCTGTAATCAGAGCGGCTAGGGCAATAACTGCTTGGATTACAAGTTCGACAATTTTTAGCTTAAAGTCTTTGTCTTTTTTCATTTTGCACTACCTCCTTTCTGTTTATATAATAACACGAAAAAGAGTAAATGTCAATAGAAATATCAAAATAAATCAAAAGAAATCCTGATAGCTACAATGCTTATCGGGATTTTTTATTTGCGGAAGGATGATGCGAATGACGGGAGAACAGCTTTTGAAATTACAGGAGAAGATTTCTGCCGACAACGTAGATTCCTTCTATCACTGGAAGGACTGGGAGCAGCTGCGGGCGGAGGTTCTTCGGATGGACAACCATGAATGTCAGATATGCAAGCGAAAGGGCAGGTATCGCAGGGCGGACATTGTGCATCATGTCAAGCATCTGAAGGACAGACCCGACCTTGCGTTATCTATCTGGGATGGAGAGGAGCGGCAGCTTGTCAGTGTATGCAGGCAGTGCCATGAGGACCTGCATCCGGAGCGGACGGTACGATACCGATACGGAAAGACTGTGAAGCCAATTACTGAGGAGAGGTGGGATTGATTTGAAAAATATGATACCCCCCCCTCGAAAAAAACGGGTTTTTGGCATTTTGGCTCGGTCGGGTTGTACTTGCGACAATTCAGAAAAATTGAAAATACGCGCATGAGGGTGTGGTAGATGGCGAAAAAGAGGTGAAAAAGGATGGCAGGAAAGAAGGATTATAAAAAAACAAAACAATATAAGGCACTGAAAAAAGAGCTTGAGGATGATTTGGAAAGCAGGGGTTTAATTTCGGAGCCATACAAGGATAAAGTGGACGAATACATGCGCCTTTGGTGCTGGTTGCAAATGCTGAATGATGATATTTCGGAGCGTGGTGTATTCATTGAATACCAGAACGGCGAGAACCAGAAGGGCACCACGGATAACAAATCTCTGACCATTGCAACGAGAGTTTCCAGTCAGATGCTTTCCATCTGGGCGGCACTCGGATTTAAAGATCAGGCTGTTAAGGCGAAGGCTGCGGCAGGCGGTGAGGATGATGAGCTGTGAGTTAAATCCTCATATTTTGGAATACATTGAGCTTGTCGAAAACGGCATTGCCTGCGAGGAGCAGAAAGCCCTTGCCGCCCATGTGCGAAAATGCTTTGAGACAGAGGAAATTTATGTGGATACAGAGCAGCTGGAGAAATATTTGGGCTTGGCTAAGTATTTCAGTTTTGAAAAGCTGTTCCCGTGGGAGGAGTTTCTGATTGCCCTTTGGGACTGCACCTATTGGAAATCCAACAACCGCCCCAGATGGAAGATTGTGTTTGCCATGGTAGGGCGTGGTGCAGGGAAGGATGGCTTTATTGCCTTTGACGGTGCGTGCAGCATCAGCCCCTACAACCCTGTGAAGTATTACGACGTGGATGTCTGCGCAAACAATGAGGATCAGGCGAAGCGACCGCAGCTGGATTTGGTGGATGTTCTGGAGAACCCGAAATGGGAAAAGAAGCTGAGCAGACACTATTATCACACCAAAGAGGTCATTCAGGGGCGGAAAAACAAGGGTGTCATGAAGGGGCATACCAACAACCCTAAGGGGCGAGACGGTTTGCGCAGCGGCAAGGTTATCTTCAATGAGATGCATCAGTATGAAAACTATGACAACATCAAGGTTTTTACCACAGGACAAGGCAAGGTGGCACAGCCAAGGCGTGGCTATTTTACCTCAAACGGCGATATTTCCGACGGTCCTTTGGATGATTATTTAGCGAGAGGTCGCAGGATTCTTTTTGAGGGTGAGGAGGACAACGGTTTCCTGCCCTTCATCTGCTGCCTGAACCGGAAGGAGCAGGTGCATCATCCGGAAAACTGGCAGATGGCAAACCCGTCCCTGCCGTATCTTCCGGAGCTTTATGCAGAGGTGGAGGATGAATACAGGGAGTGGCTGGAGCATCCGGAGCAGAACGGGGATTTCATGACAAAGCGAATGGGCATCCGTTCCGGTGCGAAGGAGATTGCAGTTACGGAATATGAAAACGTAGCGGCAACAAATAAGCCTTTGCCTGATATGACGGGGTGGAGCTGTGTTGCAGGCGTGGACTATGCGGAGCTGGACGACTGGGCGGCGGTGGATTTGCATTTCCGCAGAGGTGCGGACAGGTTCGACATCAATCACGCATGGATTTGCGCAAGGTCAAAAACACTGCACCGTGTGAAAGCACCTTGGAAGGAATGGGCGGAGCGCGGAGAGGTTACGGTTGTGGATGATGTCGGGATTCATCCCGATTTACTGGCGAATTACATCTGGGACAGTATGCGGAGGTACAATGTCAAAATGCTTGCGCTCGACCATCACCGCTATGCGCTGGTTGCGGAAAGCCTGCGGAAGATTGGCTTCAGTGATGAGCAGAAAAATATCAAGCTGGTACGCCCGTCCGACATTATGCAGATTGAGCCTGTGATTCAGGAGTGCTTTAACAGACAATATCTGCACTGGGGCAATGTTCCCCATCTGCGGTGGGGCGTGAATAACACAAAGCGGGTAAAATCGGGCACAAAGATAAAATCGGGCATAGATACGGGCAACTTTATCTATGCGAAAATCGAAGCAAAAAGCCGCAAGAATGATGCCTTCATGGCATTTGTAGCGGCAATGACAATAGAATCCGTTCTTGGCGATGGCGCACCTGTACAAATTCCGACAATGGGTGCTTTTGTATTTTAAAGGGGGTGAGAAAATGGGAATCAGTATCAAACGATGGATTTTATCCAAACTGGGGCTTGGCGGCACGGCAGAGATTTCCTCTCTGGAATTACAGCAGGCGTTGGAGGAATACCGTATTCGCGAGCTGGCATTTCATACCTGTGTGGCGATGATTGCAAATGCAGTCGGCAAATGCACATTCAAGACCTACAGAAAGCATGAGGAAAACAGGGGCGAGGAGTATTACCTCTGGAACGTGGAGCCGAACCGCAACCAGAACAGCACCGCCTTTTTGCATAAGCTGATTTATCAGCTCTACAAGGAGAATGAAGTGCTGATTATCAGCGGCGGAAAAACGGGCGGACGGGAATATCTGGCGGTGGCGGACAGCTTTACAAGGGCCGCAGAGCATCCATGGAAGGAAAACGAATATCAGGGTGTGGTTGTCGGCGAGGTTAGCTATCAAAAGACATTTCCGGAAAGCGAAGTGCTGCATCTGCGGCTCAACCATAAGGATATTAAGCCTGTTTTGGATGGGCTGTATCAGTCATACATAAGACTGGTGCAGGCGGCAATGAAGAATTACGAATGGGGCAGCGGCAGACACCTGAAGGTACACGTCAGCCAGATTGCAAACGCAGGGAATATCGGTGACGGCAAGGACGGCAAGAAGGGGTGGAATGAAGTCTTTGGCGAGATGCTGAGCAATCAGGTAAAGCCGTTTCTGACATCCGAAAACGGCGTTTTGCCCGAATTTGACGGGTACAAATACGAGGATGTCGGCGGAAATCCGGATACACAGCGTTCCACAAGAGATATTCGTGCTTTGGTGGATGATATTTTTGATTTTACGGCAAGAGGGTTTCTGATTCCGCCTGTGCTGATTTTCGGTGATGTGGCGGATTCCAAGGATGCTATGACAAGGTGGCTGACCACCTGCATTGACCCTCTTTGCGATCAGCTTTCGGAGGAAATCAACCGGAAACGGTACGGCTTTTCGGAATGGAAGGATGGCACCTATTTGCAGATTGATACCTCCGCAATTTTGCATTTCGATTTGTTCGGCAATGCGGCAAATATCGAGAAGCTGATTGGTTCTGCGGCGTTCTGTGTGAATGACGTACTGGATGCGGCAGGAATGCCGAAAATCAACGAGCCTTGGGCAAATCAGCATTTTGTTACCAAAAACTTTGAAACTCTGGACGGTGCGATGCACCGCATTGATGGGAAAGGGGGTGAATAAGCATGAAGGAAAGGAAAAACATGTGGGAAATCAAACAGGCGGCACAGCAAAGCGGCGTGTTGGAAATCTATATTTACGGCGATGTGGAAAGCGACGGCTACGATTGGTGGACGGATGAAGTGATTCGCAGTGAAACCAGTGCGAATACCTTCCGTGAGGAGCTGGCGAAATACGCAGATATTGCGGAAATCAAGCTTTATATCAACAGCTACGGCGGCTCTGTATTTGAGGGTACTGCCATCTATAACCAGCTGAAACGGCACCCTGCGAAGAAAACCGTCTATATCGACGGCTTTGCCTGCTCCATTGCCTCCGTGATTGCCATGGCAGGGGATGAAATCATTATGCCACGAAATGCGCTGATGATGATTCATAATATGTGGATGTTCTCCTATGGCAATGCCGCAGAGCTGCGGAAGGCGGCGGATGATTTGGATATCATCAACAATGCCGGAAAGCAGGCATATTTGCAGAAGGCGGGCGAGAAGGTCACAGAAGAACTGTTATCCCGTATGATGGATGACGAAACATGGCTGACCGCAGAGGACTGCATCAGATACGGTCTGGCGGACAGATTTGCGGAGGAGGATGCAGATCCTGCCAAGGTTGCAGGCGTGATGCAGAAGGCAAATCTGAATGTACAGCAGAGGATTGAAATGCAGAAAAGCCTTGTGGCACAGCTGCGTCAGCTGACAGAGCCGTGTACCGGAGAAGGAGAGCGTGATCCAAAATCAGAACCAAAACAGAAGGAAGAGCCGAACAGTATCATGGCGATGCTGAACGGCTTTTTTGATGCAGAAAAATAAAGGAGTGATAGAAAATGAAACACAATGATGCAAAAACAAGAGAAGAAATCAGACAGGCAATGCAGACAGCGTTGCAGCAGGATGACAAGGAGGGCTTTGCCGCCGCCATGAATGACATGATGGCGTGCATCGGCGAGGACATTAAGCAGGACTATGAGGACAAAATCGAACAGCTCAGACAGGAGAATGACAGCAGGGCGCTGACCTCCCGTGGCGTGCGTCAGCTGACCTCTCAGGAAAAGCAGTATTACCAGAAGCTGGGCGAGGCAATGCGTGCCGCAGACCCCAAGCAGGCATTGGCAAATCTGGATGTTGTGATGCCCGAGACGGTGATTGATTCCGTATTCGATGATTTGAGAGAGGAGCACCCTCTGCTGTCCCATATCGGATTCCTGTCCACAGGCGGCGCAATCAAGATGCTGATGAACACCAATGGACGGCAGGAGGCGCAGTGGGGCGCACTGACAGATACGATTGTGAAGGAGCTGCTTTCCGGCTTCAAGGAAGTCAATGCAACCCTGCTGAAGCTGTCCGCCTTCCTGCCTGTCTGCAAGGCGATGCTGGACTTGGGTCCCGAATGGCTGGACAATTACGTTAGACAGATTCTGTATGAAGCACTGGCGAATGGTCTGGAGGCAGGCATTGTCAAGGGGGATGGGCATGAAAAGCCTATTGGCATGATGCGTCAGGTAGGCGATGGCGTTACCGTCACAGGCGGCGTTTATCCTGCAAAGGAGAAAATTAAGGTAAATGACCTTTCCGTGAAAACGGTCGGCAATCTGATTTCTCTGATTGCGGCGGATCCCAATGGGAAGGCAAGAGCGGTGGAGAATGTCCTTCTGATTGTCAATCCGCAGGATTATTTCCAGAGGGTGATGCCCGCAACAACGGTAATGGCTCCCGATGGCACCTATCGCAATGATGTTGTGCCTTATCCCATGACAATTATCCAGTCTGCGGCACTGAGCCGTGGAGAGGCGGTTCTGGGTCTGGGTAAGAAATACTTTGCGGCGGCAGGCATGAGCAAGGAGGGGAAGATTGATTATTCCGATCAGTATCAGTTCCTGGAGGATAACAGGGTTTATCTGGTGAAGCTGTATGCAAACGGTTTCCCGATGGATAACAACGCCTTCCTGTATCTGGATATTGCAGACCTTAAGCCTCTGACCTATAAGGTGGAGCAGGTGGAAGCGGCGACCGCCTCCAATGATGCGACGTTGTCCGACTTGAAGATTGGCAGTCTGAGCCTGTCCCCTACGTTTGCGAAGGAAACCGTAACCTACACAGCGGCAACCACAAACGCAACCAACACCATTACGGCAGTACCCTCTGATGCAGGCGCGGAAATCAGCGTACAGGTAAATGATGCGGAGGCAGACAACGGCTCTGCGGCAACGTGGAAGGAAGGCGCAAATACCGTTAAGGTTACTGTAACGGCGGCTGACGGCACAACCACCAAAGCCTATACCGTCACTGTGACAAAATCCTGATGCAGCGGCAGAGTGTTTCTGCGGAGCTTCTGGCGGATGTCAAAAACCAGCTGAATATTACATGGGACGATGAAGCCACGGATAACAAGATTCGTGGCTTTATTGCCGCCGCAATGGCATATCTGAACGAAAAGGGTGGTAGCGTTCTGGATTATGATGCGGACGGACTTCCCCGTACATTGATGATGGAATTTGTACGCTATGCCAGGGATGAGGCACTGGATGTATTTGAAAACAACTACATGGCATTGATTTTGAATATGCAGAACGGAAGAATGGTGAGAGAGTATGCGGAAAGCACCAAACAGACCAAAGCATGAGATTACGCAGGCGTTCAATGACGGGATTGTGACAATCTGCACTGTCTGCGATGCGGCAAAGGCAGGCTATGCGCCGCAGGAAAAGCTGACAGAAAAAATAATGCTGCGCTTTGCGGAACAAAGACTTGGTATTAACCGCATTTATCAGAGCAAGCAGGCACAGGTGGAGATTGTGCGCATGATTCGGGTACCCGTTGCAGGGACGGTTTCTCCGCAGGATGTGGCACTTCTGGAAGGAAAGCAATACCGCATTGATACGGTGCAGAAGGTCATGGAGATTTATCCACCCTGCGTGGATCTGGCACTTGCGAAAATCGAACAGGAATTTGAGGTGATGGCATGAGCTGGCAGGAACACATCATAGCGGCACACCTTGCTGTGACGGATGCGGTGCGGCACGGAAGAACCATGAAATCCGACCGATATTTTGTTTGGCAGGAGGATGGTGCGAATGACTTGACTGCGGACGATACCCATGCGGAGAAAGCCGTCACCGGCACAACCGACCTTTTTACCAAGCAGGAGTTTGACCCATGGAAGGAGGAGCTGGAGGCGGCTTTTGACGCATCCCCATATATTGCATGGGAATTAAACAGCGTGCAGTATGAGGAGAAAACAGGCTTTACGCATTACGAATGGGTCTGGGAGGTGTTCTGATGGCAAAGCTTACTTTCACAGGCTTGGATGGCTACATAGCACAGCTGGAAAAGCTACGGCAAAGCGCGGACGGCATCACGAAAAAGGCACTTTATGAGGGTGCGGGTGTGACGGCGGACGAAATCCGCTCCGCTGTGGAGGCATTGCCAACCGACAATGACCGCAGTGCAGGGCATTATCTCAAGGGAATTACGGACGAGCAGAAGGCGGCGCTTGCAAAGGGACTGGGCGTTGCGCCCTTCCAATCGGAGGGGGACAGGATTGATACGCTTGTCGGCTTTACAGGCTATAGCGATATCCAAACGCCGAAATATCCGCAGGGACAGCCTCTTGCGCTGATTGCCAGAATTGCGGAAAGCGGTACAAGCTTTTCTCAGAAAACGCCCTTTGTGCGAAAGGCATTGAAAACGGCGAAGCCAAAAGCGGAGGCAGAAATGAAAAAAGTATTTGAAACGGAAATCAAAAGAACGATGAAAGGATGAGGGAGATATGGCAAAGATTGGCTTAAGCAAACCTTATTGTGCAAAATACAGCAACACAGGCGAAACAGTAAATTATAGCGGCGGCGCGCTGATGGGCAAGGCGGTAGAGCTTTCCATTGAATTGGAGGGCGCGGATGATAATATCCTTTATGCAGACAATGGACCTGCGGAGAGTGCGAATACCTTTGCAGGCGGTACATGGACGCTGACAACGGATGATTTGCTGCCTGATGTTATGCTGAAGGTATTGGGTATTATCGAGCAGGCAATGACGGGATCGGATGTCAGCACCAAGGATGCAAAATGGTACATCTGGAATGATGAGCAGGAAACACCCTACCTTGGCTTTGGCGCAGTTGTGAAAATACAGAAAAACAGTGCAACCAAGTGGCAGGCGGTTGTATTGCCGAAGATTCAGCCGACTAACCCTAACGACACCTTCACCACACAGGGCGAAAAGGTCGAATGGGGGACACCTGAAATCAGCGGTAGTATTCTGCGCAGCGATGCCGCAGGACACCCGTGGAAGATGATTTCCTCCCCTATGGACAGCGAGGCGGACGCAG
Source organism: Clostridium sp. MCC345 (assembly GCF_018785345.1). Taxonomy (NCBI): domain Bacteria; kingdom Bacillati; phylum Bacillota; class Clostridia; order Eubacteriales; family Clostridiaceae; genus Clostridium; species Clostridium sp. MCC345. The sequence continues at coordinate 60,339 of NZ_WQPP01000003.1, forward strand.
AGGCGGCAATTAAGAAATTCCTCGGTATTACGGGGGAGCAATGAATGCCGTCATGACAGCCGAGCATGACGGGGGAGAAGAAACGGTAAATCTGACGGAGGAAACGGAGGAAGAAACGTATGAGAACGGCGAAAATTGAAATTAACAAAAAGGAATATCTGCTGTGCTTTTCCGCTCGCGTGATGCGTGCTTGTTCGGAACGCTACGAGAACGCGGAAAATATCGGGAAGGCGCTGACGGAGGGGACAGAGGTGCAGAAAATGGATGAGAGCTTCTGGTTGCTGTCTGCCATGATGGATGCAGGGGCGAAATATGCCAAGATGGAAGGCATCAGCACACCGCCCCCTCTGAGCTATGATGCGCTTTATGATTTATGTGGCATGGATGATCTTCTGGATATGCAGACTAAAATCTTTGAAACGATTGCAGACGGCAGCGAAAGAAGGATTGAAACAGAAGATGAAGAAGGAAAAAACGCGGAGACCACTCGACAGAATCAGATGTCGGGTGGTGCATCTGGTACGGATTGAAAATCGGGCTGTCCTATGAGACAGCCTATGCCCTTCCCTTTGGCGAATTGTGCGACCTGATTGCTGTGGAGCAGATTAGAAACGAAGGCGCAAAAATGAAAAAATCCAAGGCACAGGAGGAAGCGGAATTCTGGCGGCTGATGGATTTTGTGTAAAATCGTGAAAATATTCTTGATATACGTCATGTTATGTGATAAATTTTAGAAAAATGGCACGATATGACACAGGAGGGGTAGTATGAAAAAATTTTTGGCTGTTTTATTATGTGGTTGCTTGATGATGGGCGTTGCCGCAGGGTGCGGAACAGAACAGGCAGAAACAGAGACAGAGGAAACCAATGAGGTCAAGGTGTATCCGGAACACATAGATGCCTTTGTAGATACCGCCAATTTTGGTGAGCCGCCCGAAATTATTTATACAACGCCTGCAAGCGAAAACGGCTTGGAAGGCGAATTGTATAAGATTGAGGGTGAGGTAACAGAAAGTGAGGTAACGGAGGGCGAAGAAGGTATGAGTATCGGCTCTTTTACCGTTAAGACGGATGTCGGAGAGGTTTCTATTGTTGACCCCAGTTTGCTGTTAATGATGTTAGGCGTGGAATACGGAGGCTTTACAGAGGAAGTTCTGCAAAAATATTTTGCTGTTCCAAAGGTAGGAGAAAAGGTGTGTGTTTATGCGGAATATGCGGGGTACAGTGATGTTTTGCAAGCCCCGGCGTGCTATTATGGCGGTCAAGATTATATTGAAAAGATTGCTATGTCTATGATGATGGATAATGGCTACGCTGATGGACTGGAAGAAACGGAAAGAGAGCAGACGGATCAATCGCAGCAAAGCACAATGACAGAGCAGAAAACAATAGAAAACAGTGCAAGAGCAATATGTGCAGAAAATTATAAATCTGCTACTGTTTCTAATATCCTTGTCAATGAAAATTTAGGAACGGATGCGGAAAATGATTATATTATTTTGATGGAATTGACCTGGAATACAAAAAATTCAAAGGACACAACCAAGAAAATGTTGGCTATGTACAGTGAAGATTTTGCGGCAAGAATAGGAAAAGAATTGAAAAATGTCAGCGAGGTTACAATTCTTTGTAAAGTACCTTATTATTCCGAAACGGACACAGCCGTAAAATACACATACACACGCAAGGATAACGACATGTATCAGACGGATGCAATGATAAGCACACTTTTAAATTAAATACAAAGAAATCAGAAAGCACTCAAATCATTTGGGTGCTTTTTTCATGCAAAAAAAGGAGGTGGCGAAATGGGAACGGATATTGGTGCAAAGATTGGCATTGACGGCGAGGCGGCGTTTCGGTCGAGCCTATCTGCAATCAATTCTCAATTAAAAAACTTAGGCAGTGAAATGAAATCCGTAGTTTCTGCGTTTTCGGGCATGGAGAACAGCGAAGGCGCGGTAACGGCAAAGGGTGATGTTTTAAAGCGTTCCCTCAATGCCTCGGCGGAGAAAATGAAGCTGCTGCAAAACCAGAGCGAGCGTGCAAAGGCAAGGCTTGCAACCCTGTCGGATGAGCTGGAAAAATCCAAGCAGAAATTCGGGGAGAACAGTGAGGAGGCCAGAAAGGCGCAGGATGCCTACAACAGACAGGTTAAGACCGTGAATGACCTGCAAACCCAGATGAACCGCACAACTACAGAAATGAACCGTATGGAACAGGAAATGCAGGAGTTGGGGAACAGCTCGGATGCACTGTCGAAGGATTTGGATAAGACCGAACAAAGCTCCGCCCGTATGAAGGCAGCCATGAAAGCGGCGGTTTCTGCGGCAGCGGCGGCGGTGGGTACGTTATCGGGGCTTGGCATAGCGGCAATCAAGGTTGGCAGTGACTTTGAGGAATCCATGTCGCAGGTAGCGGCAACCATGGGGATGAGCGTTTCGGAAATCCATAACGGCAGTGAGGCTTACGAAACACTGGCAACGGCGGCGAAAAATGCAGGCGCAACTACAAAATTTACGGCTACACAGGCGGCAGAGGCTTTGAATTATCTTGCCTTGGCGGGGTATGACGCAGGCACATCCGCAGAGGTTTTGCCCTCTGTGCTGAATCTGGCGGCGGCGGGCGGACTTGATTTGGCGTATGCCTCTGACCTTGCAACAGATGCAATGGCGGCTCTGGGCATTGAGGCGAGCGCGGGCAATCTGACGCAGTTTGGGGACCAGATGGCAAGGGCATCCAGTAAGGCGAACTACAGTGTGGCACAGCTTGGCGAAGCAATTCTAACTGTAGGCGGTACAGCGAAGAACCTTGCAGGCGGCACAGTAGAGCTGAATACGGCTCTCGGTGTTCTGGCGAACCGAGGTATCAAGGGAGCAGAGGGCGGTACGGCTCTGAGAAACATGATTTTATCCTTATCCGCACCGACAGATAAAGCGGCGGCAACGCTGAAAAGCCTTGGCGTGTCTGCATTTGATGCGGAAGGAAATCTGAACCCGCTGAATGAAACCTTCAAAAAAATGGATGCGGCAATGCAGAGCATGAGTCAAGAGAAAAAAACAAACGTACTGAACGATATTTTCAATAAAGTAGATTTGAAAAGTGCAGAGGCGATGCTTGCGGGCTGTGGCGCGGAATTTGAGAATCTTTCTGCATCCATTGCGAACAGCAGCGGTGCCATGCAGGATATGGCAGATGTGCAGATGGACAACCTCAAGGGGCAGATGACGATTCTCGGCAGTGGTCTGGAAGGGCTTGACATACAGGTCTACGAAAAATTTGAAACCCCTATGAAAGAGGCTGCGGAAACCGCTATCACATCGGTGGATGAGGTTGCAAGAAATCTGCGGAGTGGAAAACTCTCGGAAAGTGTGGATAACCTTGCGGAAAGCACAGGGCATTTCATGGAGGAAACAACCGCTCTGGCGGTGAAGGCTTTGCCGAAGGCAATCAACGCCCTTGCGGCTATGCTCAGACACACAAAGGAGATTAAGAATGTAACGCTGACAGCGGCGGCGGCAATCGGAACCTTTAAGGCAGTGCAAAGCCTTTCTACTGTGGTGAAAAGCTGGCAGGCGGCGGAAAAGGCAGTGCGTGTTTATACAGCGGCTTTGGCGGTCAATCGAAATGCGGAGTTACTGCTGACCTCTACGCTGAGCGCAAAAGAGCTTGTGGTTGGTGTGGTAACAGGAAAGATTGCCCTCATGACTGCGGCACAGACTGCCTATAATGCTGTGGTGGCGGCGTGTCCGCTCGGACTTCTGATTGCAGGTGCGGCAGCATTGACCATTGGGCTGGTTTCTCTGCTTTCTGCGACAGAGGAAGAAAGCGAGGGGATGCGAGAGTTCCGAAAGCGTCTGGAGGAAACAACGGATTCCATCAATCAGCAGGCAGAGGCACGCAAGAGTATGAAGGAAACGGCGCAGGAAAGCATCAATCAATCTCTTTCTGAAATGGATTACACAGACAGCCTGATTCGTCAGCTGCAGGAGCTTTGCGATGCAAACGGACAGGTAAAGGATGGCTACGAAAACAGGGCAAAGGCTCTGGCGGAGCAAATCAACAGTGTGATTCCGAATGCAATTTCTCTGACGGAAAAAGAAGGGCAGGCTTATGTGCAGACGGCTGATAATCTGGATTTGCTGATGGAAAAGAAGCGTGTCAATGCCCTTTTGAACGCAAAAGAGGAGGCTTATACGGCGGCAATCCAGAACCAAGCAGAGGCAATGCAGAACCTTATAACTCTGGAGGATGATATTGCCACAAAAAAACAGGAGCTGATTGAAAAGGAGAAAGAGCTTCAAGACGCGCTGATGAACGGCAGTACAGGGCAACAGACAAAAGCCATGTCTGCTTTGCAGCAGGTAAAGGATGGCCTTGCGGAAATGGAGGGGCTTTATACAGAGCAGACCGACATCCTGCGCAGCTCCTATCAGGACATCGATGAATATAACAGCCTTTTGACTTTGAGTCAGTCTAACAGTCTGGAAGAAATTAAAAACGGGCTGAATGAGTATGTATATCAACAGCAAAGAGTGACAGATGAAACAAAGGATCAGCTGGATCAGCAACTGGAAGTCACATCGAGAAATTTTGCAACCAGATTGAAAATGGCACAGGATGCAGGTTATGATATCGGGCAGGCGGAATTGGATGCTTTAATGTCCACGAAGGATGATTTTTTGAATGCGGTACAGGCGTATGCGGATGCGGGCAGGGAAGTCCCGAAGGCGTTGAAAGCCGGAGTAGATGAAAATGCTGTGCTATATGCAAATGCACTTGTAACTATGAAGGATAAAGGGCTTATTGAAATGAAAAAAGCGGAATCCGAAATGGAGAGTGTTGCTGAAAATTGTACAAAGGGTTTTGCAAATGGTCTACTTTCAAAAGGGGCAATCAATAAAGTGGTCGCAGCGGCTACAAAACTTGGTTCATCTGCGGCTTCAACCCTGAAAAAGTTCTTTGATATTCATTCCCCTTCCCGCGTCATGCGTGATGAGGTCGGCAAACAGATTCCTGCCGGTGTTGCTGTCGGCATCGAGGATGGCACAGGAGAGGCGGTCGAAGCGGCTGAAAAGATGGCAGAGGACATTGCGGAGGCGGCAGCGGGGATGGATTCCATGGTAGCCTTCGCACAGAAAACTGCCCGTAAGGTTGGGGATGTGCTGAAAAGCGAATTAGAGAAAACCAACAGCGAAATTGAAGCCTTACAGAAGAAATCGGAGGAAAAGAAAGCCGCCGAGGAATTGAAGGAATACAAGAGCAACCTTGCGAAAAAGCGTGCGGAGCTGAAAAAGGCAGAAAAGAAGAATCGGCAGAAGATACAGGAAGAAATTACAAAGCTGGAAAACGACTGGAATAAAAAACAGGAGGATGCCACAAAAACAGCAGAGGAGAAAAAGCTGAAGGAGCGGCTTTCTGCGTTGCAGACCTTTCAGAAGGAATATGAATCGGCACTTTCTAAAATTGAAAGCAAGCAAACCAGCTTACAGGAAAAACTGGCCGACTACGGTTCTTTGTTTGAACGCGTGAAAACGGAGGATGATAAGGAGATATTCCGGCTTGGGGATCTGGATGTCGAAATCAGAAAGATTCAGAAATACAGCAATGCGATTGAAGAAATGCAGGCAAAAGGCTTGTCCGGGGGCTTAATGAGTGAAATCTCCGCAATGAGCGTGGATGATGCACTGGACTACATGGATAAGCTCTCTCGTATGTCTGATGTGAAATTGCAGGAATACATCCAAAAATACGAAGAAAAACAGCAGTTGGCGGCAGATGCGGCGAAAAAATTCTACCAAAGTGAATTTGATGCACTGGAACAGAACTACACCGAAAAGCTGCCGCAGACCATTGGAGAAGTCAAGGATGAACTGTATCAGGCAGGGACAGAAGCGGCAAAGAGTTTTGCACAGGGCATGGCAGCTGACAGTAAAACAGACATTGCAGGTGCTGTTTCCGGAGCTGTTGCGACCGCAAACCAGAATACGCAGGGGATAACCATGAAACAGATTGTTGCATCTTTGCAGGCACAGGAGCCTGTTCTGACGGAATACGTGCAGGCACTTGAAATGAGGCTTGTCGAGGTTATGACGGGTTTTCGTGTTGAGTATGTCAATATTGGCGAAATGATGATGGCAGGACTTGCCGATGGTATTGAGAACGGAAGGAGTGGCGTAATTCAGGCAGTTGCAGAAGTGGTAGCGGCGGCGATTGCGAAAGCGAAGTCTAAACTGGACATTCATTCGCCCTCTAAGGTTTTTGAAGGCTTCGGCGAGTATTCCATGGAGGGCTACGAAATCGGCATCAAAGATAAAATGAAATCGGTGATGCGGACGGTACAGAACAGCATGGACGCAGTTGCACGTCCGCCCAGAGTGGAAACGGCAACGGGCGGCATCAGTAAATCTCAGACCTACACCTACGGGGACATCAATGTGCATATCGACAGTGTGAAAAGCGAAAGAGAAGCAAGAGTTGTCGCAGAGCAGATCGAGTTTCTCCGCAGACAGCAAAGCGCAGGGAGAGGTGGTAACAAATGATACATGAGGCATGGTTTACATTCAAAGGCGTTGACAGCCGAGAGATGGGGGTCATTGTGACCGCTATGCCGGAAACGGTGCGTGCGGAGCGGCGGATAGAAAGTATTACCGTGGCAGGGCGGAACGGTTCTCTGCATACAGATGAGGGTGTCTATGAAAGCTATGACAGAACGATGGAATGTGCATTGATAAAGCGTGCAAGACTGGACGAAATCACAGCATGGCTTGTCGGCAGCGGAGAAATGGCATTTTCAACAGAACCGGATAAGGTTTACCGCGTAACGATTGCAAATAAAATCAGCATCGCCCAGATGATGCGTGTGTTCCAGAAATTTCAGGTTATTCTGGATACACAGCCCTTCAAATACAGCGTCAATGCCGCAGGGGATGCCTTAGAGCTGACTGCCCCGACCACCATCCGCAACAGCGGGACAGTATACAGCGAGCCAATCATTACGGTTTACGGAAACGGAGACATTACGCTGAACATCAACGGGGAGGATTTCCCCCTGTACGGCGTGCAGGAAAGTATCACCATTGACTGCGAAATGATGGAGGTGTTCAAGGGAAACGCCAACCAGAACGGCAAATACGGCGGCGCGGAGTTTCCGAGGTTTGAGGTCGGGAAAAACGAAATTCGCTGGACGGGGCATGTCAGCAAAATAAAAATACAGCCCCGTTGGAGATGGCTGTAGTTGTCGAAAAATGAAATTTATGGTATGGTATAAATGAAGGATTGCCAACTGGCGGTTAGTCACTTCCCGTGAAGGAGGTGACGCTTATGGTTACATACGAAGGGTTATTTACTTTTTGCTTAGTAATCATCGGAGTTATTTCCTTGTTTCATAACAAGAAATAATGAAAAAGCCGCCTAACCTGCGAAGTTAGACGGCTAAAACCAACTACTTGGACTAGCCGCCCTGCGAAAGGTGGCAATCCTTCTCTTATGCTTATGATAGCAAAAGAAAGATATTCTGTCAAGAAAGGCACATCTGAAAATAAAATGGATGTGCTTTTTTAATGCGATTTTTGGAAAGGAGTGGGAAAATGGCAAAAACGTATAATCGTCTGGAAATTGATGTGAACAAAAAGCCGAACAGCATCGGGATTCGCCCTGTGCAGAACGATACAAAATCCAGATATTTGGACGTGTGCCTGTATGAAAACGGTGTGGCAATCAATCTGACAGGCGAGCAGGTGCGTATCACATTCAGAAAAGCGGACGGCGGCACATTTTTTAATCAGGGGGAAGTGACAGATGCGACTGCGGGCAGATGCCAATTTGCCCTGACGAATGAAATTCTTTCGGAGGCAAAGGCAGTCGAGGCACAGATTTCCGTTTGGAATGCAGGCGGTCAGATTTTGTCTACGCAGGTGTTTGAAATCTATGTGACGGCGGCAATTCCTTGGACGGATGCGGTAGAAAGCGAAAACGAATACGGCGTTTTGGTGGTGCTGTTTCAGGAAATTCAAAACGCACTGGATACCATGCACAAGATTGCCGCAGCATTCGGCGAGCCTGGGGACAAGGCGGCAGAGTACGGCGTGGATACATTCTGGGGGATTTTGGAAATGCTTGCACAGCGTGGGGATGTGGAGAGTGCGCTGGAGAAAAAGATTAAAGCCTATTTGAATAGTACGATTGGGACAAGTGGGTTTCAGTCGTTGGATAAAATGCTCCCCGCAAAGAGTGGTACGCAGACCTTTACCGAAAATGGCACGTTTACCGTTCCCGATGGCGTAACGAAAATTTGGATTACTGCCTGTGCAGGTGGGCAGGGAGGCACCAGATATAGTGATAGTGGTTCTTATTATTACGGCGGAAAAGGAGGCGATGGTGGCGAGTGCATCATAAGGGAGCCGTATTCTGTTTCAGCAGGACAAACAATAAGCATTACTGTTGGCAACGGTGGTAGTGCAGGTTCAAATGGCACACCTACAATTATCGGAAACCTCGTTACACTCCGAGGTGGAGGTACTACAACAGGGCTTGTTGGTGCTGGTGTTGGTGGTATAGGAGGATTCTATTACAGAGAATCCTCCAGTAATCGTGGGGCTGAATATGGACTAGATGGAGTTAGAGGTAATGGAGGTACAGTAGCGGATAGATCGGTAAGAAGTTCCCCAAATGGTGGCGGCGGCGGCGGTTCTTATGGCTGCGGAGGAAATGGTGCTGATTCTTCAAAGGGGGCATCTCAATTTCCGCCAGGTTATGGTGGTGGCGGTGGCGGCGGTAGTTATAATTATACTGGTGCATCTGCTGGCGGCGATGGCATTGTCATCATCGAATGGTAAGGAGGTGAAAAAATGAAAAACTATGCAATGATTTTACAAAACAGAGTGATTGACGTTCTGAAAGACAGGGAAACAGAACCCTACTATCCACCTGACCCATCGGGCAATCCTGTGACTGCTATTCCTTGTGACGATACCGTTACGCTTGGCATGATTTATGATTCTGAAATAGGTACGTTTTCGGAATACACACCACCCGAACCCGAGCCCACACCAGAACCGCCCCTATCCGAAACCGAACAGGCAATTTTAGAAACTGCAATCAATGTAGACTATTTGGTCTGCATGAAGGAATTAGAGATTTGAAAGGAGTAGATATTATGACATACGCAAGACTGAAAAAGCTGATTGAAAGAGGGGCTTACAACAAGGAGGACATGTTGAATAAAATGGACGTATTCCTCATGGCGAACAGAATCACAGAGGAGCAGTATCAGGAATTGGTCGGCATGATGGGGTGATGTTATGATTACCATTCACGAAAAAACGGCAAAGACATTTGACACAATCGGGCTGGGGACATTGGTTCCCGGCTCTTGTATTGTGACGGAGGAATTAAACGGGGCGTATGAGCTGGAGATGAAACACCCATACGATGAGGGCGGCAAGTGGAAACGCATTGAGCGTGGGCGAATTCTCTACGCATCCACGCCCAGAGGAAAACAGCCGTTCCGCATTTATTACGTCAAGCCGAGCATGAAGGAAATTTCGGTCAACGCAAGGCATATTTTTTATGATTTACTGGACAACCAGTGCGAACCAATCAGCCACAGCGGTACGGCAGGAGCGGCACTGGCGGCATTACAGGCGGCGTTTGCCTATCCCATGCCCTTTTCCTTTGATACGGATATTTCGCTGACAGGGACGCTCACAACAGGGCGTATGAATCCCGTACAGGCGTTGTTATCGGATGATGACGAAGCAACCTCGTTTGTCAAGGGCTACGGCGGCGAGCTGCTGCGGGATGGCTTTCGGGTGTCCGTCAAGGCAGCTCTGGGGCAGGACAGGGGCGTTTCCATCCGCTACGGGAAAAACCTTGTCGGGCTTGAGGTCACGGAGGATGAATCAGAGGTCAAGACACGCATTGTTTGTTATGGGCGGGGCGGCAGTGTGACGCTCGAAAGCCCACATATCAACGATTATATCTACCCGAAAATCCACACGCTGACAGAGGAAAATAAGAGCATTTCCGAGGTGCAGGCAGAGGGACAAAAGCTGTTGGACGAGGGTTGCGATATTCCAAGCATTAACATCAAGGTGGACTTTGTGGCACTGGAAAAGACGGTGGAATATCGGGAGTATGCCGTTTTGGAGGAGGTCTTTCTGGGGGATATGGTGACAGTTATCAATACCAAAATGGGCTTTCAGAAGCAGGCGAAGGTTATTTCCTACGAATGGGATTGCCTTCTGGAGCAGTACAACGATGTGGAATTGGGGGATTTCATTCCCACGCTTGCGGCATCCGTTACCAGTGGCGTGAAAAGCGGTTCGCTGGCATCCTCTGCGTACATCAATGCCGCCTCGGTTATGACACTGCTCCAACAGCACTTGAATGATTTTGAAAATCCGCACCACGTCACAGCGGCACAGGTGCAGAGTTAAGGGGAGGGATGGTTTATGGAAAACATTGAAAAAATGGTGCAGGAGGCACTGGATAGCACGAAATCCGCGCACAAGCGGATTGACCGCATGGAGAAGCGGCAGGACAACCTTGACGGATTGACGAAGGCGTTTTCGGTCCTGCAAAACGAGCAGGAGCATATCAAAACGGATGTCGGGGAAATCAAGGACGATGTGAAGCAGCTGGTTTCCAAGCCGGCAAAGCGTTGGGATGGATTGATTGATAAGGCGATTGCGGTGGTTGTCGGTGCGGCAATCGGGTTTCTGCTGAATGGCGGCGGTTTATGATGAAAAAACGCAGACGGATTCGTTTTAAAATCAATAACGATACCATGACAACGATTGTGGTTTTGTCCCTGTCGTTTTGTGTGTGCGTTGTTATCGTGGGTATTATTTTGGCGTGCTTCTGCGTTGACATTTCATCCATCGTATCGTCCGCACTGTTGCTATTCGGTACGGAATTGGGTATCTGTGGTCTGATGAAGCTGTATGATAAAGGCGTGGAGCAGGCAGAACGCAGGGCGGAGGAACGCAGGAAGCGGCGAGCAGAGGGAAAGGAGCAAGAGGAATGAAAAAAGACCGCGAGGGGCGGTCTTAAGAATTGGACTCAGAATCACGTTGCATGGTTTCATTGATAGCACGATTGATAAAAGCATTGGTGCTTTCTCCGCGTTCTTCAGCGTGATTTTGAATAACTTCCTTTTTGCCTTTCGGCATTGTTAAATTGATGCGGTCATAGGCTTTGGCATTGTACTTGTTTTTTACTGCGCTTGATGTTTTACCCATTTTGCATACCTCCTTAATACTATTATATCGTATCATGAAATACTTACACAAGTATGCAATTTGCACAAATAATGGTATACTTGCGCAAGTATATTTTGTTTAAGTTGTCGATTTACATACTTGCGCAAGTATGATATTATAGTATCAGAAAGGAGGTGACACGTTGGAGGACAAAATAAAAGAGCTAATCAAGCTGGTGGAACAACTTGAAAAGCTCATGATTAGGATAATCTCATTGGTAGGATGGGTTTTAATCCTAATCAAACTCATTACATAGAGGGAGGGGCGAAAGCCCCAACCTTCTATCAGTAATAATACATGAAAAACTCCAACGGTGCAATATGAAAAAAGATATTTTTAAGCTAATGGTACATTTTATCTTTTTGATGGGCTTGGTTTTGGCACTTGTAACTTTGGTAAGCAAGATGATTTAAAGGGAGGTTTTAATATGCTGATAAAATTTGATGAAAAATATTTGACAATATCCTCTGAGATTACAAATTATGCAAAGCGTGAGGAAATGGAAAAAATTCAACAGCTTTGCGGTGAAATTGTTGAAGTGATTAAGAGCGTTCGAGAAAGAAGGGTTGTGAAAGTATGAATGAGATTATGAACATTGGCGGCGTAGACTGCTACGAAAAAGACGGAACAGCGTATTTGAAACTGGAAGCAGTGGCAAGAGGGCTTGGGTTTACCACAACACAAAATGTTGGCGGCACAGAATATGTAAATGTTAGGTGGAAAAGAGTTGAAGAATATCTTGAGGAAATCGGTTTTGCCACAAATGGCAAAAGACCAGATTTCATCCCCGAAAATATCTTCTACCGTCTGGCTATGAAAGCCAAAAACGAAACGGCGGAAAGGTTTCAAGCCTTGGTAGCGGATGAGATTATTCCCTCCATCCGCAAGCATGGGGCATACATGACACCGCAGAAAATCGAAGAAGCGCTGTTGAATCCGGATACCATCATCAAATTGGCAACAAATCTGAAAGCGGAACGGGAGAAGAGAATGGAGTTGGAGCGGCAGGCGGAAAAGGATAAGCCGTTGGTAACATTTGCGAATTCCGTTTCTGTGGCAAAGGCTTCTATTCTGGTAGGTGAACTGGCAAAGCTGTTAAAACAGAACGGCGTGGATATGGGACAGAACAGGTTGTTTACATGGATGCGTGAAAACGGCTATCTCATTAGCCGAAAAGGCACTGACTATAATATGCCGACGCAGCGGAGCATGGAAATGGAGCTGTTTGAAATTAAGCTAACTACGATTTCGCACGGTGACGGACATACCAGCCTAAACAAAACGCCAAAGGTAACAGGAAAGGGACAGATTTATTTTATCAACTTGTTTTTGGAGGCAAGCGCATAAGCAGAAAGAGCGTTCGAGAAATCGGGCGCTTTTTTATATAAAAGAAAGAAGGAGGAAAGAATAATGTTTTTAATGGAAAATTGGTATTTGGTGGTTGCGCTGATGGCGGTTGCAGGGATGGTCGGTGTGTACATCGGGCGGTTTCTGAAAATGCCAACATCCGAGCAGAGAGAAAGGGTAAAGGAATGGCTGCTGTGGGCGGTCACACAGGCAGAGGTGGAATTGGGGAGCGGCACAGGCAAGCTGAAGCTGCGGCAGACCTACGATTTATTCATCCAGCGGTTTCCTGCATTGGCTATGGCGGTATCCTTCGACACCTTCTCTCTGTGGGTGGATGAGGCACTGGAAGAAATGCGAAAAATGCTGAAGGAGAACAAGGCGGTCAAGGAAATTGTGAGGGGTTGATTACATGGCGAAAAAAATGACAGGAAAAGAATTGGTAGCCTTCTGCCGTTCCAAAATCGGCACACCGTATGTTTACGGCATGAAGGGCAAGGTTATGACAGAGCAGAACTATAAATTTCTGAAAAACACCTACGGGAAAATGGTCTGGCTGAGCGATAGGGATAAAATCGGCAAGGTCTGCGTGGATTGCAGCGGTCTGATTTCGTGGGCGTGCGGCGTGACGCTCGGTTCGGGCCAGTGGAAGGCAAAGGCAACCAAAATCAACCCCATTTCCACCATCGAAAAAGCACCCATCGGGGCGTTGGTCTGGATGCAGGGGCATATCGGGGTTTATACCGGGATGAAGAATGGGCATCCGTATTATGTGGCGGCGGATGGATCGGCTTTCGGCGTGCGAGAAGTCCCCCTGCGGTGCAATAAATTCACGCATTGGCTGTTGGTTGAGGATGTATTTCAATACGAAATGAGGGATGATGAAGTGGTAGAAAAATGCAAGGTTATTATTGACGGCAAAGAACACATGACAGAACGTATCCTTAAGGATGGCACAAACTATATCAAAATTCGGGATGTGGCGGATGCTATCGGGTATAGTGTTACCAGTAAGGGAAATGTGGCAGTGCTGACGAAGAAATAAGCTTTTTCGTGAGGTCGCGAAAATGGTAGGGGGCGGTTATCCGTCCCCTTAATTTTTTTGTGTGAAAAATTGAGACTTTAAGAGACTTTCTTTGTGGGATGATGAACAGAGAAAGGAGCGATCAATATGAATAGTTTTGTTTCTTGGGTAGGTGGGAAAAAACTGCTTAGAAAGGAAATTATCAAGAAATTTCCGAAAGAAGAAATAGAAAAATATGTTGAGCCGTTTGGCGGTGCAGCATGGGTGTTATTCGGGAAAACACCTCATTCTAAAGAGGTATACAATGATATCAATGGAGAATTGGTGAATCTTTTTCGGATGGTAAAATATCATCCAGAGGCGTTGCAAGCTGAGCTCAGTTTTATGCTAAACAGCAGAGAAGAATTTTTCCGACAACGGGGAATGCAACCGGAAACAATGACAGAACTGCAGAGAGCGGCACGAATGTTTTATTTGATTAAAGCATCTTATGGATCTAAGGTGTCTACATTTGGAGTTGGATTTAAGGATGTATCTGCAATAAAAAATTTGCAGGCGGTGCATGAACGATTAATCAAGGTACTGATTGAGAATAAATCTTTTGATGAAATTCTACAGATTCATGATTCCGAAAGGACGCTGTTTTTTATAGATCCACCTTATCATGGAACGGAAAAGTTCTATCAGATGAAGGATGATTTTGGAGAAACTGAACATCGAAAATTGGCAGAAATGTTATATAATCTGAAAGGAAAGTGGATTCTTACATATAATGATGATGCGTTTGTGCGGAATCTGTATGAGGGATTTCATATTGAAGAGGTTGAGCGGGTTAATAATCTCGGAGTGGCTATTGGCGGTGAGAAGGTTTTTAAGGAGTTGATAATTAGGAATTATTGAGTGTTCGATAAATATGCTTTTGGAAGGTTTTGCGAAAGGAACATTTTAACTTGCTACAAAACACTGAATTTTGATAAGTTGAGTGGAAGAAGCACTGAAACAGTATTAAAAAGGGAGAAATTTTAATAACAAAAGCCCCTCTTTCGAGGGGCAAATTTTTTTATTCTGCAAACAATTCTTTCCCAAGACTAGCGGTGTATTTGGCACCTGCGGCAAAGCCTTTTTCTTCCGTCTCGGCAATCAGATTATTCAGTATTTCTTCCGCGGTGAAATAATCTTCCGCATTGAGCTTGCTTTTCAAAAATTCCTGCAATTCTTTCATCCTGTTCCCTCCTGTGTGATACTCCTGCATTTCTAGTTCTCTTTCGTGGCAGTAGCTGCGATATAAACCTTCGATTTTCTTCATGTTTTTTACCTCCTATGATACAAATTTCGATTGCGCAGCAGACTATAACAAAAACCGTTTTGCTAAATTTACTCCCTTATGCTATAATAAATATTTATGAAAGGAGATGATTCTGTGTCAAACGGCAAACAACAGACAAATAACATCGGCGGTCAGGCGGTCATTGAGGGCGTTATGATGCGCGGAAAAAAGATATATGCAATGGCAGTGAGAAATCCCGAAGGGGAAATTGTTGTGGAAAAGAAGCCTGTCGGCGGCCTAGGGAAAAAAGGGCTGTTCAGATACCCTATTTTCCGCGGCATGGCGGCGTTTGTGGATTCCCTTGTTACCGGTACGAAAATACTGATGCGTTCTGCGGAAATTGCAGGCGAGGGCTGGGAGGAGGAAGAGCTTTCCCCTTTTGAGCAATGGCTGAAGGACAAGCTTGGGGATAAAATCAACGATATTCTGATTTATTTCAGTGTATTCATTTCCCTGCTTCTGGGTATGGGGCTGTTTTTTGTGCTGCCCGTTGCCATCGGGAATTTATTCAAAACCCTTGTGCCGACATGGGCACTGGGCATTATCGAAGGCTTGATTCGTATTGCGATTTTCCTTGGCTATCTCTGGCTGATTTCTCGTATGAAGGAGATTAAGCGCGTATTCCAATACCATGGCGCAGAGCATAAGACGATTGCATGCTTTGAAAGCGGCAAGGAGCTGACGGTGGAAAACGTACGCCCCTGCACAAGGCTGCATAAGCGCTGCGGCACAAGCTTTCTGCTGTTCGTTATGCTGATTTCCATGATTGTGTTTTTCTTCGTTCGGACGGATGTATTCTGGCTGCGGCTGATTACAAGAATCTGCCTTGTGCCGTTTATTGCGGGGATTTCCTATGAGGTTATCCGCTGGGCGGGCAATTCAGAAAGCAGCTTCGTGAAAATCGTCAGTGCGCCGGGACTTTGCCTGCAGAAGCTGACAACGGCAGAGCCGGATGCAAGCCAGATAGAATGTGCCATTGCGGCAATGAAAGGGGTTCTGGAAGATGAGCCTGAGGAATAAAACCATTGCAGAGGCGTTGCGCGAGGGGAAGCAGCGGTTGCGGTCGGCAGGAAAGGATGCCTACGCCGTTGAAGCGGAACTGCTGCTCGAAAAAGCTGTCGGTCTGAATCGAACGGCTTTATTTTTGCGTGGAGAGGAGCCGCTTTCTGCGGAGGCTGCGATGCAGTATGAAGGCTTTCTTGCGGAACGGGAGAGCGGTCGCCCGACGCAGTATATCCTCGGCACATGGGAGTTCATGGGACTTCCCTTTTCTGTGGGCGAGGGCGTGCTGATTCCCAGAGGGGATACGGAAATTCTGGTGGAAACCATTCTGGAGAAGCAGCAGACAGAACCACTGCGGACGATTCTGGATATCGGGACGGGGAGCGGCTGTATTCCTGTCAGCCTGTCCCATTACGGGCAATTTGAATATGTTCTGGCGGTGGATATCAGCCGGAAGGCGTTAGGCTATGCAACGAAAAACGCGGCGGCAAACCATGCGGAAATTTCGTTTTATGAAAGTGATTTATTTCAAAATATACCTGCGCAGTGGAGAGGACAGCTGGATGCGATTGTTTCCAATCCGCCCTATATTCCCAAGGAGGATATCGCAGGGCTGATGACGGAAGTGAAGGACTTTGAACCCAGAAATGCACTGGACGGCGGCGCGGACGGTCTGGATTTTTACCGCGTGATTGCAGCGGAAAGCCGAGAATGGCTGAAACAGGGCGGCTGGCTGTTTTTTGAAATCGGCTATGATCAGGGAGCAGCCCTGCGCACGCTTTTGGCAGACTTTGGCTATACGGAAATCGGCATCCGACAGGACCTGGCAGGACTGGACAGGGTTGCCTTTGGGAGATATACAGGAAAGAAGGAGGGGGCATAAAAATGTTAGACCGTTTGGCGGAAATCGAAACGAAATATGAGGACTTGGCGGAACAGATTAACGACCCCGACGTGATTGCCAATCAGACAGAATGGCGCAAGCGGATGAAGGAATACAGCGATATGACTCCCATTGTGGAGAAATATCGGGAGTATAAGCAGGCGAAGGAAGGGATTGCCGAAAGCCTTGCCATGCTGGAGGAAAAGCAGGAGGAGGATTTTCGGGAGCTTTTGAAGGAGGAGCTGGCGGAAAACAAGGAAAAGGCGGAAACGCTGAAGCAGGAGCTGACGCTTTTGCTGATTCCCAAGGACCCCAATGATGAAAAGAATGTTATCATGGAAATCCGCGGCGGCGCAGGTGGCGATGAGGCAGCATTGTTTGCAGGGGATTTATTCCGCATGTATGCGCGCTATGCAGAGCGGAGAAAATGGAAGATAGAAATTATGAATACGAGCGAGAGCGACCTTGGCGGTTTTAAGGAAATTTCCTTTATGATAAAGGGCGAGGGAGCATATTCTCGTTTGAAATACGAAAGCGGCGTGCATCGTGTGCAGCGTGTGCCGGTGACGGAAAGCGGCGGACGCGTGCATACCTCAACGGTGACGGTGGCAGTGCTGCCGGAGGCGGAGGAGGTCGATGTGCATATTGATATGAACGATGTGCGCGTGGATGTGTTCCGTGCATCGGGCAACGGCGGTCAGTGTGTCAATACAACGGATTCTGCGGTGCGGATGACGCATATCCCGACGGGGATTGTGGTTACCTGTCAGAATGAGAAATCGCAGCTCAAGAATAAGGAGCAGGCGTTAAAGGTGCTGTATGCTCGTGTATATGAACGGGAGCGGCGCGCGCATGATGCGGCAATTTCCGCCGACAGACGCTCGCAGGTCGGCACAGGGGACAGAAGTGAGCGTATCCGCACCTATAACTTCCCGCAGGGCAGGGTGACAGACCACCGCATTGGACTGACACTGCATAAGATTGATGCCATTATGGATGGCGATTTGAATGAAATGATGGATACCCTCGCAACGACAGACCGAATGGCGAAAATGCAGGAGACATAAGAGCAGAAAAGAGGATAGCAATGAAAGAATTGTGGGAATTATTTTCTTCTTTTGCACGCATTGGCGGCTTTACCTTTGGCGGCGGCTATGCTATGCTGCCGATGCTGCAGAAGGAGGTTGTAGAAAAGCGCCAATGGGCAACAGAGGATGAAATGCTGGATTATTTTGCAATCGGGCAATGCACTCCCGGCGTTATTTTTATCAATACGGCAACCTTTATCGGCTATAAGCAGAAGGGCATACCGGGCGCGATTGCGGCAACGGTCGGGAGTGTGTTCCCGTCGCTGTGTATTGTGATGTTCATTGCGGCAGTGCTGAAAAACTTTGCGGAGCTGGCAGTGGTGCAGCATGCCTTTGCAGGGATTCGCGTTGTGGTCAGCGTGCTGATTCTCAATGCCGTGATGGGACTGCGGAAAAAATCCATCGTGGATAAGCTTTGTGTGGTGATTGCGGCGGCTTCCTTCCTTGTATCCGTATGGGTGGATATTTCCCCTGTCTGGATTGTGCTGGCGGCGGCGATTCTCGGCATTGCTGTTTCCTGCGGAAGGGAGGCGAAGGAGAAATGATGAGCCTTCTGATTTTGATTTTTGAATTCTTCAAGATTGGGCTGTTTTCCATCGGCGGCGGTCTGGCAACGCTGCCCTTCCTCTACCGTCTGGCGGATAAATATCCATGGTTTTCCGCGAAGCAGATTCCCGATATGATTGCTGTTTCGGAATCGACCCCCGGCCCCTTGGGCATCAATATGGCAACCTATACGGGCTTTCAGCACAGCGGCGTTATCGGCAGCATTGCGGCAACCTTTGGTCTGGTGTTGCCCTCAGTTATCATTATTATTCTGATTTCCAAGGTGCTGAAAAAATTCCGCAGCAATAAATATGTGGAGTATGCGTTTTACGGACTGCGCCCTGCGGTTATGGGGCTGATTGCGGCGGCAGGCTTTGGCGTGCTGATCGGGGCGCTGTTTCATTCTGCGGCGCTATCTGATTTAACGCTTTCCAATTTTGGCAGCTATATCGGCATTGAGGAATGTATTCTGTTTGTGGTGCTGCTGTTCGCAACGAATAAATGGAAAAAGCACCCGATTTTTTATATCGTGCTGAGTGCCATTGTGGGGATTGTTTTTGCGCTCTGATGCGGCATGAAGGCTTTGTCCCTGCCATATCCTTTTTCTAAGAGGGTATGATGGGGTGATTTTATGGAAAAGGTCTGGGTGCTCCTTCTGGTGGGGTATCTGATGATGATAAGGACGGCAGAGAGGCGGAACGCCGCGGGTGCTGTCCTTTGCTTTTTGGAGGGGGCTTATCTGGCGATGCTCTGCTTCGCAGTTTTGCCGTCTGCCATGGGTACGGCGCGGTTCTGGGGTGCGGCAGGCTGTGCGGCGGCAGGCTGCGGGACGGGATTTCTGGCAGAGAAATATCTTCCATGGGATGTGCTTTTGCGGCGCGCGCTGTTTCTTTTTCTGACGGCGGCGGTCTGCTTCTCATGGGAGATTCCCGTATTTCCGCTGGCGTTTCTGGGCGGCGTGGGGCTGTATCATGCCTCGGCAGGCATTTTGCCTGAGCCTGTTTCCATACGAAACGCACTTTTTAGCGCAGGTGGCTTTCTTGCGGGAGTATTTCTCTTTTCGCCGCTATTGTAGCGGAAAAAAGGAGAAATTTGCCAAGCCTTCTTTTTTTTGGTATGATGAAAAGGAAAATGTACAGAATAGCATACAAAACAAAATTTTTGTAGAAATAGAGAAAACCTTAAGGGGGTTTAGTATGGAACGAATTGAAAAAAAGGAACTGAAGAAGCTCATTCGGGAAAATGTGAAAACGCTGTACCGCAAAACACTGGAAAATGCATCGCCTGAGGAGCTGTATCAGGCGGCAGTGTTTGCTGTGCGCGATGTGATTACCGATAAGTGGATGAAAACCCATGATGAATATTATGAAAGGGATGCAAAGGTGGTTTATTACCTCTCCATGGAATTTCTGATGGGGCGTTTCTTTGGCAATGCACTGATCAATCTGGAAATGTTTGATGAGGTGAAGGAGGTCTTTGCGGAGCTGGGCATTGATTACAATATGGTGGAGGAAGCAGAGCCAGACCCCGGCCTTGGCAACGGCGGCCTTGGCAGATTGGCGGCCTGCTTTCTGGAATCCCTTTCCACGCTTTCCCTGCCGGCTTACGGCTGTGGGATTCGCTATCATTACGGCATCTTTGAGCAGCGGATTGAAAACGGCTATCAGGTCGAGGTGCCGGATAACTGGCTGGAAAACGGCGACCCTTGGGGCATTAAACGGAATGAATATGCCGTTGAGGTCAAATTTGGCGGCAATGTGCGCGCAGTGGAAAAGGGCAACGGCGAATATCGCTTTGTGCAGGAAAATTATCAGTCTGTAACGGCAATCCCGTATGATTATCCGGTGATTGGGTATGGCAATAATACTGTAAATACCCTGCGTCTATGGGAGGCAAAGCCCAAAACCAGACTGGATTTGAAATCCTTCAATGAGGGCAATTATCAGAAGGCGGCGGAGGAGGAGCTGCTTGCCAATACGCTGACGGATGTGCTGTATCCTGCGGATGAGCATATACAGGGGAAGGAGCTGCGTCTGCGGCAGCAGTATTTCTTCATTTCCGCAACGGTGCAGCGTGTCATTGCGCGCTTCAAGAAAAAGCATACTGATTTCAACGAACTGCCCGATAAGGTGGCATTTCAGCTGAATGATACCCACCCCAGTATGGCGGTGGCGGAGCTGATGCGTGTGCTGGTGGATGAAAATGATTTGCCTTGGGATCAGGCATGGGATATTACAAGAAGGGTCTGTGCATATACCAATCACACGATTATGTCCGAAGCGTTGGAAAAATGGCCGATGGAATTATTCAGCCGCCTGCTCCCTCGTATTTATCAGATTGTGGAGGAAATCAACCGCCGTTTCGTTCTGGAGCTGACGGAAAAATATGGGAACAATCCCGATAAAATCAGAAAAATGGCAATCATTGCAGATGGGCAGATTCGCATGGCATTTCTGGCAATCGTCGGGAGTCATTCTGTCAACGGGGTAGCGGCACTGCATACGGAAATTCTGAAAAAGCAGGAGCTGCATGATTTTTATGAGCTGTATCCCGAAAAATTCAATAACAAAACAAACGGCATTACCCAGAGAAGATGGCTGCTCCATGCCAATCCGAAGCTGGCAGAGCTGATTACCGAAACCATCGGCAAGGGCTGGATTACCAATCTGGATGAGCTGAAAAAGCTGGTACCTTATGCAGAGGATGCTACCTTCCGCAGCCGATTTACGGCAATCAAGAAGGAAAACAAAATTGCATTGGCGCAATATATCAAGGAAACAAAGGGGATTGATATCAATCCTGATTCCATTTTTGATATTCAGGTGAAGCGTCTGCATGAATATAAAAGACAGCTGCTGAATATCCTGCATGTCATTGGGCTGTATAACCACCTGAAGATGAACCCCGGACTGGATATGATACCCAGAACCTTTATTTTCGGGGCAAAGGCGGCGGCAGGCTACCACAGAGCGAAGCTCATCATTAAGCTGATTAACGCTGTTGCGGATGTGGTGAATAACGACCCGACCATTCATGGTAAGATTAAGGTGGTATTTATGGAAAACTACCGTGTTTCTCTGGCAGAAAAGATGATTCCGGCAGCAGATGTCAGCGAGCAGATTTCGACTGCGGGCAAGGAGGCCTCCGGTACAGGCAATATGAAGTTTATGCTGAACGGTGCGCTGACAATCGGCACGATGGATGGTGCAAATGTGGAAATTTGCGAGGAGGTCGGTAGAGACAATATCTTTATCTTCGGCATGAGCGCGGCGGAGGTGCAGCAGAAGACACAGGAGGGATATGATCCCTGGATGGTCTATAACATGAATCAGGAGGTGCGGATGGCGCTGACAAGCCTGATTGACGGCACATTTGACCCGGATACCAATCTGTTCCGTGAGCTGTACGATGCACTGCTGAACGGCTGCGGCGGCAGAGCAGATGAATACTTCGTTCTGGAGGATTACGCCGATTATGCACGCGCACAGTGGGACATCGACAGAGCCTACCGCGATGAGGAAAAATGGGTGCGGATGGCAATTCTTAATACGGCAGAGAGCGGTAAATTTTCTTCTGACCGCACCATTCGTCAGTATGCCGATGAAATCTGGCAGCTGCCTTCGGTAGAGATTGTTTAAAATGAAGCGGCTTTTGACGAAAGGAAACAGGGGGAAAGGAATTGACATTTTCCACGATTCCATGTAGAATAGAAAAACGGGCTGAAACACAGCCCTTACGCACCCGTAGCTCAGGGGATAGAGCGTTCGGCTCCGGACCGAAAGGCCGCAGGTTCGAATCCTGTCGGGTGCAGCGAAGAAGCCTTGATTTTTCAGGGCTTCTTTTTTTATGTGATTCGCTTTAACGCCATGCCTGCCTGAAGCAGCTGAGGACTGAACAGACAGAGCGGCGGGAAGCGGTTCTTCGGCAGGAAGAAATAAGGAATGAGGCATAAAAATAACCCCCTTTGCCGAACGGATTTCGTTCAGCAAAGGGGGTTTTGTTTTTATCTGATTAAGTCAAGTGCCTTCGCACATTCCTCCAGTGCATCCACAACCTTGTCCAAATCCTCTTTGGTGTGGTCTGCGGAAAGGATGGTACGCAGGCGTGCGGTTCCTCTGGGCACCATGGGGAACTGCAGGGCCTGTGCATAAACGCCTCGTTCATACATCATTTCACTGAGCTTCTGCGCCTTTTCGGCATCGCCGACGATAATCGGGATAACAGGTGTGACGGATGTGCCGATATTCAAGCCGAGCTTGCTCAGGCGGTCGGCAAAGTAATTGCGGTTTTCCCACAGCTTATCTACCAGTGCCGTATTTTCCATGACCAGATCTACAGCCTTTGCTGCCGCCGCTGTCAGGCAGGGAGCCATGGGGGAAGCGGTGAAGATAAAGCTTCTTGCCTTGGGACGCAGTGCCTCGATGAACTCCTTCGGGCCTGCCACAAAGCCGCCTGCGGAGCCGAATGCCTTGGAGAGAGAGCCTGTTTCAATGATGATGCGGTCGCGCAGACCGAAATGGTCTACCGTACCTCTGCCGGCAGGGCCCATTACGCCATCCCCATGGGCATCATCTACCACCAAGAGAGCATTATATTGATCTGCCAGATCTGCCATTTCCGGCAGGGGGGCAAGGTCGCCGTCCATGCTGAATACGCCGTCTGTGATGATGAGCCGTTTGCCTTCGACAGGCTCCTGCAGCAGCTCTTCCAGATGTGCCATATCCATGTGGCGGAACACCTTGATTTTTGCGCCGGATAAGCGACAGCCATCAATGATGGAGCCATGGTTCAGTTCATCGCTGTAGATAAAATCACCCTTGCCGACCAGCTGTGGAATCAAACCGGAGTTTGCGGTTACGCCGCAGTTGAATACCAGTGTTGCCTCTACGCCCTTGAATTTTGCCAGCTTTTCCTCCAGCTCATCATGCACGGGATAATTGCCGCAGATGTTTCTGCTTGCGGTTGTGGCAACGCCGTATTTTTCCAAAGCCTCCTTTGCGGCAGCAACAACGGCAGGATGGTTGGCTAGGCCAAGGTAGTTATTGGAGGCCATATTGATAACCTCGCGTCCATCCAGGATAATGCGTCCGCCCTGTGGGCTGTATAATGTTCTGTACATAAAAATACCCTCTTTTCTATCAATGCTGTATAGTGATTGCTTTTATCATACTACACAGAGACAGAAAGGGGAAGATTTATAAAATACAGTTCATTCTGCATAAAATGAAAAAATGTTCAGTGGGTTTTCGCGGAGCATTTCTGCGTAAAAGGGGAACGGCACCTTCTTGGGGGAGAAGGTGCCGCGTAAGGGTTGCCATTGCCACGCAAAAAAACGATAAAGGGGGTGCTTTTTTACGCTTGGGAAGCAATGACAAGAAGAGATGAAAAGTTTGATTCAAAATAGCTTGAAGTTAGGAGAAAAACCTCAAACTACAGAAGCAAGCATACTTAAAATACAAGAACGGAAAAAGGATTTGCCGCTCTCGTTTTTTCTTATATACATCATACATGATTTTCAACCAAATATCAATAAAAAAATGCAATCAAACCCATAGAATTTTTTAAAGGCTGTATGCAAAACACAAAGAACAACAGAAAAATATTGTAAATTGTACTTATTTTTGTTAATATAGAAGGAAGAAGAAGGGGGGAACCCGTATGAAAACACAGGAATCTATGGAAAATTATCTGGAGACGATTTATGTTTTAAATCAGAAAACAGGCTTTGTGCGCTCGGTGGATGTTGCGTTGGAAATGGGCTTCAGCAAGCCCAGCATTTCCAATGCCATGAAAAAGCTGAAGGCGGAGGGCTATGTGCAGATAGAGGATAAGGGTCGTATCGTGCTGACAGAAAAGGGCAAGGCACTGGCAGAGGGTACCTATGAAAAGCATTGTGTGATTTCCCATCTGCTGATGGATATTGGGGTAAGCGAAAAAACTGCATTGCAGGATGCTTGCCGGATGGAGCATATCCTGAGCGAGGAAACCTTTGACTGCATGAAGGCGCACCATAGAAAATGGCATGAGCTGAATCCGGATATGAAGGAATGATTTCTGCGATCAGGCATAATAAAAAGGATAAATCTTCGGAATGAAGATTTATCCTTTTTTGTTTGTCTTAACCCAGTAATTTTACAAGAACTGCCTTCTGTGCATGGAGTCTGTTTTCCGCTTCGTCGAAAATTTCGTTTGCATGCGCCTCGAAAACCTCTGTTGTGATTTCCTGTTCGCGATAAGCAGGCAGACAGTGCAGCACCATAGCATCTGCCTTTGCAACACCCATCAGCTCTTTATTTACCTGATAGCCTGCAAATGCCTTTTCTCTGATTTTCTTTTCCTCCTCCTGTCCCATAGAGGTCCAGCAGTCTGTGATGACAACATCGGCATCCTTTGCGGCTGTCATGGGGTCATCTGTGATAGAGAACTTATCGGGATACTGCGCTGCAAAATCCATTACCATAGGGTTGGGACGATAGCCCTCGGGGCAGGCAATCTGCACGTTCATGCCTGTTTTCAGACCGCCGACGATGAGGGAGTTTGCCATGTTGTTGCCGTCGCCGATATAGCACATGGTCAGTCCTTCCAGCTTACCCTTGTGTTCGCGGATGGTCAGCAGGTCTGCCATAACCTGACAGGGGTGACACAGGTCTGTCAGCCCATTGATGATGGGAATGGAGCCGTATTCGGCAAGCATTTCCACTTCCTTCTGCTCAAAGGTACGAATCATAATCCCATCCAGCATACGGCTCATGACGCGTGCAGTATCCTGTGTGGGCTCGCCTCTGCCAATCTGGGAATCCCTTGCACTGATAAACAGCGCATGGCCGCCCAACTGATACATCCCTGTTTCAAAGGAAATACGGGTACGGGTGGAGGATTTTTCAAAAATCATACCCAGTGTTTTGCCCTTCAGGAAATGATGCTCCTTACCTTCCTTGACATACTGCTTCATGGTTGCCGCCAGATCAAGCAGTTCATAAATTTCCTCTGTTGTGCAGTCCAACAGCTTCAAAAAATGTTTCATAGTTGTTCCTCTCTTTCCGAGGGACGCTGTCCCTTCCCAACCCCTGTCGGGTTTTTATGCCAGTGATAGGTATCATTATACCCTATTTACGTTTGAAATCAAAGTGCCGCAAGCGTGTTTTTCAAAATGGAAAGCCCTTTTTCCAGCTCTGTCTGTGCAATATTCAGAGGGGGGAGCAGACGCATTTTGTGTTTTGCGGTCAGCACCAGAAGTCCGTTTTCCATCAGTGCCGTCACCACAGGCTTTACGTCAATATCCAGCTCAATGCCGAGCATCATGCCCATGCCTGCAACGCTTGTCACATGGGGCATTTTTTCGATTTTCTCGCGCATGTGCCTGCCCTTTGCGGTTACGTTTTGCAGGAAGGTATCATCCATGCGGTTCAGCACCTCAACCGCACCGGCGCAGACAACGGGGTTGCCGCCGAAGGTGGAGCCGTGGTCACCGGGAATCAGGGTATCCTGTGTTTTTTCACCGAACAGCACCGCACCGATCGGCAGACCGCCGCCCAGACCCTTTGCGGAGGATACTAAATCGGGCTGAATCCCGAACTGCTGATAGCTGTAGAAGGTGCCTGTTCTGCCGACACCTGTCTGTACCTCGTCTACGATAAAGAGAATATCCTTTTCCTGACAGGCCGCATAAACTGCCTGCACATATTCCTTCTCCAAAGGCATAACGCCGCCTTCACCCTGCACCAGCTCCATCATAACGGCGCAGACATCGTCTGTCAGCTTGGAGATGGTATCTTCTGTGTCATTTGCCTTTGCGAACACAAAGCCGTCCACAAAGGGGAAGAAGAAGTTGTGATATACGTTCTGCCCTGTTGCGGAAAGTGCCGCCATGGTTCTGCCATGGAAGGAGTTTTCCAGAGCGACGATTTTACTTCTGCCTTCACCGTATTTCTGGAAGGAGTATTTTCTTGCCGCCTTAATCACGCCTTCGTTTGCCTCTGCGCCGCTGTTGCCGAAGAATACCTTTTTCATGCCGCTTTTTTCGCAGATTAGCTTTGCTGCCAGAACGCAGGGCTCTGTATAATACAGGTTGGAGATATGCTGTAATTTATTCAGCTGTGCCGTGACTGCCGCAACCCAGCCATCATCCGCGAAGCCGAGGGAATTTACCCCGATGCCGCTGGTGAAGTCAATATAGGATTTGCCGGCAGGGTCATAACAGATTGCGCCCTTGCCGTGGTCGATTGCCAGATTGTATCGCCCATAGGTGTGCATGACATAAGCGTCATCCAGTTTTTTAATATCTTCAAAGCTCATTGAAATTCCTTCTTTCCGTGCTTTTTCCATGCTTTTTTATTTTGTAAACATTGTGCCGATCCCTTCATCGGAGAATATTTCGATGAGGATGGAATGTTCGATTCTGCCGTCAATCATAACGGCCTTCTTTACGCCTGCCTTGATTGCGGCCTCCAGACCCTTGATTTTGGGAATCATGCCGCCGCTGATAATCCCTCTTTCCATCAGAGCGGGAATATCGTCCATGGTGACAGTGGAAATCAGAGAATCGGGATCATCCACATCCTGCAAAAGCCCACGGATATCGGTCAGCGTGATGATGTTTTCTGCCTGCAGGGCTGTTGCGATTTCTGCGGCGGCAGTGTCGGCATTGATGTTGTATACATTGCCGTCTAAATCTGTGCCGACGGTCGCGATAACGGGGATATAGCCGTTCGCAATGGCATTTTCAATGGGTTCTGTGTTGATGTGGGTGATATCGCCGACATAGCCGTAATCGCCCTCCAGCTTTTTCGCCTGAATCATGCCTGCATCAATGCCGCACATGCCGATTGCCGTGCCGCCCAGCTGTTCAATCAGGGAAACCAGATCCTTGTTGGTTTTGCCGGAAAGCACCATTTGCACGATTTCAATGGTTTCCTCATCCGTATACCGCAGACCATTCACAAATCTGGAGGGGATATCCAGACGCTCCAGCATGCTGCTGATTTCGGGGCCGCCGCCATGCACCAGAACGATGTTGATGCCGACCAGCTTCAGCAGGATAATGTCGCTCATGACAGCTTTTTTCAGCAGGGGGTGAATCATGGCGTTGCCGCCGTATTTTACAACAACTGTTTTTCCGTTGTATTTTTGGATATAAGGCAGGGCGGCTGTTAGCACCTTCGCCTTTACGCTGTTTATATTCATATCTTCCATTACCTTTCTCCTTTGCTTTTCTTGAGGGCTTCATTCAAGCAGGGTGTGGGATGGAATCCCACGGTTTTATGGTATCAAGTGCGATAATCCCCGTTGATCTTCACATAATCGTATGTCAGGTCGCAGCCCCAAGCGGTTGCGCTTGCATCGCCTTGCTTCATTGCAATCTCAATATGTATCGCATCCTCCAGAAGGATTTCTTTCGCCTTATCCTCATCAAAGGCAACGCCTGCACCGTTTTCGCAGACCAGAATACTGCCCTTGGGCGAGGAAATATCCACCTGAATGGTATCTACGGCAAAGTCACCCTCTGTATACCCAATCGCACAGAGAATACGCCCCCAGTTGGCATCCGCGCCGAACATTGCCGCCTTTGTCAGGCTGGAGGTAATCACGGATTTCGCAATCGCCTTTGCCAGAGGAATGGTCGGTGCGCCTGTAACGGTACATTCCACTAATTTTGTTGCACCCTCGCCATCACCGGCAATCTTCTTTGCCATAGAAGTGCAGATTTCCTTGACAACTGCAACGAATAAATCAAAATCTGCGCCTTCCTTGTCGATGACGGGGTTTTCTGCCATGCCGTTTGCCATGATGGAAACCATATCATTTGTGGAGGTGTCACCGTCTACGCTGACCATGTTGAAGGTATCATCGACTGCCAGCTTGAGTGCCTTTTGCAGCATTGGCGTTGTGATTGCCGCATCTGTGGTCAGGAAGCCAAGCATGGTCGCCATGTTGGGGTGAATCATGCCGCTGCCCTTTGCCATTGCACCGATTTTGACTGTTTTTCCGCCAATCTCGATTTCATAAGCCTCTTCCTTGGGCTTGGTGTCTGTGGTCATGATGGCCTGCACGGCATCCAGATTGCCCTCTCTGGAAATGATGGGAGCCAGTGCCGTAATGCCCTTTTCGATGGGCTCGATGGGAAGCACCTGCCCGATGACACCGGTAGAGGCTACGATGATATCCTCCGGCTTCAGATGCAGTGCTTCTGCTGCCAGAACACACATTTTCTCTGCCTTTTCCACGCCGTCCGCATTGCAGGTGTTCGCATTGCCGCTGTTGCAGACAACTGCCTGCGCCATGCCGTCCGCAATGTTTCGTCTGGTTACGGTGATGGGTGCGCCGAAAACCTTATTCTGTGTATAAACCGCTGCTGCTGTGCAGGGCTTTTCGCTGTAAATGATAGCAATATCCTTTTTTGCGGTATTGTTTGTTTTTACGCCACAATGCACCCCGCCGGCAAGAAAGCCCTTGGGTGCTGTGACACCGCTGTTTATCTTTTGCATAGTATTTCCTCCTTATAGTAAACCGGTCGTTTCATCCAGACCTAATACAAGATTCATGTTTTCTACTGCTGCGCCGGATGCACCCTTGCCCAGATTGTCGAATACGCTGATGAGCGTCATTCTCTCATCATTCCCTTCAACATAGAGCTTGAGCTCATTCGTATCACTCAGGGGATTGGATGCCAAGAAGTTCGTTTCCTCTGTGCCGACACTGATAAGCTTTGCATCCTTATAATATTCTGTCAGCAGTGCCAATAGCTCGTCCTTTGTCACCTTCTTTTTGAATAAAGAGGCAATCAGAGGGATGCAGGTTGCCATGCCGCTGTAATAATCCACAACGATGGGGCAGAACACAGGCGGTGTATCAATCCCTGTCACATACTGCATTTCGGGCAGATGCTTATGCTGCTGTCCCAAACCGTACTGTCTGGGGCTGTCGAACAGGGGAGAGCGGTTCTCCGCTTCATATTCGGCAATCATTGCCTTGCCACCGCCGCTGTAGCCTGTCAGACTGTGCGCTGTCAAGGGATAATCCGTCCCGATGATACCAAGCCGAATGAGGGGATAAACCGCCGCAATAAAGCCTGTGGCATGGCAGCCGGGGTTGGCAATGCGCTTTGCATGCCTGATTTTTTCCTTATGCAGAGGGGAAAGCTCAGGAAAGCCGTATACCCAATCGGGATCTGTGCGGTGGGCTGTGCTTGCGTCAATAATGCAGGTGTTCGGGTTTTCCACCAGCTTAACCGCCTCTCTTGCCGCATCATCCGGCAGACAGAGAAAAACAACCTCTGCCTCGTTCATCAGTCTTTTTCGCTCTGCCTCATCCTTTCGCAGCTCCTCGCTGATTAAGAGGATTTCCACATCTTTGTGATTTTGCAGCTTCTGACGCAGTTGCAGACCTGTTGTGCCTGCCTGCCCGTCGATGTATACCTTATGCTTCATCAGGCTGTTCCTTCCTTTCTTTTTCTTCCGAAATAAATGATTACCCCATGGTAATGATGATTTATTCTTATTATATACTCCTTATGGGTGAAGTCAATAAATATATGTATAATTATTCAATTTTAGCGAATTGCAGAGCGAGAACGGAGAGAAATAAAAATACGAGAGATAAAATAGACAAAAATCAGAGAGAAAATCTGCAAAAACTATATAGAATTTGCCGCTGTTCTGCAAAAAAACGCTTTGGTAATTCCGATAGAAGCTGTGTATATGTGTATTGTATACACAGTTTATGCAATATTCACGCGAATATGTGAATAAAAAACAGAGGTGGCGTGTATTGTCGATGCAAAAGAAGGAATGTATCCGCAGAAAAACCGTTTGCGCTTGTTTTCGCACAAAAGTCAACAAAAAACCGTAAAACCTGTTCTTTTTTACAGAAAGGCTTGACTTTAGTGCTTCGGTATGTTATGAATGAAGAATAGTCCGACGGAAACGTCAGACAACAAATAAGGAAGATAGAGGTGCAATGACGATGAGTATCCTCTCCCAATAGAGCCGTGGGCGGCAGGAGGGGGAAAGGCGGCGTTGCCGAAGTGGCTTTTTCTGCCCAAGGGAAGAAGCTGCTGGGACATTGCAAAAAATGTAATGTACTGTCACGGATGTGGAGCGCTATCGGAATTTCAGCATATTTTTATGTTTCTGATGCCGTGCGCTTTGCGCAGGGCTTTTTTGTTTCCGAAATTTGGGGACAACCGATATCATCTTATTTATTCCTTTATTACTGTTTTTATCATTTAAGATTTTCTGAAAGGAGAAGGGTTATGAAAACAAAAAGCAACATCAAAAAAACATGGCTGGGAACGCTCTTTGTGGTTGTTCTGGTAGCGGCAGCCATGTCCGTAACCGTTTTTGCGGGCGATGCAGAAGCGGCAGAGCACACAAGTAAAATGTATGCAACCGCATGGTCTTTGGTGCCTCCGCTGGTTGCAATCATTCTGGCACTGATTACAAAGGAGGTTTATTCCTCTTTGTTCATCGGTATCGTGGTCGGCGGTCTGTTCTATGCGAACTTCAGCCCCAAGCTGACCTATCTGACGATTTTCACTGATATCACAGACGGCGGTATGCTGGCAAAGCTTTCCGACAGCGACAATGTGGGGATTCTGATTTTCCTTGTTATTCTGGGTATCATGGTTGCGCTGATGAATAAGGCAGGCGGCTCTGCGGCGTATGGCCGTTGGGCAGTTAAGGCAATCAAAACAAGAAAGGGCGCACTGCTGTCCACCTTCCTGCTGGGCGTTCTGGTATTCGTGGATGACTATTTCAACTGCCTGACCGTAGGCTCTGTTATGCGTCCCGTTACGGATACGCATAAGGTTTCCAGAGCGAAGCTTGCGTATATCATCGATGCAACAGCGGCTCCTATCTGTATCATTGCTCCCATTTCCTCCTGGGCTGCGGCAGTAGCCGGCGTAGTTGAGGGCGTGAACGGCTTGGATTTGTTCATCAGAGCCATTCCCTATAACTTCTATGCACTGCTGAGCATTGTGGCAATGCTGACACTGACCATCACCAATACAGACTTCGGCCCTATGCTGGAGCATGAAAGAAATGCACAGCTGAACAATGATCTCTATACCACAGATGCAAGACCCTTTGCAAGTGCAGAGGCAGAATCCGAGGTAGTGGGCAATGGTAAGGTTATCGACCTGGTTCTGCCCGTTATCGTGCTGATTATCTGCTGTATCATCGGCATGATTTACACAGGCGGCTTCTTTGAAGGCGAAAGCTTCATCAATGCCTTTGCAAACTGTTCCGCACCCACAGGCCTTCTGCTTGGCTCTGCAGCGGCACTGCTGATTACCTTCTTGCTGTATATCCCTCGCCGCGTGCTGACCTTCCATCAGTTCATGGAAGCGCTTCCCGAAGGTTTTAAGGCGATGGTTCCTGCAATCATGATTCTGACATTTGCATGGACACTGTCCGGTATTACAGGGCTTCTGGGCGCGGATGTATTCGTTGCAGGTATTCTGGCAAACAGCACAGGCGTTTTGCAGGTCTTTATTCCCATTATCGTATTCTGTATCGCGGTGTTCCTTGCATTTGCAACAGGTACCTCCTGGGGTACCTTCGGTATTCTCCTGCCTATCGTTGTGCCTATTATGCAGACAGGCAGTGAAATGCTGACCATTACCGTAGCGGCTACATTGGCAGGTGCGGTTTGCGGTGACCATTGCTCTCCTATCTCCGATACCACCATCATGGCATCCACAGGTGCGCAGTGTGACCACATCAACCATGTATCCACACAGCTGCCCTATGCACTGACTGTAGCGGCTGTTTCCGCTGTGAACTACGTTCTGGCGGCACTCATCCAGAATTGGATGATCAACCTGCCTATCGCAATCGTTTCCATGGTTGTTGTAATTCTTGCTATCCGTAAATTGTACGGGGATAAGGAAGTTCCGGCAGAGAAATAAAAAGACGTTTATAAAATAGTTTATACTAAAAGCGGCGTAACCGATTTCGGTTACGCCGCTTTTTATATCCCAACAGAAAGGCAGTTGGGGAAAGGGGTTACTTATGCAATGCGCGATACAGGAATGTTACAATCTGTGCGCGTGTGCAGGGAGCATCGGGGCTGAAGGTATTTGCGCCTGTGCCGCCGGTAATGCCGTTTTCTGCCGCCCAAAGCACTGCATTATGGTAATAATCCGCTGCATTCACATCCATAAACGGATTTTCTGCCGCAACCATAGGGGACTGCTTGCTGCGCCACAGGAAGGCAACAATCTGTCCGCGGGAGCAGGGAGCATCGGGGGAGAAGGTTGTAGTGGATGTGCCGCCGGTAATGCCGTTTTCGACTGCCCACAGTACCGCATTATAATAGTAGGCATCCGTAGGTACATCTGCGAAGGGCATTTCTGTGCTGCTAGGTGCAGGACTGCCTGCCGCTCTCCACAGGAAGGTTACCGCCTGCGCGCGTGTGCAGGGAGCATCGGGAGAGAAGGTTGTGGCGGATGTGCCGCCGGTAGTGCCATTCTTCACTGCCCACTGAACTGCATCATAGTAGTAGCTGCTTGCAGAAACGTCCTCGAAGGGGTTTGGTACTTCATCTTTGGACTTATCCATGATGAATGTGGTTTTAACGGTCACGTTAGAGGCGGGCATTGTGAAGGTATATTTGCTATCCTTTTCGGTCAGTGTCAGCTTCTGATCACTGCTGTCTGTAACGATTATGCGTCGAACAGCATAGCCCTTATCAGGAGTAGCAGTCAATGTAACGGTATCTCCCTTGTCGGCTGTCTTGTGGCTGGAGATTACCTCACCGTTTTTGGTGTTTTCAACGGTAATCATATAAGCGGATTTGGCTGTACCGCCGCCGCCACCACCGCCGCCGCCACCGGAGGAGGAACCGCCGCCAGAGGAGGAGCCGCCAATCTGAATGTCGATTCTCTTTTCAACGATTACGTTGGTATCTGTATTTACTGCCGCGCAAATCAAGGTCATTTTGCCGTCCTTGTCGCCAAAGCTCAGGATGTTTCCGTCAATAACGGCATTGGTATCGTTCTTTTCCAGTGTCCAGCGGATGGATGCAGGATAAGCCTTCAGTTCATCCGAGCTGAATTCCTTCTGGAACTGATCAAAGGTTTTTACAACGGGTTTTGTTAAGTCAAGGGTTGTATTTTTTGCCGCTGTGGAGGATACACCGCTTACGGAAATGCCGGTTAATCTTCTCGGTGCTGCTACCGTCAGTGTGATTCGGTTGCTTTCGATTTCATCTGCGGTCGCATAAATTTCGGTGGAGTCTTCCTTGAGTGCTTTCAGTGTTCCGTTTTTCAGAGAAACCACATCGGGCTTTGTGGTATGCCATGTAAAGGTAAGATTCTGCATTTCTCTGCCGTACTGGTCATATCCGACTGCGCTGAAATGGTCTGCCAGTTTGGCATTTTCATCCAGACGCAAAATGAAGCTTTCGTTCATTGTTGCCTTGATGCTTTTCAGAACAGGCTGTTGTTCTGCCTTTACAACAATATTCCTTGCTGTTTTGTCGATGGAAGGAGAATATGCCTCTAAAATTACATCTGCATAAGAGGCATTCGGTACCTGCCCTGCTTTAACGGTAAGTGTTCCTGCTGTGGTATCAAGCGTTGCTTCTGTTTCGTTATTGTCTGCCAATTTCCATACAATGTCATTGGGTACATTAAAGGGATTTCCATGCTGATCTCGTGCCATCAGAGGAATCTGTGTCAGGTTGTATGCCATACCTTCTACCGCATTGGGTGCGCCGTCGTTATAGTAAAATTCATCTACATAAGGCTTTGCCACGACCTTTACGGTAATCGGGAGAGATTGCTTATATACCGTTTCGTTATTATCATCTTTTCCTACAGGGTAATACAGTGTAACTGTATCCATTCCCACAACAAGCCCTGTAATTGTATTTCCGTTAATTGCGGCATAGCCCTTATCGCTTGTCAATCTCCAGTCATACTCGTCTGCATCAAGTGCATAATCATGACCATACTGGTCTGTGCCTGTGATGGTAAGAGAAGAAAGGTCGAAGGTATTTGCAGCATCGTCATCGTAAGTTAAATCGGGAATGGTTCCCTCTACAGTAATTTCGTTCAAATATCTTTTGGGGAGTACCTGCAGAGCCACTCTGTTGGATTCTGTTCCATTGACAACTGCATAAATCTGATAGGTTCCTGCTTTGTCGAAGGAAATGTCGCCGGTGGTTTCATCTACGGTAATGCCGTCTGTTTCCTCTGCATACCATTTTATTCTGTCTGTTGTTACGGTGAAATCTTCGCCGGCCTCATCCTTTGCGGTAACGGTAAGCCCCGCAACATCGGTTTTGTTGTTTCCGTCATTCAGGTAGAAGGTGTCAAAGGAGCCTTCCACCGTAACGGAGGACAGCTTTACAGGATTGATGGTAAGCTCTATCAATTCGCTGTTGAAATCATCCGTTGTTTCAATGGAAGACTTCGGCTCGTAGCGAAGGAAAAGCTCTTTTCCGTCATTCGGCTTCAATGCCTGCAAGAGAGGGTAGCCGTTTTTGTTTTTTGTGATTTCTGCATATTCCGATGCGTCATCAAGGTTTTCATCCACAACTGTCCATTTGCCGCTCAAGCGAGGATTGAACCCATACCAAGCCACAGCATGTTCATTTAATGCCTGCACCTTAATGCTGTCCAGACGCATATCCTGCTGTTCATACAGCGTGATGTTCTCCGTATCTGGAACAAGTCTATCTAAGGCGTAAATCGGATAAACCTGCTGTGGTGTGATGATTGTGTTTTTGGAGGTGTAGTGGAAATCGCCGAAATACGGTGCTACAGGCTGGCCGGAGAGGAGTGCGTCAGCGGCGGTTTTGAATTCACCCTGATAAAGTGTATTCATATTTAATTTATCGGGGTCAAAGCCGGAGACATTGCGGTTTTCGATTCTGGCATCCAAATCCTCGATAGCGGATCTGCCGTCACGACCGAAGGTGTATTTTTGGTATGTTCTTTCTTTCCATCGATTCTCGTTGGTACCGTTCACCTTGGTTACATTACAACCGGAAGCCGAGAGAATCATGGTCTTGTATTTGATGTGTACCGCACCTGTATAAGGAATCGTAGTTGTCATATCCTTTACATCCACGTTAATATCAATGCCGGTATGTGCAGGCAGAGGAACGGAGATGGTGTCCTGAATGGACTGGGAATAGGATTCCTCCTTGCTGGTTTCGTAGGTCTTTTCCATTCCGTAGGAATAGGAGAAGCTCTGTTCCACCTTTGCGGTAGGCGAAAGTGCCGCCAAAACGGGAACGCTGAATTCTACGCCTATCGTGGTTTCCTCTGTCCAGTTTTGAGAATAGGTGTTGGAAACTGTGGTAGAGGTAGAGGTACTCTTTTCATAGGTATAGCTTTTTTCTACGGTATTTTCAAAATCGTTGCGGTTTTCTGCTGTTACCTTATAGCTGTCGGAGCTGCCGCCCATGGAAAATCTATAGCCTCTCTCCTCTAAAGATTCTTGTGTATCATCATTCTCTACGGATGGAGATTTAAATCTGCCCTTAATGCCTTCGATTTCAAAGTCATAGAAAAGCTGAATATAATAACCATAGCCGGTGCTTATATAAGAGTGTCCAGTATCTCTTTTCTTTTCCGCTTTTGTATATACATAGTAAACAGGAGTTTCTGCTTCAGGCAGACTGTTCAAAATGCCTGTGCCATTTTTAATTTCGCTCTTGTCAATGCAACTGTTGACAGCATCTCGCAGACCCTTAGATGTATATTTTACATTTGCATAATCATTTGCAGTAAATTTTGTATAAGATTCATCATAGCTAGACCACTCATTGTCATTGACGAATGTTTTGGGCAAAATATTATTTACAATAGGTGCCCAAGCATCTGCAAATTTTGGATTCTGAATCATAGCCGTAAGGATCTGCTCCTGTGTTTCCGGCAGACTATAATCATCTGTTTTAAAAATATTCCAGTCATTTTCAGCAGTGACCTCCGCCCATGCTGTCGTCGGCAGCAGCCCTACCACCATAACCAGCGCAAGCAGGCTGCTGTATATTCGTTTTATCATAGTATTCCTCCTTTTTAGCTGAATCAATCACAGTTCTTCCCCTCGGATATCCTCCCTTCTTCAAAAAAAGTAAATAAAAAATCCACCGTACTGTTATTGTACGATGGATAAAAGGCAAAAGGCTATTAACCAAAAGTTAGGTTTTTTCTTCCAGTAATTGAAAGAGCTGTTTTCTCTTGCTATGGGTATCCCCTTCAATTTGTAGCTTGGAATAAATCTGATTGATATATTGCTTGACGCTCCCCTCGGAAAGGAACAGCTTTTCCGCAATTTCCCGATTCCGCAGACGGCTTGCCATCAGCTTCACGATTTCATATTCTCGTTCCGTCAGCGCGGCAAGGGATGCAGGACGATGCGTGGAAAGCTGCTTCTGCCGCTGTTCGGATGCCTTTCCAAGCCGTTGGATGCGTGCAAGAAGGGGCGTTTGCGGCAGCTTTTCAAGCGTTTTTTTGATATAGCGGTAATTTTCCACGAAGGGCAGAAGAAACTCATCGGGCTCTGCCTCCTGCAATGCCTGCAAAAGAAGCGCCTGCGCCTCCTCTGTTTTTCCGAGCATGGCATACGCCGCCGCGGTCTGTATCCGCAGATGCAGCGCCACCAAGGCATACTGTAGCCCTGCACAGGCGGCAAGCAATCCCTCGCTCCGCCCGATGACCTTTGCATAAGCACCCTGCGCCAGATAAACCTGATTTTCAACCATTTCTATCATGGGCTTGCCGGGAACAAGAATATTGACGGAGAAAAGCGTGTGCGTGCGGAAAATTTCGGGGATTTCCTCTGTTTCCCCCAGCAGGGCATAGTAATAGGCGGCAGTCGCATTGAAAATATTCAGCCATGCGATATTATGCTGCTTCAGAAGATACGCACGCCGTGCCGCGAAGGAAGCTCGTTCCTCTGTTTCGATGCAGAGGGAAAGCCGTCTTGCCAGAAAATCGCAGCAGAGGGCAATGTTTTCCTGTCCATTTCCTTCAATTTGGGCATACGCCTGCTCCAAAGCAATCTGCGCGTCTGTAAATTTTCCCTGTAGAAAATAGGCTTCGGCGGACATGATTTTTTCTGCCCCCTGTCCATGCCCATTCGTGATTTTGTAATAATGGGGCATACATTCCTCCATTTCGGCAAGCTCCTTTTTGAGTGCGCCGGGCTCTCTGTGATACATCATCAGAACCGAGGGCGAGCCAAATGACCAGCCGCCGACGTTCTGTATGCTGACGGCAGGACGGGACATCTGCTTGCTTGCGCTGCGGTGGAGCCTGCTCATAGCACTGATGTCATTATACATCAGGAAGCTGAGAATCAGGTCACATTCTCCCAGAAGGTTTCCCTTTTCCTGCTCCGGCAGCTCCGGATGCTCTGCGATAGCGGTCAGCAGAAGCTCCTTCATCCGCATCATTTCGGGAATCAGCCGCCAGTTGAACATACTGCGCATCAGCACGAGAATTGCGAGCGGATGCTCCTTCAGAATCGAAACGGGACACTCCTCGATTGCCTTCAGCACTGCTTTGGGCGACAGAGAGGAAAGCAGGATGCCTGCATCCTGCTCCACAATGCGAAGCAGAGCATCATAATTTCTGCCTTGCCGATACGCCGCCATGGCATGCAGATATTGGCGGTGCTCCTCATACCAGATACCAAAACGGCTGCGGTACACCGCTTGCTTTTCGGGCGGCAGCGTGTGAAAGGTGCGCTTTGCACATTCCTTCATCATGTGGTGAAAACGATAGACCTTCCCATCGGGCAGACGCTTCACAAAGGCATTTTGCTCCGTCAGTGTGGTCAGCAGCTTTTCTGTATGGGGAGTTTCTGTAATAAAGTGCGCCATTTCCAGCGTAAATTCATCCGCAAGCCCCATAACCGCGAGGAATTCTCTTGCATCCACAGGCAGGGGCGCAATCATTGCGGCGGTAAACATGGTGTAGATATCGGATTTACGGTTGGGCAAAGTGCCACGTTCCGCAAGCGTACGCAGATGCAGATAAATTGCGGAAAACCAACCCTCACTCGTATAAAGCAGGGAGGAAATTTCTGCATCCGAAAGGGCAGTGCCACAGCGGTGTGCATAAACGGCAAGCTCTGCATGGTTCAGACGCAGCTCTGCCGTGCCAAGCTGACAGAGCCTGCCGCCCAGACGTACCTGTGCCGCAAAGGGCAGAAAACGGTCGCGGCTTGCTACAATGACATGCACATTTTCGGGCAGACGGTTCGCCAGCGTGCAGAGAAAGGCAGCGGTGTGTACATCTGTCAGCAGATGAAAATCGTCAATGAAAAGATAGCATGGCTTCTCTCCTGCAAGCGCATGGCAAAGGTCATCTGCCAGCAGACTGCCGCCGGCGGCATCCGTCGGGCAGGGATAATCCAGCAAAATGGAAAGCCCTGCACGCAAAAAGGCATCCTGTACGCTTTTCCAGAAAATTGCGAGATTGTCGGAATAGACGCTGATACGGATGATGCGCGCGTTTTCCTCTTTCCTGCGCTCCGCAAGATACCAGTTGACAGCGGTTGTTTTGCCATAGCCCATTGGTGCAACCACAGCTGTCAGCGCACAGCGCGAAATTGGGCGCAGTGCCTCCTGTAATCGTTCAGATATGTATATGGTGTTAAAATCCTGCTTTCGTTTCGGCATGCGATACACCTCGTTCGTTCAAAGGGATTTGATATTTTTTTATTTTAGCATAGCTTTTTGCCTTTTGGAATACTTTTTGGGCAGAGGAGGCTATGATAAAATGCAATAAAATCGCCCTTTGCAGTCAGGAGGGGAGCAAAGCTGCAAGCCCCAGCAGAACTATCGCAAACAGAAGATTCGCAAGGGTAAACCAGAGCAGATATTTCCCCTTTCCGACATTCGGTATCTGTGCGAAATATTTATAGGAAATCAGACTTGCCATAGAGGCAATCAATGTCCCCAGACCACCGATATTCACCCCTGCAAGCAAAAGGTCATATCGGTCGGTAAATTCTGAAAGCAGAACCGCCGCAGGCACATTGCTGATGAGCTGACAGCTCAGAAAAGAAACAAGCACCTCTCTGCCATAGAGCAGTGCTTGAAGGGCTTCCCGTATGGCGGAAATACGTCCCAGATTCCCAATCAGGATAAAGAAAAATACAAACGTGAGCAGCAGGCAGTAATCCACCTCTTTCAGAATCCCTTTTTGAAACAGCAGAAACCACACCAGTGACAACGCCAACAGCGGCAGAACGGGCAGGATGCGGAAAACTGCCAGCAGGCAAAGAAAAAACAGCACCGTCAAGCCGAAAAGCTGTTGTTTTTCTGCTCTTGTCCGTGTGGGTGGCGTTGTCTGCGGCTGTGTGGCTAAGGAGGTGTTTCCCTGCAAAAAGCAGAGCAGAAGCAGCAGAAAGAAGGACACGAGAACAAACGGCAGGGTAATTCTGAAAAACGCCCCGACCCCAATCCCCGAAATGGTATAAAGATAGAGATTCTGCGGATTGCCAACAGGGGTCAGCATACTGCCCAGATTGGCGGCAATCGTTTGCAGAACAATAACGGGAATCAGCTTTTCCTCTAAATGCACGCGCTGCAGCAGTAAAATCGTGAACGGCACAAAGGTAATCAGTGCCACATCATTGGTCACAAGCATTGCGGAGAAAAAGCACAGCATGACTAGGGTCAGCGCCAACTGCCGCATTTTTTTCGCCCTTGCCAGAAGCAGATTTGCCATGCGGTCGAAGATGCCAAGCGCGCGAAAGCCTGCCAATACTGCCATCAGCGAGAAAAGCAGAATCAGCACCCTTGTATCAACGTAGCCAAGATACGCTGCATCGGGCGGCACAATGCATGCCGAAAGCACTGCCAACAGGCAGGCAATGCAGAGAATCGTTTCTTTTTTGAAAAATGTAAGCAGTTTTTCCTTCATGGTCTCTTTTCCTTTTCTTTTTCCTTTTGGTTCCGCTTGTTTCAGCTCAGACAATTATACGGCGGCAGACGCAAAGCCGCAAGCGTTGTTTTGCTTGCGGAAAGAGGAAGAACAGGGTAAAATAAAAAAAGAGAAGAAAGGAGGTTCCTCCATGAATCTGAATGAAATTATTGCTGTCAATTTAAAACGGCTGCGCGCAGAGCGTGGCTTCAGTTTGGGAAAGCTGTCGGAGCTTTCCGGTGTCAGCAAGGTTATGCTCAGCCAGATTGAGAAGGGCGAATCCAACCCTACCATCAACACTCTCTGGAAGATCGCAGGTGGCTTACAGGTTTCCTATACAAAGCTGATTGATGAGCAGATTGATGTGCCTCTGCTGATTCGAAAAGAGGAAAGCGTTATTGCGGAGTATGACGGCTATCGTGCCTATCATTACAATACAGCCAACCCTGCGCGCGATTTTGAGTTTTTCAACGGCGAATTGGATGCACATAAGGAATACACTTCCGAAGGGCATGGCATGAATACGCATGAATATCTTCTGGTGACGCGAGGGGAAATGGTTCTGCGTTACGGCGGCGAGGAATATCTCCTCAGAGAAGGGGATTTCATCCATTTTGACTGCACCCAGCCCCATACCTACTGCAACCGCGGGGAAAGCATGACGGAATTTACCAATATCGTGTATTATATCGGCTAAGGAGGACAACTATGTTTTATATCGGCTGTCATTTATCTGCCGCCAAGGGCTATCTTGCCATGGGGAAGGAGGCAGTGAAGCTTGGGGCGAATGTGTTCCAGTTTTTCACCAGAAACCCCAGAGGCGGCTCTGTCAAGGCGCTGGATTTAGAGGATATCGAAAAATACAATGCCTTTCATGCGGAGCACCGCTTCGGCACACTGCTTGCCCATGCACCCTATACCATGAACCCCTGTGCCGCGAAGGAGGATTTGCGCACCTTCGCCAGAAATACCATGAAGGAGGACTTGGCAAGGCTGGAGCTTCTGCCTGATGTGATGTTTAATTTCCACCCCGGCAGCCATGTGAAGCAGGGAGTGGAAATCGGGATTCCCTTGATTGCGGACGCATTGAACGATATTCTTTCGGCAGGCGGCAAAACCCTCGTCCTTCTGGAAACCATGGCAGGGAAGGGCAGTGAGGTCGGCAGAAGCTTTGAGGAGCTGCGCGCCATTTTGGACAGAGTAGAGCAGAAGGAGCGCATGGGCGTTTGTCTGGATACCTGCCATGTGTATGATGGCGGCTATGACATCATCGGGGATTTGGATGGCGTTTTGCAGGTGTTTGATGACATCATCGGCTTGGACAGGCTGAAAGCCATTCACCTGAACGACAGCGAGAATCCCATCGGCAGTCATAAGGACAGACACGAGAAAATCGGTGAGGGTACGCTTGGTCTGGCAGGCATTGCAAATATTATCAACCACCCGAAGCTGTGCCATCTGCCGTTTTATCTGGAAACACCGAACGAGGCGGCGGGCTACGCCAAAGAGATTTCTCTTTTAAAAAGCCTGCGCGAGGAAAAATAAGAAACGATTTGAGAAACGAGAAAAATTTTCAATAGCAAGCTTCAATAACAATAAGGAGGGAATGGATATGGCAACACCTCATATTTCTGCCGAAAAAGGCGATTTTGCAAAAACAGTATTGATGCCCGGCGACCCTTTACGGGCGAAATTCATTGCGGAAACATTTCTGACCGATGCCGTGGAGGTCAACCACACCCGTGGGATTCTCGGCTATACGGGTCTATATAAGGGCAAAAGGGTTTCTGTTATGGCAAGCGGCATGGGCTGCCCTTCCATCGGTATCTACAGCCATGAATTATTCAATTTCTATGATGTGGAAAACATTATCCGCATCGGCTCCGCGGGGGCATTGTCCGAAAGGCTGAAGGTGCGCGATATCGTGGCAGGCATCGGCTCCAACACAACCTCAAGCTATGCCGAGCAATATCACATGCCCGGCACCTTAGCTCCCACAGCGGATTATACGCTTCTTTCCACAGCGGTGGACTGCGCGAAGGCAAGGAAAATTGAAATGCACGTTGGCAATCTCCTCTGCTCTGATGCATTCTATAACGAGGGCGGCATGGCGGAAACCGTTTCCTGGGCGAAAATGGGTACGCTTGCGGTGGAAATGGAATCGACCGCACTGTATCTGGAGGCGGCAAGGGCAGGCAAACGCGCATTGACCATTGTTACCATTTCCGACCATCTGATTACAGGCGAAGCCACCACAGCCGAGGAGAGACAGAATACCTTCACCCAGATGATGGAAATTGCCTTGGATACGGCGGTTCGGATGGAGGAAGTCTAAATGAAAAATTATGATTGATATAAGATATTTTTATAGAAAACAAGTGGGATATTATTGACAAGTGTGCGCTTTTCTTGGTAGAATGAGTGCGTCGGTGATCGAATGTACTTTCATCACACCATGACTAGAAATTTTGCCATCGATCCCGCGTTTTCGTGGGATCTTTTTACATTTATAGCGGAGAAAGCCGTTTTTTCCTTAGGAAGACCATTCTGCTTGCAGAAAATGGGATTCGGGTTTCCGCTTTGCACAATGGCAAAAATCATTCGATCAAAGCAGGCAGAATGCCTGTGAGAAATAAATCGAATTTTTCAGGAGGTTTTACACTATGGCAGGAACAATTTCCAGAGGTATCAAAGCACCTATCATCCGTGAAGGGGATGACATCGTTAAAATCGTAGCAGATTCCGTTCTGGCGGCAGTGGAGCAGGATGGTTTCCAGCTGCATGAAAGAGATGTAATCTGTGTAACAGAGGCAGTTGTTGCTCGTGCAGACGGCAACTACGCATCCACAGAGGATATTGCGGCAGACGTAAAAGCAAAGCTGGGCGGTGAAACAGTCGGTGTTGTATTCCCCATCCTCAGCAGAAACCGTTTTGCAATCTGCCTGAGAGGTATCGCAAAGGGCGCAAAGAAGGTAGTGCTGATGCTGAGCTATCCTTCCGATGAAGTAGGCAACCACCTGTTTGATATGGATATTCTGGATGACAGCGGCGTAAATCCCTACACAGACGTGCTGTCTCTGGATGAATACCGTAAGGCATTCGGCTATGTGAAGCACCCCTTCACAGGCGTTGACTATGTAGAATACTACAAGGGTCTGATTGAAGAGGAAGGCGCAGAAGCTGAAATCGTATTCGCAAACCACCCCGAAGCAATCGTAAAGTATACAAAGAACGTGCTGTGCTGTGATATTCACAACAGAGAACGCTCCAAACGCCGTATTCTGGCAAAGGGCGGCGAAAAGGTTCTGACACTGGCAGAAATCCTGAACGCACCCGTAAATGGCAGTGGCTACAATGCAGAGTACGGTCTGCTTGGCTCCAATAAGGCAACAGAAACAACCATCAAGCTGTTCCCTAAGAACGCACAGGAGGTAGCAGAAAAAATCCAGAAGGAAATAATCGCACGCACCGGCGTAAAGGTAGAGGCTATGGTTTATGGCGACGGCGCATTCAAGGATCCCGTTGGTAAGATTTGGGAGCTGGCTGACCCCGTTGTCGGCGCAGGCTATACAGATGGTCTGAACGGTCTGCCCAATGAGCTGAAGCTGAAATATCTGGCAGATAACGATTTTGCTGACCTGAACGGCGATGCACTGGCAGATGCAATTAAGAATGCAATCAAGGCAAAAGAAGCAAATCTGAAAGGACAGATGGCATCCGAAGGTACCACACCTCGCCGCCTGACAGACCTGATTGGTTCCCTGTGTGACCTGACAAGTGGTTCCGGTGATAAGGGTACCCCTATCGTTCTGGTTCAGAATTACTTCAATAACTACGCAAACTAAGCAAGTCTGATAAGCGGATAAGTAAGATAAGTAAAATGAAAAGGAGTATCGGGAGATACTCCTTTTTTTCGCAGGAAGGGTTTTTATTCAGAAAGGAGAAGGCTGATGGGTTTACCTGTTGCAACATTGAAAAAGGGCGAAGGGCGTATGCTTAAGGCGGGCGGTCTTTGGATATTCGATAATGAAATTGCCGCAGTGACGGAGGATGCGGTCAATGGCGAGCTGATTGCGGTGCAGGATTTTGACGGCTATCCCATGGGGACAGGCTTTTATAATAACAATTCCAAAATCACCATTCGTATGATGAGCAGAAATAAGGATGCGGTGATTGATGAGGCATTTCTGCGCGCCAGAGTAGAGGCGGCATGGAATTACCGCAAACGGACGGTGGATATTTCCTCCTGCCGTGTTATTTTCGGGGAAGCGGATTTTCTGCCCGGTCTGGTTGTGGATAAATTCTCCGATGTGCTTGTGGTACAGTCTCTTGCGATGGGGATTGACCGCATGAAGGAAACGATTCTGCGCCTGCTCATCGAAGCTATGCTGGAGGACGGCATCCATATCCGCGGCGTGTATGAACGCAGTGATGCGAA
The DNA here is from genome assembly GCF_018785345.1 of Clostridium sp. MCC345. Lineage (NCBI taxonomy): Bacteria > Bacillati > Bacillota > Clostridia > Eubacteriales > Clostridiaceae > Clostridium > Clostridium sp. MCC345. Next base: position 105,144 of record NZ_WQPP01000003.1, read on the forward strand.
GGTGCGCAGGCAGGAGGGCATGCAGCCTTGGAAGGGCTTCCTCAGCGAACCCTTTGATACGAAGGTGCAGATTGTGGAAAACGGCGTAAAATATATCGTTGATGTGGAGGAAGGGCAGAAAACCGGCTTTTTCCTTGACCAGAAATATAATCGACTGTCCATTCATAAAATTTGTCAGGGAATGGATGTGCTGGACTGCTTTACCCATACAGGCTCCTTTGCGCTGAATGCAGGCATTGCAGGGGCAAAAAGCGTGCTGGGGATTGATGCAAGTCAGCTTGCAGTGGATCAGGCAACGGAGAATGCCAAGCTGAATGGCTTGCAGGAGGTTGTGAAATTTCAGTGCGAGGACGTGTTTGCGCTGCTGCCCAGACTCGAAGCAGAGGGCAGAAAATTCGATGTGATTATTCTGGATCCTCCTGCCTTTACAAAGTCCAGAAGCTCTGTCAAGAATGCGGTTAAGGGCTATCGCGAAATCAACCTGCGTGCCATGAAGCTGCTGAAGGACGGCGGATTTCTGGCAACCTGCTCCTGCTCGCATTTTATGACCTATGAATTGTTCACCCAGACCATCGGGCAGGCGGCAAAGAATGTGCATAAACGCCTGCGTCAGGTGGAATATCGCCATCAGGCACCCGATCATCCGATTCTCTGGGCGGCAGAGGAATCCTATTATCTGAAATTCTATATTTTTCAGGTTATGAATCAGCCTTAATGCGGCGATAAAAAAAGAATGAAGGGCTTTTTCTTTTTGAGAGATGGAAGATTATGTGAACCTATGGCAGATATGAACAGAAGAATGTGACTGTGGAAAACGTGGATAAATTCCACGTTTTATCCACAATAAAAATCCTTGAAACGTAAGTTTTCCACAAGGTTATTCACAATATCCACAGGTTGTGCAAAAAAATTTGTGGAAAAATGGAGAGGAATGTCGTTTTTTGTGGAAATTTGAAAAGCCTGAGAATCCGCCGTTTCTGCTTCTGCGGAAAAAGTATCCGATTCCATAAATCAGATTATGGAAACGAAAGCAGAAAAAGCCTACAACTCTTTTTTTGATGCGCCTGCGAAAAAAATCGAAAATTCAAATATTTTTTTCAAAAGAAAGAAGGATTTTACGAAATAACGGAGAATATAACAAATAAACAAGAAATCCATTTTGATTACTTTTGAATCTCATCGGCGCGGTGCCGATTGGATATATGTTTTTGATTCTCTGAGAAGATGAGAGAATCCCGAAGGGAGTTGTTAGTATGCGTTATAACATTATTGGGAAAAACATCGATGTATGGGACAAAACAAAGGAAATGGTAGAAAAGAAGATGGATCGAATTGCCAAGCTGTTCCCTGCGGACACAGAGGCAACCATCACATTAAGCTTGGAAAAACAGGTTGCTACGGTGGAAGTAACCATTCCTATGAATAAAAGATATGCACGGGCAGAGGTGCAGGATGCGGACATGACAGCCGCTATGGATAAAACGGTGGATATTCTGGAGGGGCAGGTTGTCCGTTATAAAAAACGGATGCGCACCAAAATCAGAAACGGCGCAGATGCCTATGCGGCAGAATATGCGGCAATTCTGGTGCCTGAGGAAAGTCTGGATGACGAGCCTCTGGTAAAAATCGAGAAGGTAAAGCGTTTTGCCGTAAAGCCTATGGATGCGGAAGAGGCTGTTATGGAAATGGAACTGGTAGGGCATAGCTTCTTTGTATTCCGCGATGCGGAGACAGACGAGGTAAGCGTGGTTTATAAGAGAAAGAACGGCACCTACGGTCTGATTGAGCCCGAATATTAAAAACAAGTTGAAATTAGGATTTTGACTTGCTGAAGCAGAAAAATAAACAGACGAGTTCCTGAGCCTTAGACCGAAAGGTCTAAGGCTTTTCTTATGAAGAAAGAGGGAGAACGATGGACAGAAAACGATTTAAGAAGCAGGTGGCGTTTATTCTGGAGGCGGACAAGGAGAAGAATATTCTTAGACAGACGCACCTGAGCGGGCACGGCAGAAGGGAAAACGATGCCGAGCATGCATGGCACATGGCGATGATGATTTATCTGCTGAAGGAATACGCAAATGCGGAATTTGACCTTGCGAAAACGATGATGATGGCGCTGATTCATGATATTGTGGAGATTGATGCAGGGGACACCTATGCCTACGATACGGCAGGGTTGGCAACGCAGGCGGAACGGGAGGAAAAGGCGGCAGAGCGGATTTTCGGCTTACTGCCAGATGACCAGAGAGATGAGCTGCGCGGATTATTTGAAGAATTTGAAGCGAATGAAACACCAGAGGCAAGATTTGCGCATGTGATGGATAATTTTCAGCCGCTGCTGCTGAATAATGCCAATGACGGCGGAGATTGGCGTGCGCATAGGGTGAGCCGCAGTCAGGTCTGGGGGAGACAGGCGAAAACGGAATTGGGTTCGGCGGAAATCTGGGAATATACAAGAGAGCTGATTGAGGAAAACATTCGGAAAAAGAATATCAAAGAGGATAAATAGGTCAAAAAATGCACTACGATTTCGTAGTGCATTTTTTAGTATCAGAGATCTTTTTTCAGCCAAGGCTTTAAACGATAGAAGAAAATGGAAAGAAGGGCGGAAAGTGTCCAGCCGAAGGGCCATGCCATCCAGATGCCGGTTGCGCCGAGACCAAGCCCTTTTGCAAAGAGAAACGCCAACGCCACACGCAGGAAGAGGTCGGTGAAGGTGGTTGTCATGAAATAGAGCATGGCACTGCCGCCGCGCAGCACCCCATCGCACATGACCTTAATCGTTACGATGAAATAGAAGGGGGTGACGATGTGCATATAGTCTACACCTGCCTGAATTGCGGCAGCACTGCTTTCATCCAGAAACAGCCCCATGGCGGTGCGGCCGAAGAAGAAATAGAACAGGAAAAACGGTACGCAGACCAGAATACCGAGGAGCGCCCCTGCCCGAAAGCCTTCGGAAACACGTTCCTTTTTATCTGCGCCGAGGTTCTGAGCGGTGAAGGAGGAAACGCCGTTGGACAGGGTTGTCATACAGGTGACGGCAAAGGTATTCAGCTTCTGGCAGGCAGAAAAGCCTGCAACAACGGCAGAGCCATAGCTATTGACGGCAGACTGCACGAAAAGATTCCCGACGGAAACAAAGCATTGCTGCAAAATACTTGGAATGGCAACGATGGTAACCTGTACAAGCATTTCTGCGGAAAATTTTGCATACGGCTCGGTGCTTCTTAATTGCTTGATGCGATGCACCAGCGTAAGAAAGGCGAGCACGGATGCCGCGCCCTGTGCGGCGAAGGTTGCCCATGCAACACCGGCAACGCCCATTTTCAGCCAGACCACGAAGAAAATATCCAGAAGAATATTACTTATGGAGGAGCCGATGAGGAAATACAGCGGCGTACGGCTGTCCCCCAGAGAGGTGAAGATGCCGTTGCAGATATTATAAAGATACAGGAACAAAAACCCATAGATATAGATATGCAGATAGAGTTTGGCATCGGCGAAAACATCGGCAGGGGTGCGGATGAGGCGAAGCATGGCACTTCCGCCGAAAATGCCGACAAGCGTCAGAACCACGCTGACCGCAATGCAGGCGCAGAAGATGGTGCAGATAGCCGTTTTGAGTGCGCTGTATTTTTTTGCCCCGAACAGGCGGGAAACCACAACGGCACAGCCGATATTGCTGCCAACGGCAACTGCCATGAAAATCATAGTGATGGGGTGGGATGCACCGACTGCCGCAAGCGCGGCTTCACCGATGAACTGCCCGGCAATGATGCTGTCTGCAATTTGATAAACCTGCTGAAAGGCAACACTCAGCAGCATGGGAATGGAAAACATCCAGAGCATTTTTCGGCTGCTGCCCCGGGTTAAATCTGTAATCAACAAAGTCATCTCCAATCTGAATTTTTGGTGGGTATCATTTTGTTATATTTTTGTCATTTTACCTTCTTTAGACAGTATACTCTTTTTTTTGAGAAAAGAAAGCAAAAAGCAAAAGAATTTTTGGGGAGAGTGTCACTCGCCAAGGGGCTAGGATTGTGGTATCATAACAGGGAAATTGAGAAGAAAAAGCAAAGGGGTTTTGTGTATGGCAAAATTATATTTCAGATACGGCGTGATGGGCAGCTCCAAATCGGCACAGGCACTCATTACGAAATTCAACTACGAGGAACAGGGGATGCGCGTCTGGCTGATGAAGCCTGCGGCAGATACGCGCTATGGCGCAGATAAGGTACATTCTCGCATCGGGCTGGAGCAGCCTGCGGATGTGATTGACGACGATATGGATTTATATGAGGTTTTCCGTGACAGAGAACGGGAATTTTATGATGTGATTATTGTGGATGAGGCACAGTTTTTACAGCCTGCCCATGTGGAGCAGCTACGGGAGATTGTGGATTATTACAATGTGCCTGTGTTCTGCTTTGGACTGCGGACAGATTTTCGGACAAGATTGTTCCCCGGCAGTGCAAGGCTGTTTGAGTTGGCAGATTCCGTGACGGAGCTGAAAACGGTCTGCACCTGTGGCGGAAAGGCTATGGTGAACGCAAGAATTGATGCGGAGGGCAGAGTTGTTACCGAAGGGGAGCAGTTCCTTCTGGGGGGCAACGAAAGCTATCGTCCGATGTGCTATAAATGCTGGAAGAAGGCGGCGCTTGAGTCGAAATCAGAGAAATAAAGCAGAAGCGGAATAAAATGCGCTGTTTTTCGTCAGAAGAATAGTGGTATTGAGAAAAAATGTGAAATTTATATAAAGATTTCTTAAAACTTTTTGAACATCCCCTGAAATGCGCAAGTTTTCCTTGTGTACGGGGGTGTTCTTCTGCTATACTATAATAATGTAAAAGTGTGCCTATCGAGCGGCTGTCTGCTTTCGGCACATGTGAGAAAAGAAAAATGAGGTGAACCAAATGGGTTTCTTGGAAAAAATATTTGGGAACTACAGTGAAAAGGAAATCAAGAAAATCAAGCCCATCGTGGCGAAGATTGAAGCACTGGGCCCCCAGTATGAAAACCTTTCGGATGAAGAGCTGAGAGGAAAGACACAGGAATTTAAGGATCGTCTGGCAAAGGGCGAAACACTGGATGATATTCTGCCGGAGGCGTATGCAGTGGTAAGAGAGGCGGCTTCCCGTCCCAATGTGCTGAATATGAAGCATTTTCCCGTACAGCTGATGGGCGGCATCGTGATGCATCAGGGACGTATTGCCGAGATGAGAACAGGTGAAGGTAAAACACTGGTGGCAACACTGCCTGCATATCTGAATGCGCTGGAGGGCAAGGGCGTACATGTGGTTACGGTCAATGACTATCTGGCACAGCGTGACTCTGACTGGATGGGTGAGGTATTCCGTTTCTTAGGGCTGAGCGTGGGCTGCATCCTGAACGGGATGGACAACAACGAACGCCGCGCGGCGTATGCCTGCGATATTACCTATGGTACAAACAATGAATTCGGCTTTGACTACCTGCGTGACAACATGGTAGTACGAAAGGAAAACATGGTGCAGAGAGACCTGCATTATGCCATCATCGACGAGGTAGACTCTGTTCTGATTGACGAAGCCAGAACACCCCTGATTATTTCCGGCAGCGGCTCCAAGTCTACGGACTTGTATCGCGTGGCAGATTTGTTTGTTAAAAAACTGAAAAAGGGTCGTATTTTGAATGAGGATGAGGCAATGAATGCCCTTCTGAAGGAGGAAATTCAGGAGGAAGGCGACTTCGTTCTGGATGAAAAGGCGAAATCCGTTGTGCTGACGCAGGAAGGTGTTGCAAAGGCGGAAAAATATTTCTCCGTGGACAACCTTTCCGATCCCGAAAATCTGGAGCTGCAGCATTATATCAACAATGCCTTGAAGGCAAACTATAACATGCATCTGGATAAGGATTATGTGATTCATGAGGGCGAAATCGTTATCGTTGATGAATTCACAGGGCGTATGATGCCGGGCAGACGCTATTCCGACGGTCTGCATCAGGCAATCGAGGCGAAGGAAAACGTACAGGTGCGCAGAGAAAGCAAAACTCTGGCAACAATTACCTTCCAGAACTATTTCAATAAATACGCTAAGAAATGCGGCATGACAGGTACGGCGAAAACAGAGGAAGAAGAATTCCGTAATATCTATGGGATGGACGTTGTGGAAATTCCCACAAACCGTCCTATACAGAGAAAGGATCTGGATGATGTTGTGTATCGTACCGAGGCGGGCAAATTCCGCGCGGTGGTAAGAGATATTATTGCGGCACACGAAAAGGGACAGCCAGTACTGGTTGGTACGGTTACAATCGAAAAATCCGAAACACTGAGCAAGCTGCTGAAGATGGAGGGCGTGAAGCATCAGGTGCTGAATGCGAAGTACCACGCACAGGAAGCGGAAATCGTTGCACTGGCAGGGCAGATGGGCGCAGTTACGATTGCGACAAACATGGCCGGCCGTGGTACGGACATTAAGCTGGGCGAAGGCGTTGCAGAGCTGGGTGGTTTGAAAATCATCGGTACGGAACGTCATGAATCCAGACGTATTGATAACCAGCTGCGTGGGCGTGCCGGTCGTCAGGGTGACCCCGGCGAATCCCGTTTCTATATCTCTCTGGAGGATGACCTGATGCGTCTGTTTGGCTCTGAAAAGACAATGAAGCTGGTAGATGCGATGGGCATGACAGAGGACGAGCCGATTGAAGCAGGGATGCTTTCTAAGGCGATTGAAAATGCACAGAAGAAGGTAGAGGGCAACAACTTTGCCATTCGTAAACACCTTCTGGAATATGACCAGGTCATGAATGAGCAGAGAGAAATCATTTATGGCGAAAGAAAACGCGTGCTTTACGGTGAAAACCTGAGAGACAGCATTGTCGGCATGATTGGCGCGGTTGTGGAACGCACGGTGGACGCACATATGAGCGATGACCAGCTGCCTGAGGAATGGGATATGGCGGCATTCAGCGAATCTCTGAGTGCAATTATTCCTGTCGGCAAGGTGAATATCAAGGATGAAGCACTGCCTCAGATGACAAAGGATAAGCTGAAGGAAACCCTGACAAAGCTGGGCAATCAGCTGTATGAAATGAAGGAAAAGGAAATCGGTCAGGGACAGGCTGAGGGCGAAGAACGCATGCGTGAGCTGGAGCGCGTGGTGATGCTGCGCGTGATTGACCAGAAATGGATGGATCATATTGATGATATGGATCAGATGCGTCAGGGGATTGGGCTGCATGCTTATGCACAGAGAGACCCTCTGACAGAATATAAATTTGCGGCGTATGATATGTTCGAGGAAATGAGCAATCATATTCAGGAGGATACGCTGAAGATTCTTTACCGCGTGCGTATCCAGACAGAGGTGAAGCAGGAGGAACCGCCGAAGCAGATGTTCACCAATAAGGATGATTCTGCGGTAAAGCAGCCGAAGAAGCGCGCTGATGAAAAAATCGGCAGAAACGACCCCTGCCCCTGCGGCAGCGGCAAGAAATATAAGCAGTGCTGTGGCAGAAATGTGTAAAGAAAGCGTTATCAAGCGACTGTGCAAGGCGGAAGCTTGCTTACGCAGATGCACAGGTATTTTGCAGCATTTGGGACAGAAAGAGGGAAACAAATGGGAGAAAAAAAGCAATATCGGCTACAGATGGATTTCCCTTTTTATACCCAGAGAATGACGCAGGAAACATGGAAGGAGGAGGGCTTTTCCTCCTTCTCTGAGGCGGACAGCTGGACCTTTCGCAGTTGCGGTATTGCCTCCTTGCGTATGATATTGGAGGGCCTTGGCAAGCAGGTGGAGCGCCATGGCACAATGATTGCAAAGGGTGTTGCGGCAGGTGCCTATAAAGAAGGTGTCGGCTGGATTCACTGGGGGCTGGCGAAGCTTGCGGCGGATTACGGCATTTACGGCGAGGCACTGCGCGAAAAAACAGCAGAGGACTTAAAGCAGGAGCTGGATGCAGGGCATCCCTGCATGGTTTCTGTGGCACCCCTTTTTCAAGGGGGCAAGCCCAAGCCGGACGGCAGCGGTGTTTACGGGAAAAGCGGACATTTGGTGCCTGTGCTTGGCTATGAGACCGAGGACGGCAGACTGACAGCCTTTCTGGTGCATCATCCGTCTGCCTTTTTGGAGCAAAACAAGCCGAATTGGTGGGTGCCGATAGAAGATTTTTCGGCCTCCTTCGGCGGCAATTTCATTCGATTTTCAACGGAAAATTTTTCCGAGGAAGATAAATAGGACAAACTGTCTTTGGTGGCAAGCCCAAGCCGCAGGATGCTTTGTCAACTAATAAATCAATTCTATTTTCATTATGAAGGAGATGATTTTTTATGTTCGAGTTAGAACAGATCCGTCTGGGCCTTTCTGCTTATGACGAAAAATTAAAGGAAATGGGGGCTTCACTTTGACGTCGCTGGCGCGAAGGAGAAGATAAACGAATTAGAAGAGCTTTCCGCAGACCCCGATTTCTGGAATGATCTGGAAAAGAGCCAGAAAACATTGCAGAAGCTGAAAGCACTGAAAAATAAGGTCGGCAAATATGAAGGCCTTGTAACAACCTACGAGGATATTCTGACTCTCATCGAAATGGGCATCGAGGAGCAGGATGACAGCGTATATGAAGAAGTAAAGGAAATGAACGATTCCTTCCTTGCGGAATACGAGGCACTACGCATTGCAACGATGCTCGATGGCGAATATGACCGCAACAATGCCATTGTTACCCTGCATGCGGGGACAGGCGGCACAGAGGCGTGTGACTGGACAAATATGCTTTTCCGCATGTATTCCAGATGGGCGCAGAAGGAAGGCTTCGAGGTGGAGGTACTGGATATGCTGGACGGCGATGAAGCCGGACTGAAATCCGTTACCATTCAGGTAAACGGCGAAAATGCCTATGGCTATCTGAAATCCGAGAAGGGGATTCACCGTCTGGTGCGTGTGTCTCCCTTCGACAGCGCAGGCAGACGGCAGACCTCTTTTGCGTCCTGCGATGTTATGCCTGAAATTGAGGATGATACGGAAATTGAAATCAAGCCGGATGATATCCGTATTGATACCTACAGAGCCAGCGGTGCAGGCGGTCAGCACATCAACAAGACCTCATCTGCAATCCGTATCACACACTTCCCTACGGGGGTTGTGGTATCCTGTCAGGAGGAGAGAAGCCAGTTTGCCAATAAGGATAAGGCATTCAAAATGCTGAGAAGTAAGCTGCTTGCCCTCAAGATTGAGGAGCAGATGCAGAAGCTGGCGGAAATCCGTGGGGATGTAAAGGAAATCGGCTGGGGCAGCCAGATTCGTTCCTACATCTTTATGCCCTATACTCTGGTAAAGGATCACCGGACAGGCGAGGAAACCGGTAAGGTGGACGCGGTGATGGATGGTGAGATTGATAACTTTATCAGCGCATATCTGGCATGGATTCACAGCTGATTTTCCGGAGGGAAGAGCCTTGAAAGAGATTATCATTACCAAAAACGAGGAAAATCAAAGGCTGGACAAGTTTCTGCTGAAATATATGAATAAGGCCTCCAAGGGCTTTATTTATAAAATGCTGCGGAAAAAACGCATCAAATACAACGGCGGTAAGGCAGAGGGAAACGAACTGCTTCGGGCAGGGGACACCCTCAGGCTTTACCTCGCCGAGGAAACGATGCAGTCCTTTATGGAGGAAAAAACGGTGCCTGCGGCAAAAAGGCATTTCGGCATTGTGTATGAGGATGACGAGATTCTGGTGGTTTCCAAGCCGGCAGGACTGCTCACACATCCCGAAAGAAGCAGTGATACCGATACGCTGATTGATCAGGTGCTTTATTATCTTTATCAGAAGGGGCAGTATACCCCTGCGGCGGAGAGCAGCTTTACCCCGGCACTCTGCAACCGACTGGACAGAAACACAAGCGGCATTGTGATTGCGGGGAAAACCCTGCAGGCTGTGCAGGCGGCGAATGAAATCATTCGCAGCCGCAAGCTGAATAAGTTTTATCTGACACTAGTTGCAGGGGAAATACATGAGGCGGGCGAAATTACCGCCTATCTGACGAAGGATGCAGAAAAGAATCAGGTGCGCATTTCCAAACGGGAGGGAAGCGGCGCAAGAACGATGACGAAATATCGTCCGCTTGCACATGCAAAGGGCTATACCCTTCTGGAAATTCAGCTGATTACGGGTAAGACGCATCAGATTCGTGCCCACATGCAGGCAATCGGGCATCCCGTTGCAGGTGACAGAAAATACGGCTCGGAAGCGACAAATCGAAAATTCCGAGAGGAATATGCCCTTTCCAATCAGTTCTTACATGCCCTTCGGGTGGAATGGAAGGAACAGGAGGGTCCTCTGGGCTATCTTTACGGAAAGGAAATGACGGCTCCTCTGCCGAAGCAGCTGCAGGAAATCTGCGATGGTCTGTTTGGCAGGGCAGAATAAAAGAAACAACATGAAGGAGGAGAGAAGATGAAAGCCATTATTTTGGCGGCGGGCTATGCCACAAGATTATATCCGCTGACATTGCATACGCCGAAGGCTTTGCTCCCCATTGGCAAAAAACCAATCATTGATCATATTGTAGAGAAGATGAATACCGTAAAAGAGCTGGATGCGATTTATGTGGTTTCCAATGATAAATTCGCAGAGCAGTTTGCGGACTGGGCAAAAACGGCGAAAAGCCGCGTACCCATTACCGTTCTGAATGACGGCACAACAGATGATTCCAATAAGCGCGGCGCAATCGGGGATATTTCCTTTGTGATTGACGAAATGCAGATTGCGGATGACCTGATGGTAATTGCAGGAGATAATTTCTTCACCTATTCGCTGAAGGAATATGTGGATTTCTTCCATGAAAAGAACCGCGACTGTGTGTGCGTGAAGGTCTGGGAGGACGAGGCGGCGCTGAGCCAATTCGGCATTGCCCTTCTGGATGAAAACGGAAGGGTGCTGGATATTGAGGAAAAGCCCGCAAAGCCCAAATCCAATACGGTTGTATTCGCCGCATACCTCTATAAGAAAGAAACCGTTCCCATGTTTGCCGCATATCTGGCGGCAGGCAATAAGCCGGATTCCCCCGGCAACTTCCCGGCATGGCTCTATCATCAGAAGGAGGTATACGCCTATACCTTTGAGGGAGAATGCTACGACATCGGGACACCGGAAAGCTATCGGGAAGTATGCGAACTCTATGACAAATAACACGAAGCCGTTCTGCTGATTTAAGGACGGCTTTATTTCCTTTTTATAAAAAAAGTCCCGACAAGCGGGTGAGCAAATGCATAAAGACGCATTTGTGCACTTGCTCAGACATTTGACGGGCAACGGATCAACGGAAGGAGAAAACCTGAAATGGAATGGATTGAAGTATTCGTAGCGACCAGCCGGATTGGACTGGAGCCTGTGGAGGGCGTGCTGTATCAGTGCGGACTGACAGGACTGATGATTCATGATGAGGCGGATTTTGCGGAATTTCTGGAAAACCCCAACAGAGAATGGGATTATGTGGCAGATGAGCTGGTGGAGGAAAAGGAAGAACTGGAAACAGGAATTACCTTTTTCCTGCGCGATAACCTTTACGGCAGAGAACAGCTTGCACAGATTCAGGGCGCATTGGCGGCAGTGAAGGCGAGTGAGAAGGAATTGGATTTAGGCTCTTTGGAGCTAAAAATGAAAAACGTGCAGGAGGAGGATTGGGCGAACAACTGGAAGAAATATTTTAAGCCCTTCCCTGTCGGCGAAAAAATCATGATTAAGCCCTCTTGGGAGGAGTTGACGGAGGAAACCGATAAGGTGATTCTGAAAATTGACCCCGGACATATCTTCGGCACAGGGACACACGAAACCACGCAGCTTTGCATGGAATTGATTGAAAAATATGTGAAAAAGGACGATATGGTTCTGGATATCGGCTGTGGCAGCGGGATTCTTTCGATTGCCTCTCTTTTGTTGGAGGCGAAGGAGGCGGATGCAGTGGACATTGACCCGAATGCCATAGCGATTGCTTATGAAAACAGCGACAGGAACGATATTCCCAGAGAGAAATACCATGTTTGTGCAGGGAATATTCTGGAGGATGCGGCACTGCATGAAAAATACAGCGGCAAAAAATATGACATGGTAGAGGCAAACATTGTGGCGGATATCATCATTGCACTGACGAAGCAGGTGCCTGACTATATTAAGGACGGCGGTATTTTCCTTTCGAGTGGTATCATTACCGAGAGAAAAGAGGATGTGCTTGCGGCACTGGCGGCAGGCGGCTTTGACGTGCAGGATGTGCGTGAGAAAAAGGGCTGGGTTGCCATCGCATCGAAATATGTGGGGTGATGGGGATGCCGAAATTTTTCTTTGATAAAATCGACATGACACAAGGACAGATTTGCCTGCATGGAGAGGACGAAAAGCATATTAAGACCGTTCTGCGCGCGAAGGAGGGCGAGGAGCTAACGCTTTGCGACGGAGAGGGCATGGATTACCAATGTAGAATTTCCTCTCTGACAGATGGGGTACAGCTGGAGATTCTCTCCAAAGCGCCCTGCGAAACAGAGCCGAAAACAAAAATTACGCTTTATCAGGGACTGCCAAAGGCGGATAAGATGGAGCTGATTATTCAGAAATGCGTGGAGCTTGGCGTGGAGCGGATTGTTGCGGTCAGCACGGAGCGCGCCATTGTGAAGCTGGATAAAAAGGAAGGCAAAAAGCTGGAGCGTTGGCAGAAAATTGCCGAGGCAGCGGCAAAGCAGAGCGGCAGAGGGAAGATTCCCGAAATCGGCGGACAGGTGCTAAAATTCAAGGATGCCGTTGCAGAGGCAAAAAGGCTGGATGGCGCGATTATCCCTTATGAGCGGGAAGAAAAGATGGGGCTGCGCGAATTTGTGAAGGACTTTGAGGGTGAGAGCATCGGCGTTTTTATCGGGCCGGAGGGCGGCTTTGCTGAGGAAGAAATCGCACTGGCGAAGGAAAACGGCATTACGCCAATCACCCTTGGGAAACGCATCCTGCGGACGGAAACGGCCGGCATGACAACAACAGCTATCCTTTTATATGAATTGGATTGAGGAGGCAAGTATGATTTATTTTGATAATGCGGCAACGACAAGAGCGCTGCCTGCGGTAGCAGAAAAAATGAGCACAATGCTCTGCGAACAATACGGCAACCCTGCATCTGTGAGTGCCATGGGTCTGGCGGCGGAAAAGGAAATCAGAAATGCGGCGGAAATCATCGCAAGAGGGATTCACTGCAAATATGACGAGGTTTTCTTTACCAGCGGCGGCACAGAGGGCGACAACTGGGCGATTTACGGCACGGCAGAGGGCTATAAAAGACAGGGACAACACTTTATTACAACGGAAATTGAACACCCTGCGGTGAAGAATCCTATGAAGCTATTAGAGGAAAAGGGCGCAGAGGTCACATGGCTGAAGGTGGACAGACAGGGACATATCTCCTTGGAGGAGCTGGCAAATGCCATCCGCCCCGATACGGTTCTGGTCAGCACGATTCTGGTAAATAACGAAACGGGAACGGTGCAGGATGCGGCGGCAATCGGCAAGCTGATTAAGGAGAAGAATCCGCAGTGTCTGTATCATGTGGATGCGGTGCAGGCCTTCGGGAAATACCCCATTGATGTGGAAAAAATGAAAATTGACCTGCTGACGATGAGCGGTCATAAGATTCATGGACCGAAGGGCGTTGGGATGCTCTATATGCGCAAGGGCTTGAAGGTGAAACCGCTGATGCTCGGCGGCGGACAGCAGAGAGGACAGCGCCCCGGTACAGAAAACGGCCCCGGCGCGGCGGCATTGGGCGTGGCATGTGACGAAGCCTTCAAGAGCATGAAGGAAAGCATTGCCCATGTGAGAGAGGTAAAGCAGACCTTGCTGGAAGGGATTCTCGCTCTGCCAGATACCCAGCTGAACGGGGACAGCCTGGAGGAGGCAAGCCCCTATGTGCTGAATGTGACCTTCAAGGGGCTCAGAAGCGAAGTACTACTGCACGCGCTGGAAAGCAAGGGCATTGTGGTTTCTGCCGGCTCTGCCTGTGACAGCAAGAAGAAGGTCGGCAGCCCCGTTCTGACGGCAATGGGACTGCCCTTCTCGGAAATTGAAGGGGCAATCCGTTTCAGCTTCTGCCGCTATAATACAGTGGAGGAAGCAAAGGAATGTCTGAAAGCGTTGGAGGAACTGGTTCCCTTCTTCAGAAAATATAACAGATAAGAAAAGGAGAAAATAATGGCTGAAAAGGTTTTAATCGTGAAATACGGTGAAATTGCCATGCGCGGCAATAATAAATATATCTTCATCAACCGTCTGATTTCCGCGATTCGCAAAAATCTCGACCCCTACGGCAACTATTATGTTGTGCGTGACCCCGGTCGCCTGATTGTGGAAAATCGCGATGGCGAATTGGATTATGATTTTACCATTCCCAAGCTGGAAACCATCTTCGGGCTGCATTCCATCTGCCCCGGAGTGCGTTTGGAGGATAACAGCTTTGATACCATCTGCAAGGAAGCATTGGCGCACATGCAGGAATTTTACGGCGATAAGGAAATGACCTTTAAGGTAAATACACGCCGTGCGAATAAAAGCTATCCCATGCATTCCATGGAAATGAGCATGGAGGTGGGGGCGTATCTTCTGGATCACATGCCGAATATGAGGGTGGATGTGAAGCATCCGGATGTGACGCTGAATATTGAGATTCGCAACAGCACCTATTTACATTCCAAAACAATCCGCACCTACGGCGGCTTGCCCTATGGTAGCAACGGCAAGGCAGTCAGCCTGCTTTCCGGCGGCATCGACAGCCCTGTTGCAACATGGATGATGGCAAAACGCGGCGTTGAGGTGGAGGGCGTTTATTTCCACAGCCCCCCGTATACGAGCGAATGGGCGAAGGAAAAGGTTATTGATCTGGCGAAGCGCATTGCGGATTTTACAGGGGAGTTTCGGCTGTATGTGGTTCCCTTTACGGAATTGCAGCTGTACCTTCTGGATAACACGGCACATGATCGCCTGACGATTCATCTGAAACGTGCGATGATGCGTGCGGCGGAAATGATCGCACACAAGGATGATGCACTGGCACTGGTGACAGGCGAAAGCGTGGGACAGGTGGCAAGCCAGACCATGCAGGGGATTCAGGTCATCAATGCAGTCTGCGATTTGCCTGTACTGCGCCCTCTGGCAGGGATGGATAAGGCGGAAATCATTGAACGTGCGGAAAAAATCGGTACATTTGAAATTTCCATTCGCCCGTATGAGGACTGCTGTACTGTTTTTGTGGCAAAGCATCCTGTGACAAAGCCTCGTCTGAATTATATTGAAAAGGCGGAGCATAAGCTGACCGAATTGGACAGACTGCTGGAGGAAGCGGTTGCCAATGCGGAAATTATCGATTTGTAATGGCGTAAGGAGGATGAAAGATGTTTGAACAGGAAACCCCTTTGACAAAGCGTATCAATGAACTGGCGAAGAAAGCGAAAACCGTTGGTCTGACCGAAGCGGAAAAGGAAGAGCAGACCTTATTGCGTCAGGAATTCCTGATTAAATTCCGCGCAAATTTCAAGACACAGCTGGATAACATTGAAATTGTGGACGAGGACGAAAAAGAAGAAAAATAAAAGCGAAGGATCTGCTGTTTCAGAAGGATGAAATAGCAGATCTTTTTGTTTGGAAAAAGAAACAATAAAAATCTGAAAATTTTTTAAAAAAAGCGGAACTTTTGCAAAATAGATTACGTCTGATTGGTATACAACGAAAACAGAAAACAATACCACACCATTTAGTTAGGAGGAAATGAATATGAAAAAGAATATGACAAAGGTTATGGCAATGGGTATGGTGCTGACAATGCTGGCAGGCACAACAGCATTTGCGAGCGGCACAGCGGCAGAGGCAACCAAGGGCGTGTTGGCAACCGCAGAGGACACAAAGCAGGCTAAGGCTGCATTCTTGGGCGAAAGCGGCAAGATTGTTTCTGTAGAGAAATCCGGAACAGACGGTGTTTCCGTTGTGGAAATCGAAAACAAAAATGGCGGTCTGCGCTTTGCAGTTGATGCAAACAGCCTGATTCTGGATAGAAAGGACGGCAGCTATAAGACAGTGGCTGATTTGACAGAGGGCATGGAGGTTGCAGTGGTTTACAGCGCAAACAGCCCTATGGGTATGAGTCTGCCCCCTTATCTGGGCAGCGTGACAGCAGTAGTTGCCAATGCAGATGCGGACAATATGATGGTTGGACACTTCGGGGATGACCTGACAGATAAGACAAATAAGCTGCAGCTGAATATTTCCGATGAAACAAGAATTTTGAACATGGAGGGCGCAAAAATCAAGCTTTCCGCTGAGGATGTAAAGAATCAGGATGCACTGGTATTCTATGATATTACAACAAGAAGCATTCCTGCACAGACAACACCCTCTCTGGTGCTGCTGCTGACACAGGCAGAAGAAGCAGGGGAAGAAATGGGAAATGAGCCTAAAATGCAGGCACAGATGATGGTTCCTCTGAGAGAGGCGGCAAAGGAAAACGGCTATACCGTAAAATGGCAGGGCAAGCAGAAGCCCATCGTTCTGGAAAAGGACGGCACCTCCATTGAAATTACGCTCGGCAGCGCAGAATATGTAGTTGAGGGCGATATGGTGATGAAGGCGGCAATGCCCAGTGAGCTGAAGGACGGCAAGACATACGTTTCCAGTGAGATTTTTAATTAATAACTTGAAATCGGGAATTTCAAGTTAAAAAAGGGGAGTCCGAATGGACCCCCTTTTTCGTATTATAGTGCACCCTTTTTCTTACTGTTTTCTCTTGCATCGACTGCAATGAAATCTACAATCTCATCGCCGCGCACGCAGGTATACCAGCCGGTATTATTTGCGGTGGAGCAGGAATGATTCGGGATGATTTCAACCTGATCACCGACCTTCAAATCACATGTGCCGTCTGCCTTTACCTTTGCGACCTCCTCGGAAAGCCCGACAATCGTCAGCTCAGGATGCCCGACAACATACCCGAAGCCCTTGATGGCAGAATTTCCGTGCGCCCCCTGATCCAGACCCAGACATTTGGAGCCGGCATCAAAGAGATAGAACCCCTCGGAGGGATGGGAAACAACGGTTGCCAATACGCGTAAGGAGCAAGCATCCTCGCCGCAGGTGCCAAGGGAAATCTGGATGTTATCGAAGAAGGTATAGTTGCCGGGATGGCTTACGTTGAGGGTTTTATCCTTTACGGCAATCTCAAAGGTGGGGGTAGAGCCGGAGGAAATGATCTCGCAGGGGAAGCCTGCCGCAGCCAGAGCATCGGCAGCCCTTTTCATGGTATCCTTTTCCAGCTTAGCAACCTCCTCCAGAGCGGCTCTTGTGGTGCAGCCATAAACCTGTCCGGGATGGGTGGAAATGCCGCGGAATTT
Source organism: Clostridium sp. MCC345 (assembly GCF_018785345.1). NCBI lineage: Bacteria > Bacillati > Bacillota > Clostridia > Eubacteriales > Clostridiaceae > Clostridium > Clostridium sp. MCC345. The sequence continues at coordinate 122,540 of NZ_WQPP01000003.1, forward strand.
CAGATTTTTCAAGGAGGAAAGCGTTTTTACGAAATCCACAACTGCATCTGCGGGCATCCCGAAGCGGTGGAAATCCATATCCACAATGACGGTATAGGATACGATGACACCTGCTTTTTCCGCTTCACTGTTTAAAATTTCTGCCGCACGGACAGTATCCAGACGGATAATCAGCTCTGCATCCTTGGCAAAGGGCAGCAGGCGGCGGATATTGACAGGGTTCGCAGTGGGGTAAGCATACATGATATGTTTTGCGCCAAGCTGATAAACCATTTCACATTCATCCAATGTGCCGCAGAGAAAGCCTGTTGCGCCTGCGTCCAGCTGCATTTTCGCAAGGGCGGTGCTTTTATGCGTCTTAATCATGGGCCACAGCTCTTTGCCGTTTTCGTTACAGAGTGCCTGCCAGGATTGAATATTGTGTTCCAGCTTATCCAGATCCAAGAGGATGGCAGGGGTTTGTAATTCATGTTTTTTCATGGGTATCATACCTCCTTTAAAATCGTGTTTCTATAGAAATACATTACCGAAAAGAAAGCCGTCTGTCAATCGGCAGAATCACGATTGCAGAGGGGCTTTTTCTATGTTAAAGTGAAGAAAAGCCGATGTTTTGTATAGGAAAAATGACGAAAGGGCTTTCAGCGGAGAAAGAAAAAATGAAGTGACGATTTTAATGGATAACCGGATGGCTTCTGTTTATGCGAAGCAGGGGACAGGGATGGAACAAAACGGAAAAATTTTCGTCTAAAAGAAAAGATAGTCGTAAAAAATGCGAAAGATTAAGGAAATTGAAAGAATTTTTTCCTGAAATTTATGATACAATTATGGCAGAGAGGTTTGTCCTTTTGGAGACAACAGAGAACAAGAAGGGGGCAGAAGGTATGAAAAAAACAAAGCAGATTCTAACCTTGGCAACAACGGCAAGCCTGTTGATGGGCAGTATTTCAGTGCCTGCCTATGCGGCAACAACCTTTGTGGATATCAACACGGTGACGTGGTCGGGCTTTAAGCCGTTTCTGAATCAGGCGGCAGAGCTTGGGCTGATGAGCGGCTACGAGGAAAACGGCAAGCGTTACTGCAAGCCGAGAAACAACGTGACCTATTGCGAAGCGGTACAGCTGATGTATTCCATCATGAAGGCATACACGAAGCAGGATGTCAATGATGCAACGGTGACAAAATGGAAGCCTGTAATCAGCGCGTATAACATCCCGACATGGGCGTATAAGGCAACGGCATACGGCTTGGAAAATAGTATTCTGACAACGGCGGAGCTGAATAAGCTGCAGGGCGGCACAAAGGCGGCAAACCGCGAGGATGTCGGCGTGATTTTCGGGAAGGCGATGGATACCGTAAAGGGGTATGACGTAAAATCCGGCGCAACACTGGGCTATGCCGATAAGGATGCGATTTCCGCAACGGCAGTGCCCTATCTGGAGCTGCTGTACAGAGTGAATTTGATGGTGGGGGATTCGGATAATAAATTCAATCCCAAGAAGAACATCACTCGTGCGGAGATGGCGGTGCTTTCCGTAAAATCCTATAATAAGCTGGTGGAAAATAAGGGAACGGAAACCAACCGGAAAACCGCAACAGGGACAGTGACCGACTGCAAGACGATGCAGAATGGGGATATTTTCCTGACGATGACGGCAAGCGGTTCCTCTTTGAGCCTGTTTGGGGTGAAAGGAAAGGTAACGGCGAAATATAACGGACAGACGATTGCTCTTTCGGATATCAAAACAGGGGATACTGTGAAGGTGACCTACGAAGGGCAGTATATGAGCAGTATCACGGTGACATATTCCAAGAACGGCATCAAGCAGACAACTGAAAAGAAATATGAGCTGAAGGATATCACCGATTCCAAGATTACGGTCAAGGATGGCTCGACCGAAAAGAAATTCTATCTGGATGATGATGTGGAAATCAGACTGGATGGGAAGAAATCGACCGTCAGCAAGCTTTCCAGAGCCTTGGAGGATACCTCCTATGACGTAACACTGACTCTGGATAAGGATGAATATGTGCTGAAGGTTGTAGCGGTGGTGAATGCAAACAACCCCACTGACGGCACTGTGACGGATGTGGAGGATGACGAGATTACCATCAAATCCGGCAAGAAGGAATATACCTACACTCTGGCAAGCGATGTGGAGGTTACCTATAACGGCAATACGATGAAGTTCAGCAAATTCCAACGGAATTATGATGACAGCAATTTTGTGGTTTCCCTGAAGCTGGATAAGAATAACAGGGTTTCGGAGATTAAGATTACCTCTATGGAGGATGATTACAACGGCACGCTGACCTTCCTCAACAGCAAACGCATTGAATTTACGGCAGGAAGTAAGACATATCAGTATAACCTGAGTGATGATGTGACAGTGCGGATTGACGGTAAAAAGAGCAGTGTTTCTGCCCTGCGGGAAAGCTATCGCGATGGCAAGGCGTACACCGTTTCGGTGGACACCAACAGGGATGACGAGGTAACGGAGATTCTTGCGGTATCGAAATTCAGCAGTAATAACAAGGGCAAGCTGAGTAAAATCAGCAAGAGAGAGCTTACGATTGTAGCGAAGGAAAAGGACTATACCTATGGTTTGGCGGATGATGTGGATGTAACCATCAATGGCAAGAACAGGGATGTTTCCGATTTGATTGACAGCTATAAGGATTACAGCTTCAATGTTACGTTGGGGTTCGATAAGAATGGTGATGTTTGCGAAATTACCGCGGAGATGGCAGACGCGAAGGAAGGCTATCTCAGAGATTTGGTTGAGGATAAGAGAACCATTACCGTTACGGCGGCAGGGCTGAATATCAAGATGGATTTGGCAAGCAGCGTAACAGTGAAATTGGGCGGCGAAAGCATCAGTCTGACGAAGCTGAACAGCGAGTTGGACTATGCCTATGGCGATTCCCAGATTTATGTGGAGCTGGGCTATAACGGCAGTGGTGAGGTAAAAACGATTACGGCGTTCTGGGAGGATGCACGCGGCGAGTTGGTATCTGTTGACAGAAGAGCAGATGAAATCGAGGTAAGGGTAGACGGCAGCAAAAAGACATTTGAAATCAGCACCCGTGCAGAGTTTGTGTATAAGCTTTCTGCGGCGGCGGATGCGGATGATTATAAGAGAAACCTCAGATATGATGAGGATTTGTATGGACTGCAGGACTTTCTGGATGCCTGCTCGGATGCAAGGGATGACTGCACGGTTGCATTGACGAAGGATTCTAAGGGTAAAATTGTAAGAATCTGTGCAATTGCAGGATAAAAAAGGAATAGAAAAAGGACGAAATTCCGAAAACGGGGTTTCGTCCTTTTTGATTGCAGAAAAGCAAAAGAAAAACCTCCGGTTTTTCTTGGCTTAAAACCGGAGGTCTAAAAGAGGAGCGGAAGGGAGCAACCCTTCCGAGTTGTAAGCGCTTATGATTTATTTATCAAGCTCGGACCAGTCGCGAGTTTCACGCAATTCTGTCCACTTTTCATACTGAGAATTTTCTTTGTATTTATAATAGTGGCTGTTGGTTGCTTCCTGTACTGCCAGATAGTACCAAGCGTTGGTATCGGCATTATCTGTCCATTTTGCCATGTTTTCCAGGAGATCCTCGGCTGTCTCAGGTTTGCGGTTGAGCACGCGGTTTACCAGAGACATTGTTTCGGCACGAGTGATTTTGTTCTGAGGACGGAAGGAACCGTCTTCATAGCCGTTTACCCAGCCGTTATTGGCTGCTACAGCGATTTCGTCCTTTGCCCAGTGGCCTGCGATATCGTTGAAGCTTGCGGGTGTTTTATCGCCGTTTACATCGAAACGAGTTGCGATTGCGGCGAATTCGGCACGAGTGATGGATGCGTTGGGGCGGAAGGTAGCATCGGGATAACCGGAAATGATACCCATCGCGCTCAGTGTGGATACTGCACTGCAGTACCAAGCATCGTTGCTTACATCTGTGAATTTATTCTGACGAGTGTAGTTTGCATCACGAACGTCATCCTCAAGCAGGCGGAAGAAGATAGCCGCAACCTCTGCACGGGTGATGGAGTTCTGAGGTCTTACCTCGCCATTGCCGTAGCCAACGATGTATGCGAAGTGGTCTGTGTTATTCAGACCCAGTGCATCGTCATCCTTGATTTCTACGGTAGGTTTTTCCTCTTTTTTGCCGCCGCCATTACCACCGTCGCTGGAGGAATGGTGACGCTTGTAGGTGTAAATATTGTGGAATGTGATTGTTGTGCCTTCTACGGGTTCTAGTTCAGGATGATCATTCTCACTATCCTTCTCTTTTGCAATCCAGATATAGTCCACTACAGCATTCCTATCTGTGGTAAATGTGAGGATGTATTTTGTGGTGTCATAGGTTACTTTGGAAAGGTTGCCCTCAACCTCGGAGACTCTGACTTCGTAGTATGTGTCGGGGTCTAATACATCAGCCACACCTTTACCTGCGGAGAAGTTGAAGGCTCTTGTTTCGCCTGTTTTCAGATTAACCGTACCGGTGAAGGTTTTTGCATTGTCTGTACCCGGAGTATTTGTGTTGTTGTCGCTAGATTCATCTACTTCAGCCGCGTAGGAATTTATTTCTGGATGAACAGGCATAACCTTTGCGGTTGCAGTGAAGGTTCCTTCTGTGCTGTAGTTGTACTGTGCAGTGAAGGATTTCCAAACCAGAGTGTTCAGAACACCTGTGATGGTCTTGGTTTCGGATGGTGTGAATTTCCAAGTACCGGTCAGAGCGATGAGAATAGTGTTTCCATCATCGGAAGTAGTTTTTGTTTCAGTCCAACCGGAGAATTTCCAAGAACCTGCAATACTGCCGTTAGGAGCGTTGGAAGTGGATGTATTTGTAAAGATCTTATCCATATCTGCTTTAGCGGCTTCTTCGGTGTTGTAAGTTCCACCTGTAGGACAAGTTTTGTCGGAAGGAGCGGGAGTACCCCAATCGTAGGTAACCTTGACAACCTTTTCTGCGAATGTCCAAGTACCTGTGAAGGTGATAACTTTTGTGTGTTCTTCCGTAGTAGAATCTACAGGATCGGAAGGTGTCCAACCGGAGAATTTCCAAAGACCTTCTTTATCGCCTTTTTTTGCGTTGGAAGTGGATGCACTTGTAAAGTTCTTATCCACCGCATTTTTGGCTGCGGTTTCGGAGTCATAGGAGGTGCTGTCTGTAGGAAGGGTAACACCTTCGGGAACACCGTCGCCACCATCCCATTTGTATACAACCTTATAGGTTGTTGTAATAGGCTTCGCCTCGAATGTCCAAGTACCTTTGTAGGTGATGGTTTTAGTTATTACATCATCGCCGTAATTGGTTTGGATAGTTGCATCTTTCGTCCAACCGCTGAAAGTCCAAAGACCTTTTTGTTCTCCGTTATTTGCATTGGAGGTAGAATTGCTGTTGAATGTAGTATCCATAGGAACTGCAGCTTCGGTCTCATAAGAATTTCCGTTAGTAGGACAAGTTTGGTCGGAAGGAGCGAAAGTACCCCAATCATAGTTAACTTTATAAACCACGGGTTTCTTTTCCCATTTTGCGGTCAAGGTGATATCTTTGTTGGGGGCCTTAATTGTGGACCCTTCTTTGAGGAGTTCGTTCTCATACACCCAACCCAAGAATTTATAATTCTGAGAGGAGGTTTCCATCTTCCGAACAGTGTAGTCACCTAAGAAGTAGGTTTCTTCTTTGGGAAGCGTAAAATCTTCACCGTCAGGGATGTTGCCTTTTGCATAAGTTACTTTGTAGAGATTGATTTCGCCATCCAGATGCCAAGTGGCGTCATCCCCCTCAACATAGTCTGTAGCGCCGGGGCAAGATTTTAAGCCATACCATTTGCTGACAAGTGGAGAAATCTTGGTGGATTCTGTAAGCAGACCATTTGTCTTTGCACTGCCCGTAGAGTCGCTAAGTTCCACATCCCCCTTTTCTATCCGCGCTTCGATTTCAGCGGTGGGGATTGTTTCCTTGGAAATTACACCTTGATCTTTGTAGGGGGCAGGGTCAAAGGTTGTTGCATCATTTAATGCACCAAAAGTGATGAAGCTGTCGTTATTCAAGTTGATAGAATCGGTACTGCCGTTGATATAGAGGCTGGAGTTCTTATCAAAGGTCGTATTTTTGTATTTCAAAGAGGCCATAAACATACACGGGGTATTTTTGGTCTTCCCACTGTGCTTTCAGAGTGATTTTCCCGGTATTATCTGTATCGTGGTCTTTCAGAGTGATTGTATCGCCGCCCTGATAATATTTGCCACTATTTGTGTCGTCGTTTACTGTCCAACCTGCAAAGACTTTCCCTTTGGGGGCGTTCGGTTTGTAAGTGTCGATAGTGTATGTGCCGCAGTAGTAGGTGTTTTTGTCAACGTGAGCCTCTTTGGAAACATCAGTGCTATCCGCCATATACTTGATTTTGTATGTGTGGATTTTACCATCCATGTGCCAAGTGTACTTGCCATCCTCATCAGAATAGTTGGTTGCATCACGGGCAATATGCAAATCCCAATCATCAATCGCAACATCCTTCCAGCTGAAATACTGATTCTGCATATCAGTGCTATCGCCTAAGGAAGCAGTCAGCATTGCTTCTAAAACATCGGCGGAGATGGATTCTTTTTCAGCATCTTTAGCAGGTTTCACAGTTGTACCATTTTCGATTTTGCCAAAGGTAATGTAATCACTTTTGGGCTTTCCTATAATAGAATAATCATTCCATTTAACAGTCTGTACCTTCTTGTTATCTTTTTGAATTTTAATGTCTTTACCAAAAAGACCGTCTTTCCCGGAAAGAATATTATCCTCATCATTCTTGTCTTTGCCATTTACGAAGTAGCCATAAACATAAATGGGGTAACTCTTATTTGCATAAAGCTCCAGTGATACGGGAGCAGCGAACATGGCTGTCAGCCCTGCGAGTTCAGCCGCAGATACTTCATTTTTCAAGTCCTCGGTGATTTTCTCGTCTGTGGAGTTTTCTATAGCCCCTTCTTGTGCAGGAGCGCCTTCTGTTGTTTTATCTGCCACAGGAGATTCCTTTACAGGCTCCTCAGTGGGAGTATCCTTTACAGGCTCCTCAGTGGGAGTATCCTTTGCAGGCTCCTCTGCGGGAGTATCCTTTGCAGGCTCCTCTGTGGGAGTATCCTTTGTTTCTGCTGCCGGAGAGGAATCATATCCCCCTACGGAAACATCTGTACCGCCCTCGGAACTGGGACAGTAGGCTGTAACAGCAGGTTCTGTGTTTCCGCTGCTTTCAGTGGGTGGTTCGGCAAACGCAGTCGCCGGCATCAACGCAATTATCATTACGGCAGCCAAGAGCCAGGACAGAAAGCGTTTGCCTGATTTCTTTTTCATCATAAAAAATCCTCCTTCTTTGTTCTTGTGAGACCCGAAGAAGGAGGATACGATATGTCTTTTGGCAACCGGCTGCCTTGCGAAGAAAAATTCGGTTAGGCCCTTGGCTTTGCGACACCGGCTTTCGTCGGCTGTGCCTTTGTCTGTACACACGCTCTTTCAACGAGCCGCACAGATAATACTATAATGTATTTATATAGATAAAATACATTGCAAAGTCGTGTTACAATGTATTATATCACAGCTTGATAAAATTTCAAGTATTTTTGTGGATTCTCAACATATTTGTATGCAATTATATGCAAGTTTTGTTGAAAAAAATCCGGAAAAATGATGGCGGCACGGAAAATGGGGACATGTCACCATCTAAACCTAGAAAACTTGTCTGTTTTATGGTGGAAAATAAGCGCTGTTTTTATGCAAAACAACCGAATCGAATATAATCAGCTTAATTCGATTTAATCAAGTGTTTTGCGCAATCCTGTCCATTTTTCATAGGCAGAGTTTTCCTTGCTTGTGTTGTAGTGGCTGTTGGTTGCTTCCTGTACCGCCAGATAATACCATGCGTTTGTGTCTGCGTTATCTGTAAAGGTAGAAATGGTTTTGTTATAGGAAACATATAGCGAAGAAAAGACTTCCTGCTATGTGTTTTTTCTTTATTACATTATTACAATCTGTTATGCTGCGATTGCAAGAGAATCGCTCTGCTGTGCGTAGTGCAAAGGAGATACGCAATCGGACAGGCTGTTTGCGTTCAGTACACGCTCTGTTACAGCGTAGGTCAAATCAATCTGATACCAAGCACCGTCTACGTTTACCTTGTTCCAAGCATGGTAGCTTCTGCCGGCATAGCCCTTTGTCAAAGAGCAAGGGATGCTCTGGCTGCGGCACATAGCTGCAAACAGGGAAGACAGGTCATAGCAGATGCCCTTGCTACTGTTCAGCGTAGCACTTGTGTCAGGGATATATTTGCTTACCTTGCCGGATGTAATTTCATCTGCAAGCTTTGTATCGTAGGTGTAATGCCCTGCAATGTAGTTGTAGATTGCGGTTACCTTTTCTGCATCGGTTGCTGCGCCCTTGCAGATTTCAGCCGCCTTTTGGCTGACTGCATCACCTGCTGCAAACTGCACATCTGCGGTGGAGATAAGGTAGGGAGCATATTCGTTTTTGATTTTTGCATTTACGGTTTCTCTGCTGACAACCTGATAGGTTGTACCGGAAATGTTTTCACATACGGTAATAGTGTATGTGCCATCGCCCTGGTCCAGAGAGAATTCTGCAGTTTTGCCGCTGGGGCAGTTTTTATAGGAGGTCTTATTGTCACCGTACTGGATGCCGACCTTCAATTTGGAATCGGAAGCGTAATTTACGGTAACAAAACCATCTTTTGCATGGGAAGTATCAATAGAACCTGTAGAAGCGCTGGCTGTTACCACGCCTGTCATAGACATTAAAATAAAGGCTGCAACAAATGTGCAAACACAAGAAAAAAGCCGTTTCATACGGAATCTCCTTTCGGTAACTGGCTGCCAGCCCTTTTTCAAGGGGTAAGGCCCTATAGCTTTGCGTCGCCACCTTTCGATGGGTTTGCTATTATCGTTTGAGATGCTGTCGACTACGGCTGCATCTTTTACTGATATTGATTGTATTATTTTTATACCTACACTATATACCTTTTTTCGCGGTTGTCAATAGAAAAACGTAAAAAATCTTGAAAAATCGACAAAAACTCGGCGTGCAGAAGGATGGGAGAAAGGGATGGAAGGCACTGCACACAGGGCGCGAAAGGAGTTGTGTATTTTGCATAAAAAATAATGGCGAAAAAGCAGATTCTTTTGCTTTACTTTAGTGTGGTAATGTGATACTATGATGAAGAACAAAGGAGCGACGCTCCGCAGGAATGAAAAAACGATATGAAAAAGGGGACGATAACGTATGAAAAAGTATTTGGCACTGTTTTTGACAATGGTTATGGGTGCGTCTGTTCTGGCAGGTTGCGGCGGCTCTGACAGCGCAAAGACCTTCACTGTAGGCTTCGATGCGGAATATCCTCCTTATGGCTACAGAACAGAGAGTGGCGATTATGCCGGCTTTGATCTGGATCTGGCTGCTGAGGTCTGCGAAAGAAACGGCTGGGAGCTGGTAAAGCAGCCCATCGACTGGGATGCAAAGGATATGGAGCTGAACAGCGGCGCAATCGACTGTATCTGGAACGGCTTCACCATGACAGGCAGAGAGGATGAATACACCTTCTCCAAGCCCTATGTTGACAACAGCATCGTATATGTTGTAAGAGCGGATTCCGATATTCAGACAGAGGCTGATTTGGCAGGCAAGCACGTCATCACACAGGCAGGCTCCTCCGCACTTTCCGCTTTGCAGGATGAATCCAAGGCAGATGTCGTAAATTCCTTCGCATCTCTGGATGAAATCGCAGATTACAACACAGCATTTATGAATCTGGAGGCAGGTACAAATGATGCCATCGCGGTAGATATCGGCGTAGCACAGTATCAGCTGACAACAAAGGCAGATAAATTCAGAATGCTGGAAGAGCCCCTCTCCACAGAGCAGTATGCAATCGGCTTCAAGAAGGGCAATGAAGAGCTGAGAGATCAGGTACAGGCAACACTGGATGAAATGGCAGAGGACGGTACTCTGGCGGAAATCGCAGCAAAGTATAAGGATTACAATCTGGATCAGATGCTTTGCCTGGGAAAATAAGAAAGAAACAGTTATGAAAAAAGCTGGGAAAGACGGTGGGAAGGCTCCTGCCGCCTTTCCTGCGTTTTAGGAATTTCTCGGATTCCTGCATTTTACGGTTAAGAAAGGAAATTTACTATGAATTTTGCGATTATTGCACAGCAGCTGGTAAGCGGCATGGGTTCCTCCCTGATGATTTTTGTGCTGACACTGCTGTTTTCCATGCCCTTGGGGCTTTTGGTTGCCTTCGGGCGTATGTCAAAAATAAAGCCCTTGCAGGCAGTCATTAAGGTTTTCATTGCCATTCTGCGCGGCACGCCCTTGATGCTGCAGCTTTTGGTGGTGAATTTTGCACCTTATTATCTGTTCCGTATTTCTTTGCCCAGATGGTACCGCTTCGCTGCGATTATCATCGGCTTTTCTATTAACTATGCAGCATATTTTGCGGAAATTTACCGTTCCGGTATCGAATCCATCCCCAAGGGACAATATGAGGCGGCATCCGTTCTGGGGTATAATAAAAACCAGACCTTTTTCCGCATCATTTTCCCGCAGATGGTGAAGCGCGTACTGCCTCCTGTGACGAATGAGGTTATCACACTGGTAAAGGATACCTCTCTTGCGTTCGTACTGGCGTATGAGGAAATGTTTACTGTAGCAAAACAGATTGCATCTGCAAGAACAAGTATTATGCCCCTGTTCGTTGCGGGTGTGTTCTATTTCATCTTCAATGGTGTGGTTGCATTCGCAATGGAACGCATTGAAAAGAAACTGAGCTATTACCATTAAGAAAGGAGGGCATACAATGAATAAGGTATTGGAAATTAAGCACTGCAATAAAAGCTTCGGGGAAAACGAAGTGCTGAAGGATATTTCTCTGTCTGTAACAGAAGGACAGGTTGTGTCTATCATTGGGCCTTCCGGCTCTGGGAAATCCACCCTTCTGCGCTGCGCAACCATGCTGGAAACCATGGACGGCGGCGATCTGATTTATCTGGGAGACTATGCCGCAAAGGCGGACGCACAGGGCAAGGCGGTTTATGCCGCAAAGGAAACCCTGCAGGGCATCAAAAAGCATTTCGGTCTGGTGTTCCAGAATTTTAATCTGTTTCCTCATTATTCCGTCATGAAAAATATCACCGAACCGCCGATTCTGATCGGCAGGCGCAAAAAAGAGGAAATTTATGCCGAGGCAAGGGAGCTGCTGAAAAAAATGGGACTGGCGGACAAGGAAAACGCTTATCCCTGTGAGCTTTCGGGCGGACAGCAGCAGCGTGTTTCTATCGCGCGTGCATTGGCGATGAAGCCGAAAATTCTTTTCTTTGACGAGCCGACCTCCGCGCTTGACCCTGAGCTGACGGGCGAAATTCTGAAGGTTATCAAGGATTTGGCGGCGGAACACATGACAATGGTAATCGTGACACATGAAATGTCCTTTGCAAGGGATGTTTCCGATCATATTATTTTTATGGATGGCGGCGTGATTGTGGAGGAGGGCGAACCCGAACAGGTCATCAATCATCCCCAGCAAGAACGTACCAAAGCCTTCCTGAGCCGTTTTCAGCAGTAAGGAAGTGGTCGGATGGAAGTGAAATTCATCAAAGCAAGCCCTACGGAAAATATGACGCTGCTCATCGAAACGCCTGTGGCAAGAGAGAAGCAGCTTGCTGTGGCAGAAAGGCTGATTGCCTATGGCAGTGTATACGCTGAGCAGGCAGGCTATATCGAGGAAGCGGAAAATCCTGCGGCAGAAAAACGCCTGCAAATGATGGCAGGGGAATTTTGCGGCAATGCCAGTCTTTCTCTGGCGGCATGGCTGGCGAAGAAGAAAAATCTGCCGATTGGCGAAAAAACGGAAATTACGCTTGAGGTTTCCGGTGCGGAGGAGCTTGTTCGCTGCGAAATAGAACGAGAAACGGAGCACCGCTTTCTTGGCAGGGTGGCAATGCCCCTGCCGCAGTGCATTGAAACGAGAGCATTTACGCTGGATGGCGAAAGAATCGAACTGACCGCAGTTGTTTTCGCAGGCATTACGCATATCCTCGTCCCTGTGTCCCTTTGGGGCGAGAATGCGGCAAAAAAGGCAGAACGCGCGGCAAGGGTCTGGGCGAAGGAGCTGCCGCCTGTGTTTGGGCTTCTGCTGTTTGATGAGAAGGAGAAAAGCCTGAAACCTCTGGTTGCGGTGGAGGATGTCAGTCTCATTTGGGAAAGAGGCTGCGGCAGCGGAACCTCTGCTGTCGGGGCATATCTGGCGGCAAGGGAGAAAAAGGATATTACCGTTTCCCTCAAGCAGCCCGGCGGCGTGATGCACGCAACGGTTTCTTATCAGAATGGAGCGGTTACGAAAATTGAAATTACGGGCAGTGTTGCTATAGTGGCAGAGGGTACGGCATATTTATAAAAAAAGCGCAGATGAAAAGTCTGCGTTTTTTTGTTATGTGAGGGGGAAACCGTGTAAAATAAGCATTTTCCTGCATTTTTTTGGCAGATAGCTTGACAGAAAGAAGGGATTTCCTCTATACTTTGCCAATAAGAACAGCGAAAAGGAGTGAAATCCTATGGTTGCAAATATTCCGAGAGTCGGTATGCGTATGGTGAAAACAGCATTGGCGGTTGCCATCTGCTTTTTTCTTTATGTTCTGCGCGGAGAGGAAGGCGTACCGATTTTTTCTACGATTGCCGCGATTATCTGTATGCAGCCCTATGCGGAAAACAGCATACAGGTTTCCATAAACCGTATTATCGGCACACTGCTGGGGGCAGTCTTTGCGCTTCTGGTGCTGTATCTGATCCAATATATTCCCTATCAGGTGCGTATCCTGCGATATCTGGTGATTTCCTTTGCGGTCATTCCTGTGATGTATGTGACGGTTTTATTGAAGCGCACGGGTGCTTCTGCGCTGGCAGGGATTGTACTGCTGAGTGTCTGCCTCTCTAATGTGGGGTATACGCCACTGGAGGGGGCAATCAATCGTTCTGTCGAAACGATTATCGGGATTCTGGTTTCTCTGGGGGTCAATAATCTGCATCTGCCACGGAAAAGGACAGAGGACTATCTCTTTGTGACGGGCTTTGACGGGGCATTATACGACGAAAAAAACGGTATTTCGCCCTATGCCTCCTTTGAGCTGAATCAGCTTTTGCAGGATGGCCTGCCGTTTACCATTGCGACAGAGCGTACACCCGCTTCGCTGATGGCGGATTTAAAGGGGCTTGATTTGCGCCTGCCTGTTATCGCGATGGATGGGGCGGTGCTGTATGATGTGAAGGATAAGCGATACCGTGCGACAAGCGGACTGCCGAAGGAATGGGTGGACAGAATCTGCACCCTTGTGAAGGAGAAGGAGTATCATTATTTCCTGAACGTGGTCTGGCAAAATGTGCTTTTGATTTATTTTGGCGAATTTAAAAATGAGGTGGAACGAGAATTGTATCTTTCTAACCGCCGATCGCCTTACCGCAATTATATTTATGGAGAAATGCCGGAGGATGGTGTTGTGGTGTATATCCTGCTGGTGCTGCAGGATGCGGATGCGGATGCACTGGAGGCAGAACTAAAAGAGATGGATACCGAACAGGAGCTGCTTTTCCTGCGGGATAAATCGGAAACGCCGGAGACATACTGTCATTTGAAGATTTATCATAAAAATGCAACGAAGAAATATATGCTGGAGCGGCTGATGGAGGAAATCCCGCAGAAGAAATGTGTTGCCTTTGGCAGCAACCGAAACGATCTTTCCATGCTGACCTCTGCACAGCTTTCCTATGCAACTGCGGATGCCGAAGCGGAAGCAAAGGCGGCGGCGAAGCGGCAGTTAAAGGGACATGGCGGCGACAGCATTGTGCGAAAGATTTTCCGTTTGTATGAGCGGCTGCCTTGGGAAAAGCTGCCCAAGGAGCTGAGAGAACCAAAGGAATGAGAGGAATGATATGAGCGAATTGAATGAATTTTCCAGAGCGGAGCTGCTTCTGGGAGAGGAAGGCATAGAAAAACTGAGAAAGGCGCGTGTGGCAGTGTTCGGTATTGGTGGTGTCGGCTCCTTTGTGGCAGAGGCACTGGCAAGAGGCGGCGTGGGACACCTTGCCCTTGTGGATGGAGATGTGGTAAGCCTGACAAATATCAACCGTCAGCTGATTGCAACGCAGAAAACGATTGGCAGAAGGAAAACGTCTGTCATGGCAGAGCGAATTCATGAGATTCTGCCGGAGACCGAGGTGGTGGAATATCCTGTGGTTTACGGTGCGGAAAACAGGGATTTGCTGGATTTTGCTTCGTATGATTACATTGTGGATGCGATTGATACGGTGACCTCCAAGCTGATTCTGATAGAAGAAGCGAAAAAAGCGGGGACAGAGGTTATCAGCTCCATGGGGACAGGAAATAAATTTGACCCGACCCGTTTTGAGGTGGCGGATATCTCCAAAACAAGCGTCTGTCCGCTGGCGAAGGTGATGCGGAAGGAATTGAAGGTGCGCGGCATTCGCGGCGTGAAGGTGGTTTATTCCAAGGAGCTGCCCCAAAAGCCGGCAGAATCGCAGGAGACGGGCAAACGACAGATTCCCGGAAGTCTTTCCTTTGTGCCGCCTGTGGCAGGGATGATTCTGGCAGGAGAGGTTATCCGGCATATTGCTGGCGTGGATTTGGCATAAGGGCATAAGAAAGGGGATTGACAGCACCTTTATTTCTGTTACAATAGTCATCATCAAATAAAATATATCTTCATCGGAGAACTTGTAGTCGCAATTACAAAGTTGAAAAGATGTCGAGTGCGCTCGGTTATGCAAATAACCGGGCTGTTTTTTTGAATTGAAAAGGAGAGAAGACGTATGAATATCCAATTATCGGATCATTTTACCTATCGCAGGCTGATTCGGTTTGTCATCCCTTCGGTTGCCATGATGATTTTGACCTCGATTTATGGCGTGGTCGATGGGCTGTTTGTTTCCAATTTTGTTGGGAAAACCGCCTTTGCGGCAGTCAATCTTGTGATCCCTTTCACATTGGTTTTGGGCGCCTTCGGCTTTATGCTGGGGACAGGCGGCACTGCCCTTGTGGCGAAAACCTTGGGAGAGGGCAAGCAAGAGGAGGCAAATCGGATTTTTTCCATGCTGATTTATTTTGCGATTGGCTTGGGGCTTGTGCTGACGATGCTCGGCATTGCGGCATTGAAAAAAATCCTTCTTAAAATGGGCGCAGATGATGCCATGCTCGGCTACGGCATGATTTACGGGAGGCTTGTGCTTTTGGGGATTCCCTTTTATATGCTCCAGAATATGTTCCAGAATTTTTTGATTGCAGCGGAAAAGCCGCAGCTTGGCTTAATTGTAACGGTTGCGGCAGGGCTGACGAATATGGTTCTGGATGCGCTGTTCATTGCGGTGCTTGGCTGGGGCGTGGCAGGTGCGGCGGTGGCAACGGCATTGGGGCAATGTGTCGGCGGCTTGATTCCCTTTGTTTATTTTGCAAGGAAAAACAGCAGTCGGCTTGCCTTGGTAAAAACAAAATTACTGGGGGGTGCGCTGCTGCGAACCTGTACGAACGGCTCCTCCGAGCTGGTGTCGAATATTTCCATGTCCTCGGTGGGAATGCTCTATAATGCACAGCTGATGAAGGTTGCGGGGGAAAACGGCGTGGCGGCGTATGGCGTGATTCTATATGTCAATTTTATTTTTATTGCGATTTATCTGGGTTATGCCTATGGCTCTGCGCCCATCGTTGCCTTCAACTATGGTGCGGGGAAGAAGGCGGAGCTGCAGAATGTGCTGAAAAAGAGCCTGAAGCTGCTTTTGGGGACAGGCATTGTGCTGCTTTCGATAGGGGTGCTTTTTGCCGGCGTGCTTTCGGGGCTTTTTGTCGGCTATGATGCACAGCTTTATGCCATGACTGTGAGAGGACTTCGCTTTTATGCGGTTTCCTTCCTTTTGAGCGGCTTTAATATTTTCGGTTCGTCCTTCTTTACGGCATTGAACAACGGGATGGTTTCTGCGGCAATTTCCTTCCTGCGTACAGTTGTTTTTGAGGTGGCGGCAGTTTTGATTTTGCCTCTCTTTTTTGGCTTGGATGGCGTTTGGTGCGCCATTACGGTGGCGGAGCTTGCCTCTATCCTGATTACCATAGGTGCTTTCTCCGCCCTGCGAAAGAGGTATCAGTATCTGTGAAGTGGAGAATTATCCCTCAATTCTTACAATTTTCTTAGAATTTTATGAAGAAAAGGGGAACTTACTTGCAATGAGTGGAGATTTACGCTACAATCGGATTGAGAAAAGCGGTGTTCTGTTGCCTTTTGTCGGGCTGCGGCGCGAAGGCATGAAGGAGGAATCCCTATGAAGAAACAAAGAAAAAGCAGAGGATTGGGTATGACTTTTATTATTGTCTGTCTGGTTTTATCCGGCTGTGGCGCAGGTACACAGGAGGCGGCGCTCGGCTCTGCGGAGGAATATGTGCAGGCGGCAAAAACGGCACTTGCAGGACAGGACAGCTTTACGGCGAATTTTGATGCCACGATTGCAATGAACAACGCAGGAAGGGGCAGCATGACTACAAAGGGAACCGTAACCTTCGTGAAGGAGCCGCTTTATATGAAAGTGGATACGGATATGGGCTTTGATAATGGCAGCCAGAGATACATTCTTTATCTGCAAAAGGGCGAAGCGGAAAAGAACGAGGATGGCGTGAATCAATACATGAATTATGATGGACAATGGACGGAAATGACCTTGCAGAAAACCGATGCCATGAACAGCGTGCAGATTTACAACACGGCGGAAAACATGGAAACCCTGCTTGCGGCGGCAGAAAACTGCACCATGCAGGAGAACGGCGGCAAGGCTGTCATTTCTGCGGATATCCCTGCGGAAAAGCTGTATGATGTGGAGGCGGCAGGACGTTTCTTCCAGATTGCAGGCATGAGCAGCCTTTCTGAGGTTTATTTCAAGGGTATAGGGGATGTGCCTGTTACCTTTGTGTTGGACAAAAAAACAGGCGCGCCGATTTCCTATGAAATAGATTTGGCGCAGGCCTTGGAAAAGGTCACGAATAATGTGCTTTCGGAGCTGAGCAGTGATAATGAAAGCAGTGGTATCACCGTGCAAACCTACCGCATTTCCTCCGAGCTGACACAACTGGGCAATGTGAAGGCTGGAGAGATTCCGGATGAGGTCAAGAGCAGTGCTATCAATTATGAAAGAGAGATTTCCATGTTGGAATCCGATAAATAAGAAATAAGAGACAACAAAAACCCGTTTTGCATGGCGCAGGGCGGGTTTTTCTTTGATTTCAGTGGATTTTATGGGAAATAGGGCTTTTATTTTGTATGATATTCATGTTATAATCAAATTTAGTTTGTTTTTTGAACATGGCGGCGAAGGTGCCGTAGCGTAATAAAAAAAGGAATGAGAAAAAGGAGAGAAAAACATGATCGCTGCACAGGGTGTCAGCCTCCAATATGGCGGCAGAGTACTTTTCAACGATGTGAATATCAATTTCACAAAGGGCAACTGTTACGGACTGATTGGTGCCAATGGTGCCGGTAAGTCCACATTTCTGAAAATTCTTGCAGGGGAGCTGGAACCCAATAAGGGCTCTGTATTCATTACCCCCGGGGAAAGAATGGCAGTTCTGAAGCAGGACCATTTCCTGTTTGATGAGTTTGATGTGGTAGAGTGCGTGTTATATGGGCATAAAAGACTGTATGATATCCGCAAGGAGAAGGACGCACTTTATATGAAGGAGGACTTCACAGACGAGGACGGCATTAAGGCGGCAGAGCTGGAGGGTGAATTTGCGGAGCTGGACGGCTGGGCTGCGGAATCCAATGCGGAAATGCTGCTGAACGGTCTGGGGGTTACGAATGAATTCCATTATGCGAAGATGAAGGAGCTGACAGGCGGACAGAAGGTGAAGGTGCTTCTGGCACAGGCATTGTTCGGCAATCCCGATATTCTGCTTCTGGACGAGCCTACCAACCATCTGGATATCCATGCGATCAAATGGCTGGAGGATTTCCTGATGAACTTTGAAAATACGGTTATCGTAGTTTCCCATGACCGTCATTTCCTGAATAAGGTCTGCACAAATATTGCGGATATCGATTATGGCAAGATTACCATGTTTGTCGGCAACTATGATTTCTGGTACAGTTATACCCAGATGACACAGCGTCAGCTGAAGGATCAGAATAAGCGCGTGGAACAGAAGATTAAGGAGCTGCAGGACTTCATCCAGCGCTTTAGTGCGAATGCCTCCAAGGCGAAGCAGGCAACCTCCAGAAAGAAGCTGTTGGATAACCTGCAGATGGATACCATTAAGCCCTCCAGCCGCAGATATCCCTTCTGTAGCTTTAAGCAGGACAGAGAGGTCGGCAACGATGTGCTTTTGGTGGATGGAATTTCCAAAACCATTGACGGCAAGAAGGTGCTGAATGATGTTAGCTTTATGATTCGCCCGCACGAAAAGGTTGCCTTTGTCGGCAAGGATGAAATCGCAAGAACTACGCTGTTCCAGATTCTGATGGGCGAACTGGAGCCGGATGAGGGCAGCTTTAAATGGGGAATTACCACAAAAACCGCATATTTTCCGAAGGATAACACAGAATATTTTGAGGGCAACAAGGACAGCCTGATTGAATGGCTGCGTCCCTTTGCAAAGGAAGGCGAGCAATACGATTCCGATATTCGCGGTTGGCTGGGCAGAATGCTGTTCAGTGGTGAGGAAGCGCTGAAGGAGGCCGGCGTGCTTTCCGGTGGTGAAAAGGTAAGATGTATGCTTTGCAAGATGATGATGAGCGGCGCAAATGTGATGATTCTGGATGAGCCTACCAACCATTTGGATCTGGAATCTATTACAGCACTGAATGAAGGGCTGACGGAGTATAAGGGGACACTGCTGTTTGATTCCCACGACCATCAGTTTGTGCAGACCATTGCAGACAGAATCATTGAAATCCTGCCCGGCGGCATCATCGACAGACAGATGACCTATGACGAATATATCGAGGATGAAAGCATTGACGCAATCCGCGAAAAATTATCCTAAACGGGATATGCTAAAAAAATAAGTTCTGTAAGCTTACTGCCTCTGCGCTTTGCGTAGGGGCAGCTTTTGGAGGGATGAAATATGAGATATATCTTTTTGGCAATCGGATTAGGGGTTTTGATTGGCTATCAAGGTTGGATTCGGGAGAGGGGAATCCGCTGGAACAGCAGATTGCAGACGGTTTGGCTGCTGCTTTTGATTTTCTGCATGGGCGTGAGTATCGGCAGAAATGGTGAGGTGGTCAGAAGCCTGCCGCTTTTGGGTGGTAAGGCAGTGCTGTTTGCAGTGATGACGGCGATTGGCAGTATTGCTGTGGTTTATATTCTTTCCACGCTGTTTTTGGAGAAGGAGGGGAAGAAATGAGCCTTGTGATTTTGATTGTTCTGGTGCTTGGCGTTGGGGCAGGATACCTGATGCCTGCGGATGTGAGCGGCTTTCTGGATAGCGCATCCACCTATATGCTGCTGCTCCTTTTGTTTTCCGTCGGGATTGATACAGGGCTGAATAAGGCTGTTTTCACACGCATTAGGGAATTGGGCTTTCGGATTTTGCTGATTCCGTTCGGGGTTGCGCTCGGCTCCCTTTGCGGCGGTGTGGTGACTGCCTTTTTGCTTTCCCTGCCTGCAAAGGAGGGCTTGGCGATTTCCGCAGGCTTGGGCTGGTATAGCCTTTCCGGCGTGCTGATTACGGAGGCAGGCAACCCCGTCGGCGGTACGATTGCGTTTCTCGCAAATGTGTTTCGTGAAATGCTGACGTTTGTCATTGTGCCGTTTGTGGCAAGCCATTTGAATTATTATTCCGCCATTGCGCCGGCAGGGGCTACCTCTATGGATACCACCTTGGGCATTATCAGCAAGAACACGAATGGTACGATTGCTGTGCTTGCCTTTGTGAACGGCATTGTGTGTACGCTTCTGGTGCCGCTTTTGGTGCCGCTGTTCCTGTAAAAGAGAAAAATGAAAAAAATATAAAAAATGTGTTGACAAAAGTGTTTCGGTGCGGTATTATAATCAAGCGCACTGAGATGTGCGGATGTGGCGGAACTGGCAGACGCGCTAGATTCAGGTTCTAGTGGGCATTGCGCCCGTGCAGGTTCAAGTCCTGTCATCCGCAGTAATTGCGGAAAAGACCATTGTGGATTGCAGTGGTCTTTTTTATTCTCCAAAAAGAAGTTGTATTTCCGGAGATAAAAGAAAGATTTAAAAAAAAGAAAAAATTTTATCGAAAAATGCTTGACATTTTTCTTCTGATGCAGTATTATAGTCAGGCACACTAAGTTGTGCGGATGTGGCGGAACTGGCAGACGCGCTAGATTCAGGTTCTAGTGGGCATTGCGCCCGTGCAGGTTCAAGTCCTGTCATCCGCAGTATTGCGGAAAAGACCATCGAGAAAATCGGTGGTCTTTTTTGTTTTCCGAGGGGAGTCCTTATCTGAGAGAATGGATTGTATTTTTTGAGAACAAAATTTGAAAACGAGGGTGTAGCTCATCGACAAGGAGAGCTTGACAGCCAAGAAGGAACATGTTAGTATGAAAATACTTATACTATACCAAAAGTAAATAGGTTACTGCAATAAAGCCCTTGTGAAAGCATGGTGCTGTAACCCGAAAGTGCCGCGCTTGTCGCGGCGCTTTTGTTTTATAATTGATTATATAATATTTTTGTGATATATGAGGGGGTGCTTTTGTGTACAGATTAGGTTTAGATATTGGTACTACATCGGTAGGGGCTGCGATACTAAATATAGACCATTATGGAGAGCCAAATAGAATCATTGATATGCATGTGAGGACTTTTGAAGCGGCAGAGAATCCGAATGATGGGTCTTCTCTTGCAGCACCTCGCAGAGAGGCGAGGGGGGCTCGCAGGCGAAATAGAAGGCATAAGCATAGATTGGACAGAATCAAAGCACTTATACAGAGCGAAGGTATCTACACAAAAGAAAAATTGGATTCTCTATATCATGCAAAAGGTAATATTCTAATGGATATTTACCAAATTAGATATGAATCATTGGAGAGAAAGTTAAATAATGAGGAGCTGACAAGGCTTTTGATTCATTTTGCGCAAAGAAGAGGCTTTAAATCGAATCGCAAAAATGAAAAAAAGGGTTCTGATGAAGGAAAGCTGCTTGCCGCAACAGCCGATAATGAAAAATATTTGAAGGAAAAAGGATATCGCACAGTTGGTGAGATGCTGTGGAAAGATGAACGGTTTGCGGAAAACAAAAGGAACAAAGGCGGGGATTATTCCAATACATTTCTGCGCAGTCAATTGAAAGAAGAAATTGGAATCATTTTTGAGAAGCAGAAGGCATTCGGCAGTTTATATGTTACGGATGCATTTTCTGAAAAATATTTGGAGATTCTTTTTAGCCAAAGAGCATTTGAAGAAGGTCCGGGGGGAGAAAGTCCTTATGCCGGAAATCAGATTGAAAAAATGGTTGGAAAATGTCCCTTTGAGAAAGAGGAAAAACGTGCATCAAAGGCTACTTATACATTTGAACTATTTAATTTGTGGCAGAAAATGAATAGTATCGGTATTTTACAAGACGGCATTAAAAGACGATTGACGGATGATGAAAGAAATAAATTGTTTGCTTTATGCCATAAAACGGAGAAGGTTGATTACAAGCGAATACGCAAGGAATTGGAGATGGGGCAAGATGCGCTGTTTTCTAATTTAACCTATGGCCGAAAAGAAGTGGAAGAGGTAGAGGCTGCAAAATTCCAGTATTTGCCTGTGTACCATGAGATGCGTAAAGCATTTGATAAGATAAGTAAAAATCATATTTTACAGATTAGCAATACGCAAAGAGACTTAATCGGTACTGCAATTACATATTATAAAACCGATGACAAAATTCAACAAGCGCTTTTAGAAGGTAATTTTTCAAAAGAGGAAATCAATGCAATTTTGGGAATGAAAAATTTTTCAAAATTTGGTAGTTTGTCTGTAAAAGCAATGCAGAAGGTGATTCCTTATTTAGAAAAAGGGTTGACTTATGATAAGGCTTGCGAACAGGCCGGTTATGATTTTCGGGCACACAGTGTTGCGGAAAAGAAAAAGTATTTGCCGAAGCTTCCGGGAGATACATATGATATTACAAGCCCTGTGGTAAAAAGAGCAATCAATCAGACAATCAAGGTTGTAAATGAGATTATTAAAAGACATGGTTCTCCGGCTGCAGTTAATATCGAGCTTGCAAGAGAGATGTCTAAGTCCTTTAAGGATAGGAAACGAATTGAGAAAGAGCAGAATGATAATGCTGCACAGAACCAAAGAATTTATGATGAGATTAAGGATACCTTCCATGTTGCACAACCTTCCGGTCAGGATATTGTGAAGTATAAGCTTTGGCAGGAGCAGGATTGCAAATGTGTTTATACCGGCCAACCAATCAAGGCGGAGAATTTGTTTGTACCCGGTTATTATGAGGTTGACCATATTATTCCGTATAGTATTTCTTTTGATGATAGCTATACCAACAAGGTGCTTGTTCTGACAAAAGCAAACAGGGATAAAGGAAATCGGATTCCGATGCAATATGTTGCGGATAAGGAAGAATATGAAATTCGTGTAAACACGCTGATAAAAAACAGAGCAAAAAGAGAAAAGCTGCTGAAGCCTATACTTACAGAGGAAGATATAGGAGAGATGAAGCAGAGAAGCTTACAGGATACACAGTTTATTACGAGATTTATGATGAACTACATCAAGGATTACCTTTTGTTTGATGAAGCATATGATAGAAAACAGCGTGTTACCGCTGTAAATGGTCGAGTAACTGCATATATGAGAAAGCGCTGGGGGATCAACAAAGTCAGAGAAGATGGTGATTTGCACCACAGCGTTGATGCGGTTGTAGTCGCATGTATTACGCCGGGTATCGTTCGGACGGTAACGGAATATGCGAAGCGGGAAGAAAATCGATATTTGAATAAAGATGATGCTGTGATGAGGGAAAAATTTCCTATGCCATGGCCGGAATTTTCAACAGAATTGGATATTCGTACCTGTAAGGAGCCAAAAGAGATGCTGCGGAAGGTGTCTCTTGCGAATTATCAGGATGTGGATATCGATAGTATCAAACCGATTTTTGTTTCCAGAATGACAAAGAAAAAGGTGACAGGACAAGCGCATAAAGAGACGATTCGTGCCTACCGTGAAGTAGATGGCAAAATGAGAACTGTAACAAAGACACCTATTCAGGAACTGAAGCTGGACAAGGACGGCGAAATTGAGGGGTATTATAATCCTTCCAGTGATATTCTGTTATATGAGCTGTTACGGAGCCGCCTGAAAGAAGCCGGCGGAAACGGGAAAAAGGCATTCCCCGAAGGCTTTGTGTATAAACCGACACCGAATGGGGGTGTTGCTCCAAAAGTGAAAAAGGTTAAGATTTACGATGTTTCTAATTTGAATATACCCGTCAATCATGGTGTTGCCGCAAATGGCAATATGGTAAGGATTGATTTGTATTATGTAGAGGGGGAAGGATATTATTTTATTCCGATTTATATTTCCGATTTAATTAAAAAGGAACTGCCTAAAAAAGCCTGTGTGCCACATAAGGAGTATCATGATTGGAAGAACATGAAGGATGAAGATTTCCTGTATTCGATTTATCCAAATGACTTACTGTATATTAAGTCCTCTACTCCTAAGAAGTTTACAAAGAAAAAAGGCGAGAAAAAAGATTCCTTTGAGGCAGAAGAAGCGTTTGTTTATTATAGAGAGGCAAAAATCTCAGGGGCCACTATTACAGTTGTGACACATGATAACAACTATACGATTCAGAGCTTGGGTGTTAAAACATTAAGCCGTATTGAA
This sequence comes from Clostridium sp. MCC345, assembly GCF_018785345.1. NCBI lineage: Bacteria > Bacillati > Bacillota > Clostridia > Eubacteriales > Clostridiaceae > Clostridium > Clostridium sp. MCC345. The sequence goes on from NZ_WQPP01000003.1 coordinate 146,462, forward strand.
AAATATCATGTGGATGTATTAGGCAATAAATACAAGGCGGCGGTGGAGGAAAGAAAGTAAAGAGGTGGTCTTATGGCATACCGAAATATTTTTATATCATCACCTTCTAAAATCAATATAAGGAATAGACAATTGGTTGTAAAAACAACGGAAGAATACTCGTTTCCTATGGAAGATATTTCTACTGTCATGATAGAAAACAATCAAAGCAATATTTCCGTTGCTGCTCTTTCGGAGTGTGCGAGAAATGGTATTTTGGTTTTCTTTTGTGATGAAAAGCATTTGCCTTGTGGAATAGTCAATGGATTTCATACACATAGCAGAAAATATAAACTGTTGCAGGCACAGATACAGACGAAAGAGACATTGAAGAAACATTTGTGGTCAAAAATAGTTGTTGAGAAGATTAGGAATCAAGCGAAGGTTCTGGAGTTAGCATCGTTATCCGGAGATGACCAAATTATGTCATTTGCGAAAAAGGTAAAACTGAATGATAAGGATAACATGGAAGCGGTTGCGGCTGCACAATACTTCAAATATTTGTTCGGCAGTGGATTTTCAAGAGGACAAGATACTGTGACGAATGCCAGATTGAACTATGGATATGCTATTATCAGAGGCTTAGTTTGCCGTAGCTTAACAGTATATGGGCTGGAGCCGGCCCTTGGTATTCATCACCATAGCCAATTAAATGCATTTAATCTTGCGGATGACATCATGGAGGTGTTTCGTCCCGTAGTAGATTTATGTGTGTATCAGATGCAGGAGAAAGAGCAGAATTTTTTAACAACGGAAGATAAACAGATATTATACCATTTGATAAGCTGTGATGTTTTGTTTGGTACACAGAAGCATCCTTTGTTTTATGGAGTGGAAAAAACAGTGCAGACCTTTCAATCGAGTATTATTGCGGGAGAAGATCAATTAAAATTATGTGCAATTTTGCCCTTGAGGCAGCATGAATATGAGTAAGTATATGCGGATGCTTGTATTTTTTGACCTCCCTGTAACAAAGAAGGAAGAACGAAAGGCAGCAGCAAGGTTTAGAAGCTTTTTGTTAAAAGAAGGATACTATATGGTTCAATTTTCTGTTTATTCTCGTGTTTGCAATGGAAATGATGCAGTAGAAAAGCATACAAAGAGATTAAAAGCAAGCTTACCGCCGAATGGCTCGGTTAGATTATTGGTAATTACGGAGAAGCAATATCAAAATATGGCTGTTCTTCTTGGAGTGATGTCAAAAAATGAAAAATCTTTTTCCGGAGAACAGCTTACACTGCTATAAAAAGGGAAAAAACAAAATGATAAAACCCCTTGGAATCTTTAGATTTCAAGGGGTTTTATCTGCCTATTATACCATACCAAAAATAAATAGGGAACTACAACATCATATTCTGCTTAACGTGAGCCAAAAGGATTATACCATACCAAAAATAAATAGGGAACTACAACGTTTCTGACACGTTGGTTGTATCCTTCTGCATTATACCATACCAAAAATAAATAGGGAACTACAACATTGAGGACAGGCGGATGGTGGGCGTGATTATTATACCATACCAAAAATAAATAGGGAACTACAACTGCTCCTATACCATTCTTGAATAGAATACTATTATACCATACCAAAATAAATAGGGAACTTCAACTTTTCATCCGGTGTCAGGCGGTAAGGAAGGATTGAATTTCGATTTGAAAAAGAATGTATTTTTTGGGGAACAAATTTTAAAAAAGGTGTTGACAAACTCTTTTTGATACGGTATTATAGTCAAGCACACTAAGTTGTGCGGATGTGGCGGAACTGGCAGACGCGCTAGATTCAGGTTCTAGTGGGCATTGCGCCCGTGCAGGTTCAAGTCCTGTCATCCGCAGTAATTGCGGAAAAGACCATCGAGAAATCGATGGTCTTTTTTTTATGCAGGCAGAATAAGACGGGCCTTTAACGGCTGCCTGAAATAGGAATGCAGTGCATACACCGGCTTAACAGTGTCTATGATTTGTCAGCTGTTGCAGCCGTTTTTCTGCATGAAGAAATAATGCTGCTGCTTCAGATAATCTCTGGCGTAGTCCAGAGCTTCTCCGAAACGCTGGAAATGCACGATTTCCCGTTCTCGCAGGAAGCGTAGTGGCGCGAGCACATCGGGGTCATCCGTCAGGTCGATGAGATATTCGTAGGTGCTGCGCGCTTTTTGCTCTGCTGCGTTGGCGTAAGTGCAAAGAAAAAGGCAGGGGAATCAAAGGATTCCCTTGCCTTTTTGAATTTTGCGATTATTCGGTGGTAGGATTCCCGGTGTTATCGGAATCCCCGCCTGCCGTATTGCCGACAGTTATGCTATCCCCTACCTTGACCCACGTATCCGTGTCATCAACCTGAACCCAAACAGCATAGGTACCTGCTGTGACATTGTCGAATGTTGCCGTATAGCGCCTGATGGGTATACGGTACTCGTACTTTTGGCTGCCGGATAGGGCGAAGTAGTAATGAGGCTCTTTACTTTCCGTATTGCGCATATCTGTGCCGGAAATTGCATTATTGTCTTTGCCGTCGTAGGATGTTGTGCTCGTCGGTACAAGAGCCACATTCAGAGTCTTACCCTCATTCAGAAACAGAACTTGGAGCGGCACTGTCACTGTTGTATCCGCAACGCTAGCTTTTTCGGCAAGAACCTTGGGTTGGTACACCCGCACATCCTCCGCTGTCAGCTTCAAGCCACCCTGCGGGATATACCAGCCGGCTGTTTTCCCCTCATTCGCGAGGGAAACTTTGTCGGACGGGATGGTAAATGTCACTGAGGTTGTTTTGTGGGGGTTCTTTTCCTCTCTATCGAAGCTATTCACCGCAACCGCAGGAAGCTGCTCCGATGTGACTGTCATGCCTAAAAATACAACAAAATTTGGTGGAGTGGTATCTGTTTCCGTAGTGGCTGATCCCACGGAGATAGAATCTTGAAACAATCCGGAATTGCTAGAATTGACGGTCTCTTCCGCGCTTATGTCTGCTTCATCGGACACTGTAATCACAGAAGCGGTTCCCGTGCCTTTCAGGCGAATATAGACATTAGCTTTATCTTTGCCGGAGGTAAGCAGTGTGGGTAATTCGTCTGCTTTGCTGACCGGCGCACCGACTGTGCAGGTGTAAGTCGCAACCTCTTGGCCCAAGTTCACCGTGCTACCGTTGGAATCCGTATAATTTAGTGCCGTAACGGTCAGCTGTACGGTTTGCGGCTCAGTCGCCTTTCCGGTTACCCGTATATATTGTCTCTTGTCTCCGCCGGTATTCTCCCATAGTAGTTCTGCACCGGCATTATCTTGCATGCTCCATACAAGCTTGACGCGGTATCTCCGGTGTCATTGATTTTGATCCATGTAGCCTCCCACGGCAAGGCAATGCCATTCGTACTGCCAATCGCATTGTACTTCTCCGGTGTCCATGGCTGTTTGCTATCTGAGTAAGCATAATTGCTGTTACCCGTCCCCAGCCATGTCCTTATATTTGCCAAAATATTCTCATCCGTAAATGCATCGCCTGTTTTGGCGTTACCCAGATCAGTCTCGAGTTTTTTCGCTGCAGTCGTTATCTGATCCGCAAAGGTATCAATGGTTTTCTGATTGCGGTTGTCTGCACCGGGGTTATAGCTGTCTGCGTTCTTTATTGAATGTTCGCCGTCGGTCAAAAGTTTCTTCAGCGCACCGGCTACGCTTTCCTGCACATATTTTACCCCTTGAGAAACATTCCTTTCGTCGTCGTTTGTCGGCAGCAGATAGATTTTGTCCGGATTCGCCAGTGCCTCGGCTTCCGAATTTATGGTTCTATCCAACTGCACCCATGCCGCATTAAGTGCTGTCTGCAGCTTTCTATTATCCCTATTCTTTACATAAACATGAGCGGTAATTGTGCTTGATTGTGAGAATACATACCCGGCGGGTAGAGTAATATTGGCGCAATCACAGTGGAATGGATACTCCATATATCCACTCATTTCGCCTGAGCTGGACGATGGCGAACCGAAACGATTCCAGCTGTCTTTATTTTTTATTGTACCTACAATCAGAGAACCATCCTCGCATTTCAGGAGAACCTCGGTCGGGAGAGCCTCTTTTATTTCCTTGTCAATCTCAGTGTACGACTCTATTCGTTCATACTGCACAATGGTGTCCGTTGTCAGTTGTTTCTTCGTTGCATTGTTTGCCACAACCGTAATGGTGGCTTTTGCGGTCAGTGTGCCGTTGCTGTAGGCGTAGCCCTCGGGGATTTTTACCGTCCCGACAAAGGTATAGCTGCCCGCGGTATTTCCATCGAAGGCACCATTTTTGATTTTCGCCGTAACATCCTTGATTTTCTTGTTATCCACCAACAGCGTTACCATGCTCGGCAGGGATTTTTTCGCCTCTGTCTCGTCCTTGAGGTCGCCGACATTCATCTGAATCTCACCGATGGGGTTCTTCAAACCGTTGATTGCAATCTTCGGTGTGGATGCTGTGCCGCCACCACCACCACTGCTGCCGCCTGTGATGGTGGGCGCTTTTACCCCTGTGGCGGTTACCGTCTTTTTCACGCTTAGGCTGCTATCCAGCATTACGCCGTTTGCGCCGCCAGCGCCAGAGGCAGGAATTTTTGGGTAAAAGTGTGTCTTCCCATCTCGTTCCTCCTTTTCCGTGAAAATCATAAAATTCTAATTGTGATTTCACATTCGTTATAGCAGGAAAAATTCTTTTTGTATATCCTACTAAAGTAGGATTGGAAAAAATTTGTATATTATTTTAACAGGCGGATTCCTGCTTCGGTTTGCGTATAATCTCCATTTGTTGGGAAACACTAGCTTGCAAAAGGAAAAGAAGGGACGGTTGATTTATGAGCAACAATATGGATTTAGGCTATGAAATGTTTTGCTATCAATGCGAGCAGACGGCAAACGGCAAGGGCTGTACGAAGCTGGGCGTTTGCGGAAAAACGGCGGAGGTTGCCAATTTGCAGGATTTGCTGATTTTTCAAATTAAGGGTATCAGCTGTTACGGCAAGGCGTTGCTTGCGCAGGGGAAGGAGATTGACAAAAGCGTGATTCGCTTTATCGAAAATGTGCTGTTTACCACGCTGACGAATGTAAACTTTGATGCGGCGGTTCATGTGGAGCTGCTGAAGGAATCGCAGGAAATCAAGGATACGCTGAAAGGCATGACAGGGGAGATTGACAATCATACGGCACACGTTACCTATACCCTCCCCGAAACCAAAACCGAAATGCTCAAGGATGCACCCATGGCAGGCATTATGTATGAGGATTTAGATCCCGATATCCGCTCCTTGCGGCAGACGGTGCTGTATGGCTTGAAGGGCATCAGTGCCTACGGGCATCAGGCGAGGGAGTTGGGGTATTACAGTGACGAGGTGGACAATTTCTATATCGAGGCATTGGAGGCAATTACGGATGATAACCTGACGGTAGAGGAGCTGATTCGCTTGACGATGCGCACAGGCGAGATGGCGATTGCCGTTATGCAGAAGCTGGACGAGGCAAACACCGAGGTTTACGGCAATCCTTCTCCGCATACCGTTGATGTTCACATGAAAAAAGGTCCGTTTATCGTGGTTTCCGGGCATGATTTGAAGGACTTGGAAATGCTTTTGAAGCAGACGAAGGGCAAGGGCATCAATATTTATACGCATGGGGAAATGCTGCCCTGCCATGGCTACGAGGGCTTGAAAAAATATCCGCACTTGGTCGGGAATTTCGGCGGTGCGTGGCAGGATCAGCAAAAGCAGTTCGACAATCTGCCGGGGTGTATTTTGATGACAACCAACTGCCTGATGCGCCCGAGAGAAAGCTACAAGGACCGTATTTACAGCACGAATGTGGTCGGCTGGGAGGGCGTGAAATATATCGGCAAGAAGGAAAACGGCGAGAAGGATTTCAGCGAAATCATTGCGCAGGCGTTGGAATTGGGCGGCTATCCCGAGGATGAGGAGGCACATGAAATTTTGGTCGGCTTCGGGCATCATGCCACATTAGGCTATGCCGATAAAATCGTGGAGGCGGTCAAGAGCGGAAAGCTCAGACATTTCTTTTTGATTGGCGGCTGTGACGGCGCAAGGCCGGGGCGAAATTATTATACGGAATTTGCGAAAAAGGTGCCGCAGGATTGTATCATTTTAACCTTGGCGTGCGGCAAATACAGATTTAATAAGCTGGAGTTCGGCGAGGTGGCAAGTCTGCCGAGATTGCTTGATGTGGGGCAGTGCAACGATGCCTATTCCGCCATCCGCATTGCAACGGCTTTGGCAGATGCCTTTGGGACGGATGTGAACGGCTTGCCGCTGTCCATGATTCTTTCGTGGTATGAGCAGAAGGCGGTGGCGGTTTTGCTGGCACTCTTGAGCCTTGGCGTGAAGGGCATTTATTTGGGGCCGACACTGCCTGCATTTTTAAGCCCGAATGTGCTGCAGTATCTGGTGGATACCTTTGATTTGCGTGCTGTCAGCAACCCCGAGGATGATATCAAAACCTGCTTGAAGCAGAATATGTAAGAAGAAAAATCGGTTTCGGCGGAAGCCGATTTTTTTATTACAAAAACGGCGAAAAAATAAGGTTGCCGTCTCATACTTTGGTAGGATGTTCATTGCGAAAAGAATCTGCTATAATTTTGGCAAATGCAGTATTTTCGCGGGTTTTGTCGAAAAATACAGCGTTCGCAGGATATTGCTTGATGGAAGGACACAAGAGAAGGAAGGGATTTTATGAAGAAAAAGCTAATCAGTCAGTTGGTGTGCGTGACAATAGCGCTTTCTCTTACGTCTGTGTCGGCGCTTGCTGAGGAAACAAACGCAGCGGCGGAGGTAAATGAGGGTGCCGCAGAGGGCAAGGAAGAAGGAAAAACAGAGCCGCAGGAAGCACCCAAGGAAGAAGTAGATGTATCTCAGGGTGGCATCTATGCTGAGGCGCTTTTGTGAAACATTCGTAAAATAAAATTGATTTGTTAAATGGAGGATACCCTCTTTGCCAAATGGCAGGGAGGGTATTTTTTTATTGCAGTGCCAAAATGAGAACACTTATCAAGAAGGAAAAAAGCGGTTGCAAATGAAAAAGAGGCAAATTATAATGGAATTTAGTTAGCCGCAGCTAACAATATAAAAATCACTAGAGAAGGGTGGAGGAAAATGAAAACAATTTACAGCAGCATCAGTAAAAGAGTATTCAGTCTGCTTGTTGCACTTATTATGGCAATTTCGACAGTTCCTTTTGCGGCAGCTTCGGCATTTGCGCAGGAACAGGGAATTTCCATCACAACAAGCACCATTACACCGAATACAAAATCGATTGAGGTTACACTTGCACAAGGTATTACAACCGGCTTTGCAAAGGTCATACAGCTTGACAGCGGAGAAGAGTATGACACGACTAAACTTTTCAGCTATACGGACTTGAGCGGTGTGATTGGATATACAGCTTTGAACGAAGGAAGTAATACGATTACGCTTACAACAGCACCAACGGAAGGCAAAGAGGTAATAGCGGTACTGCATGATAGATCAAGCGGTGAAATGCAGGAATATACTTCTGCACCGATTACGGTCACTGCCTCCGAAGGTTCTTCCGGCGGAGAAACAACCAAACCGACACAGGCGGAAATTTTGGCAGGCTGCGAGGTAACAATAGATGGTTTTGCAGACGGAAAAATTACAGAGGATGCAACATCCCTTACGGCAAATGTGAAGCTGCACAGCAGTGTGAAAAGCTGCTACATGATTGTTGCGGTATACCCCGCAAATACAGTCTTTGATCCCGACAGCACCGCCACAAAGCAACTTTATTCGGTACGGGTGGAAAACGGAAAAAGCTATACCTGTAATTTCGCAGGGTCCCTTCTCCCTTTGAAGGTGGGGCAGAAGGTATGCGCTTATCTGAATGTGCCTGTTGCAGAAACGAAGAATGATGTTTTTTACAAGCAAAAGCAATCCCGTGAGCTTACGGTTGTGGATAAAAACGGCGAGGGCTTTCGGGATTACACATGGCCCGAGGTAAGCATTGCGGATACGGATTTAAAAGCAGGCGATACCAAGCTGCACATCAATTTTTCCGCAGATGAGAGATTGCTTGCATACGCAAAGGATGAAAATGTAGATTTCAATATGACAGTTTCCATCCAGCAATATCCGCAGGATAAAACATTCGACTTTGAAGGCAGCTATATGCGCAGATTGACGATTCCGCTGCAGTTTACGAAAAATCTGACAAACTATGAAATCAATCTGGAGGAACCGCTTCTGGCAGGCTATCGTGTGCGTGCCGTTGTATATTGGAACCAGAATACGGCGCTGTATATCCCCAAAGGCAATGACTATGAGGCGGAGAGCATCCCTGATGATTCCGTTTTGATTCCTGCTGTGCCTGTTGCGCCGACAGTGAAAATCAACGCAGATAAAATTAAGGCAGGTGCGAGCGCAGTAAGCGTTGTGGTTGCCGGTGATGTGGAAGAAGGCTCTAACCTTATCATCAGACAATATGCGTCTGCGGATGCGGTACAGGGGGACGATTGGGAATTTTTCGGCAACAAGAGTGTTTCCGAAGCAGGAACGGTTTCGGTAGAGAAAAATTCCGCTATAAAAAAGGAATTGGCAGCAGGCAAATATGTTGCGGCAGTGCTGATGAAGGGCGGAACGGTTGTTGCATATTCCAATGCGGTTCCCGTTGTTTTGGAGACAGAGATGGAAAAGCCCGTACTGATTGTGAACGGGAATGTATATGAAGGGGATACCAAGGTAAGTCTTGCGGTGAGCAAAACGGATTTAATCCCCTCCGGCAAGGGAATGATTATCCTATATAAAGCAAAAGAAAACGGAGACGCTGATGTATATGGAGACCCCGTTTCTGTCGGCAGTAAAAGTCCTGTTATCAGTGGGGATAATGTAGAAATCACTATTACAAAGGCTTTAACGGCAGGGGATGTGATTATTCCTTATATCTATTATGTTGATGATGAAGATAAAACGCATTATTACCCCGGCACAGCCTTTACGGTAAAAGCGAAAGCGGAAGGGGACAGCATCAGCGTTTCCCCCGAAGCACTCACAGCAGATACGGAAAGCATTACGGTTTCCGTAAACGGATATGACAGCTATAAGGGCGGCTATGTGTTTGTAAGGCTTGCAGACAGAAACAATACACATCCGGATGATGCGGCATCCCTCAAGAGTCAGAGCTTTACGGGAAGCGGCAGCTATACCTTTGATGTAAAGGGAAATCTTACGCCTGAAAAATATGTATTGGTATATCTTTACAAATATGATGTTGACACTGGCAGAACCCATTACAGTGATGATAAGGTTTATATTCTGATTGGTGGCAAGGTGGTAAAAGAGCCTTCTGTTGAAATTACCTCCTCCAAAATTCTTTCTACGGATAAGAATCTTTATGTAAAGGCGGATTTCGACAATGCGCTTACAGGCAATTTGAAGCTGTATACCTACCGCTATGGTGGTGCATTTGACAGTGCAAATGTAGGAAATGCTTTGCTGTATTCCGGTGCGGTAACGCCTTCCGCATACAGCAGTAAAATTACATTTACCAATGATTTGACGGCAGGAGATAAAATCGTTGCGGTGCTTACGCTGCCAGGCGGCGAAAGCGAAGTGGTAAAAATCTCCGATGCAAAAACCATTCAGGCACCCCCTCAGATTATAGAACCCTCTGCTTATATCAGAGAGGAGCATGTATCCGAAGGCGATACAAAGATGGAAACCTATCTGAACTTTGAAAGAAATTATTATGATTCCGTAAGCTATGTACTGTATAACTACACAGGCGAGGAATTGGATGAAAGCAAAGCAAAAATTGCGGCAGAAAGCAGCATTTACAGCCCCGGCGTAACAACCATGGGCTTTAGAGAAAGCGTAAAGCCGCTGAAAGCAGGCTCCAAGCTGATGATTAAGCTGACGCTTGTGAAAAACGGCGTAAGCAAAGTGGTATATTCCAATGCGAAAACCGTTGAGGCGGCACCCGATTGGGCAACACCTACCGTTTCTATTGATGTTGCCGCAGTCAGAGTGACAGATACTACCATTCCTGTAACAGTGACATACGATGCAGGCTATACGGAAATGAGCGACTATTATTGCAACGTAACAGCATATCAGTTCCCCTCCGACTATACAGATGATGAATTTGAGAAGAAGGAGTTGCATGAAAGCTCGATTACACAGCGTATCGGTCAGCGTGATGCGAATAAAGCAAGCAAGGAGCATTTCACAACCATCAATATTCCCGTTAAGGCGAATACGTTTGAGGCAGGAAAACGATTGATTGTAAAGCTTAGACTGCCTCATCCCGAATGGGCAGGAGAGGAAGCGGATTATCTTTCCTATTCCGTTCCCATTATTGGTGCGGAGGAAGAAATCCCCGCAGCAAAGGTACTGCTGTTCAACCTCGGTGCGGATACCGTAAAGGGCAGCAAAATCAGAGCAATTCTGGAGGAAATGGGAATTAAGGCAGTTACGGTTGAAAAAAGCCAGATTAACCAGTCCGTTGGATATCTTGCAGGGTACAAAGGCTTTGCAGGGGATGCAGAGGCATTTACAGGCAGTGGCTACACAGCGGAATTTATGCTGATGAGCGGCTTGAGCGAAACACAGCTTGACCAGTTTCTTGCAAAAATGCGTGCGGCAGATGCGGTGATTGACCATAAGGCAACAGTGACAGAAACCAATAAGCAGTGGAGCTTTAAAGAGCTGATTGGTGAAATCGAAGAGGAGCATGAAGTAATGCAGGCTTGGCTTGCACTGAAAAATGCAGTGAAAGAGGCAGAGGCTTTGCAGGAAGCGGATTACTCCGCAGAGAAATGGGCGGCATTTGCAAAGGTTTTGGCGGATGCAAAGGAGGTTTCCAAGGTTGAAGCGACGGCAGAGGAATATAACAATGCCACAAAAGCCTTGCAGGATGCCTATAAAGCACTGACTGCCAAGCCGGAGAGCGGCGGCGGTTCTTCCTCCGGCGGCAGAAAATCCAAAACACAGAAAAACGAAACAAAAGTAGAGGAAACGAAGGAAAACAACGAAACAAAAGCAAAGGAGAAAACAATCGTCGAAATGCAGATTGGCAGAAAGAGCATTTCTGTTAACGGGAATCTCGCCCAAAAGGATGCGGCTCCCGTGATTCAGAATAGCAGAACCTTGGTTCCCATCAGATTCATTACAGAATCTTTGGGCGGTGCGGTTGCATGGAACGGCGAAAGCAAAGAGGTTACCTTGCTTTTGGATGGAAAGGAAATTAAGATGACGATTGGGAAAACGCTTGAAAAATATGGCGTTGCACCTGTCATCATGGATAGCCGTACCTATGTGCCTGTTCGCTTTGTAGCGGATGCGCTTGGCGCACAGACTTCTTGGAATGAAGCGGAAAAAACAGTTACGCTCGTAAGGGAAGGCTAAAGCGGAAAATAAAAATGGTCTGAATCCTTGTGGTTCAGACTATTTTTTATGAAAAGGTTGAGTCAAGATTGACTCTATGAGTTAAAATAGACTCGATTTGAGTAAAATAGGGCATTGAACTGACCCCAAAAAGTTAGACAAATATTTTGAAGTAAAAATTGTTCAAGCAGCCGAAAGGGCTTGTTGTCTGTGAATTGCAGGCGGCAAGCCCTTCAGTTTTGCCTTGATCCTGCGGTTGTTGTAGTAATCCAGATATGCAACGAGTTCCTGTTTGAAGTGCTCCATGGACTGAAATTCCTGCAAATACAGCAGTTCGCTCTTGAGCAGTCCAAAGAAATTTTCTATCACAGCATTGTCCAGACAATTCCCTTTTCGGCTCATGCTCTGCCGGATGCCTTTCTCCCGGAGCATCCGTTGATACTGCCTGTGCTGATACTGCCAGCCCTGATCAGAATGGAGAATGTGATTTGTTCCGTCCGGAATTTTTGCAAATGCCTCGTTCAGCATAGTTGTCACCATGCGCAGCACAGGACGATCCGATATGGTATAGCTGACCAGATCGCTACTGTGCAAATCGAGAATTGGGGACAGATACAGTTTCTCACCAAACAGGCTGAACTCTGTCACATCCGTGACCCATTTCTGATTCGGTTTTTCGGCATGGAAGTTCCGATTTAACAGATTTGGTGCGATTTTGCCCACTTCACCCTTGTAAGAACGATACTTCTTCATCCTGACACGGCAAACTAAGCCCAACTTCTGCATAAGACGCTGAACAGTTTTATGATTTAAATAAATATTCCTATTTCGAAGTTCTGCAGTAATACGTCGATAACCGTATCTTCCTTTATTCTCATGGAAAATAGCAGTGATTTCTTCTTTCACAGAATGATATTTATCTGCTTTCTTCAGTTGTTTTAGATGATAGTAAAAGGTTGCACGAGGCAGTTGAGCGACATCCAGCAGGATTGCCAGTGAAAATTCTTGCCTTAGTTTCTAAATCACCTGTGTTTTCTGTGATGCTGTCGCTCGTTTTCCAAAACCAAGGCTTGCAAGTTTTTTAGGTATGCGTTTTCTGCGCGCAATCGCTGCACCCCTGCGATCAAATCCTCCTCTACCTCTTTTTGTAGTTTCATTGGCCGTCCGGTGCTTTTGCGTCCACGACGCTCGATAGCCAGCCCCTCTGAACCTTCTTCGAGATAAATTCGCTCCCAACGTTGAATGATTCCGTGATCATTTATTTCAAATTGTCTTGCCGCTTCACTGTAGCTCAGTTTTTCTTCCAGCATTGTTTCTACCACCAGTTTCTTAAATTCTGGAGTATATCGTTTGTTTGGTGCTCCTTTTGGCATAAAAATCACCCCACTTGCTAAATAGTATATCATACTGTCTAACAAATGGGGTGCAGTTCACTTATCTTTCATTAGGGATATAAGGTATTAAATCGAGAGGAGATTATTCAAATTTTAAGAGAAAGCTTGTGACAGAAGCATATTTTCGGCAGGCTTTCGGAAAGCGGATAGACAGAATCATAGAATTGGGAAGGAGTCGGAACGCAGATGGAATATGTAACCTTAAATAATGGCGTGCAGCTGCCGATGATTGGCTTTGGTACATGGGATGTGCGTGGAGAGGCAGGCAAGAAAACGATTCTCACCGCATTGGACAGCGGATACAGGCTGATTGACACAGGGCAAATGTATGAAAATGAAGATATCGTCGGGCAGGCGGTAAAAGAAAGCGGTCTGGAGAGAAAAGAGGTCTTTCTTACAACAAAGCTGTACCGTCCCTGCGTTACCTACGAAAAAGCAAAGGCCGCAATCGAAAAATCTTTGCAGGCATTGCAGACGGATTATATTGATTTGCTTTTGATTCATGAGCCGTATGATTCCGCTTTGGAAATGTATGAAGCCATGAAGGAGGCCTATCGGGCAGGAAAGGTAAGAGCAATCGGCATTTCCAATTTTAATGAAAAGAAATATCAGGCGTTTGTTGCCGCCTGTGATATTGTGCCTGCGGTCAGCCAGGTGGAATCCCATGTGTACTATCCGCAGCTGGCATTGCAAAAGGAAATGGAAAAGCATGGAACGCAAATGCAGTCTTGGGCATCCTTTACGGAGGGCAGAAAAAATATTTTTGCGGAGCCGTTATTGCAGGAGCTTGGGAACAAATACGGAAAAACATCTGCACAGATTGCACTGCGGTATTTGGTGCAGAATAAAATTGCGGTAATTCCGAAATCCGTCCATCAGGAGCGCATGAAACAAAACCTCGCTGTCTTTGATTTTGAAATTTCGCAGGAGGATATGAAAAAAATTGAGAAATTGGATGGCGGAAAAACCCTGTTTGGGTGGTATTGAGCGGAAGGGTTCGGGAAACGAATAGCTCATTACTTTGCTCCGCAAAGCAGGCTTTGCCTGCCGCCCCTTCTTGGGAGGTAAGTATTCTCCGGAATGGAATCCGCAGAGGGAGCTTTGCCCCCTCGAGGAAAACAGGGCGTTTCAAGGTGCTTGCTATCGCCGGAACGCATCTGTTTATTCTTCTGTTTCAACAAGTCGAAATCCTGATTTCGACTTAGGGGTCGACTTTGTCGACACCTTAAAACGGTCTGAACCCTGCGGTTCAGACCGTTTTTATATCCTCAGCCTTCGTAAATGAAGTTATCAATCAATCTGGTTTTGCCGATATAAACCGCCATGGCAACCAATACGGGCGGCTGCATTGTGCTGACAGGCTCTACTGCTGCGATGGCGTAAGGGCAATCAATCCTTGTGGGAATCAGTGCTTGGCTGCCTGAGAATACCATTCCAGTGTTTCATAAACAATGCTCATGTGTTCTTCAATAATTTTCTGTAAGGCGGCTTCGTCCTTTGCCTTCAGCGTATTGAGAATTTCTTTATGCTGATGGAAGGAGGTTTTGAGCTGATCCAGAGGGAGGTTGGTTGCGCTATACATATAAAACATGGTGCCGATGCTCCAGTTGGATTCATAGAGCTTCATAATCTGCGGATTGCCACAGAGGGAGATATAGAGTGTATGGAATTTTGTTTCCAGCTCTGCCGCCGCGGGATATCCGGCTTCCAGTGCGGTTTCAAATTCCTGTACAACGGTCTCCATCTCCTTGATGATGCTGGGATGATACTCAATATTGCGGATACAGAGCTTTACACAGAAAAGCTCCATCATCTGACGTGCTTCAATGATATTTCTAATCTGGGTATCGGAAAGCTGTGCAACGGTTGTGCCCTTTCTCGGCGTTGCCTCTACCAGACCAAGCGCAATCAAACGGTTGATTGCAGCAAGGACAGGGGAGCGGCTGATGCCCAGTGAATCGGATATTTCCTGCGTATTTAATTTTGTTCCGGGGGCGTATTCCCCGTTTTGAATTCGTTTTTTAATTTCTTCATAAGCGAAATCCTGTAAAGAATCTGAAGTTTTCATACTATCTCTCCTAAAATAAAAAAATAAATAAATCATACCTCAACAAATGTGAGCGTATCCCCTTAAAAACAATTTTTATCATTATACATCAAAAAGCAGATTTTGTATACAAAAAATAGGATTTCTTTCAAAATAAGAAAACTGTGAAAATTTGATAAATTTCGACAATTCAAAAAAGTTGGTTTTTAGCAATACGCAAAAATGCGTTTTTGCAAAAATATACAAAAATAAAGAAATTTTAAAAATTAACAAAAAATGGATTGACATTTGCAAAAATGAATATTAGTATCAAATTACAAATTCAAAAAAGAAAAATTGAATACAAAAATAACGAAAACAATACAAAAGCGAAAGGGGAAATAAGTATGGATTTCACAGGAAAGAACATTATTGTGACAGGCGGTGCGAGCGGCATCGGCAAAGCAATCGTAACCGGCGTGGTAGAAGGCGGCGGTCATGCGATTATTGTTGATCTGAATCTGGATGCAGCCGAAAAGCTCAGAGAGGAGCTGGGCAAGGACAAAACCTCTGCTTACAAGGTAAATCTGGCGAACAGTGCTGAAATCAGAGAGGTATTTGGCAAAATTGTTGCAGATTTTAAGCAGATACATGGGCTGATCAACAATGCAGGCATCGTAAGCACGGTACCCTTTGATGAGGTAACACAGGCAGAATGGGATAAAGTAATTGCCATTAACCTGACAGGTGTTTATACTGCAATTAGTGCAGTTTATCCCTCTATGAAGGCAAACGGATATGGCAGAATTGTAAATGTAGCATCCGTAGCGGCAAAAAGAGGCGGCGGTCTTTTGGGAACAAGCGCCTATGCGGCCTCCAAGGCAGGCGTAATCGGGCTGACAAAGGCAGTTGCAAGAGAAGGCGCACCTTATGGGGTTGCCTGCAACGGCGTATGCCCCAGCTTGACAATGACACCGATGACTGCCAATATGGGAGAAGAAAAGACAAAGAAGATTATCGCAACCATTCCTTTGGGACGAGGCGCACAGCCGAGAGAAATTGCAAATATGGTTCTGTTCTACGCATCTGATCTGGCAAGCTTTGCTACCGGTGAAATCAGTGATGTGGACGGTGGCGTAACAATGGACGGCTGATATCGGTAAGAAAAGGTTGAGGAGGAATTTTCATGAAAAAGAAAATTTTGGCGATTGCAATGACAGCCATTGTTGCGGCATTGGGCTTGACCGGCTGTAATAATGGTATGGGTATCAATGATGACGGTACATATACATGGAAAATGGCATTGAACTCCACAGAAGGGGACAATGCTTACGATACAGGCGCAGCCTTCGCGAAAAAGATAGAGGAGCTGACGGATGGCAGAGTAGAGGTTGTTCTTTATGGCGGCGGCAGCCTTGGTACAACTTCTGAGGTTCTGGAAGGGATGAAATTCGGCGTTGCCAACGTGATGTGTGAATCAATAGGTACACTGGCAACCTTTACCCCGATGGCGAATATTGACGCAACCCCGTATCTGTTCCGCGATTATGATCACTTCATGGAAACATGGAACAGCGATGTCGGCGAGGAAATCAAGGAGACTGTCGGTGAGGAAAGCGGCTTTAAGCTGCTGGGCGGCACATACAGAGGTCCCCGTATCGTAACGGCAACAAAGGAAATGAAAAATATCGAGGATTTCAAGGGCTTTAAGCTGAGAGCACCAAATCTGGAGATGTATCTGGAAACCTGGAAATGGATGAAGGCAGCACCTACACCCATTGCGATGACAGAAACCTATACAGCTTTGCAGCAGAAGACGGTAGACGGGCAGGAAAACCCTATGACGGACTCCCTGAACTATGCATTTGATGAGGTCTGCAAATATTGGATTAAGACAAACCATGTTTACAGCAGTAACGTTATCATCATGGATAGAGAATACTTTGATGCATTACCTGAGGATATTCAGCAGGCAGTGCGGGAGGCAGCTGAATATGCAGGCGTAACTGTCAGTGAACAGCAGCTGCAGAAGGAAAAGGAAGCAGAGCAGGAGCTGATTGATAAGGGCTGCCATATCATTGAAGTGGATACAGACCAGTTTATCGAATATTTCAAGGACTTTACAGATGAAAAATTCCCTTATTTGGCAGATTGGGCAGCAAAGATTCGTGCTGTCGGCACAGAGGAGTAAATACAAAGGAAAATCATTAAAATCGAGGTGAATCGAATGAAAGGGTACGGAAAATTTCTGGACGGAATTGAAAAGATAGAAAAATTATTTCTGGCGGTAACGGTTGCAATCATGATTATTGTCATTACCTATCAGGTTATTTTAAGATATGTTTTTTCTGCGTCCAATGCGTGGAGTGAGGAACTGGCAAGGTATCTGTTTATCTATGATGTTATGGTAGCAGCAGCCATTGCCACAAGAAGAAACAGCCATTTGCAGGTGGATGCGTTTATCGGTATTCTTAAGCCCAGAACGAAGGCAATCTATACAGTGATTGCAACCATCGTAGGGATTGTATTTCTGGTATTTCTGTTCTGCTATTCTGTTGTATTGTGTCAGGCAGCGGCAGTGAATGTTTCTGCCGGCTTGAAGATTCCGATGTCTGTGCCGTATGCATGTATGCCGATTGGTGCAGTATTGATGATCTTGACCTCTATTGAGGTTATTATGAAGCAGCTTGCGGAAATTGCGGAATTAAGCAGAAGGGAGGCGTAACACATGAATGCCGGTTTGATTGTAATTATTTTGTTATTGGTATTATCCATTTTGGGTATTCCGATTTATCTTGCGTTGGGTATTGGCACACTGGTTGCCCTGAATATGGCAGATATGCCGTTTATCGTGCTTCCGCAGAAGCTTTTTGCAGGCATGAACTCCAGCTCACTGCTGGCAATCCCGTTCTTTATGCTGGCAGGGAATATTATGTCTCGCAGTATTACAGGGAAGCTGATTGATGTTTCCAATGCCTTGATCGGTTGGATTAAAGGCTCTCTGGCGGTTGTTACCGTACTGGCATCTGCGCTGTTCGGTGCGATTTCCGGTTCCGGTGTTGCAACGGCATCTGCGGTTGGCGGCACAACCATTCCTGCCATGAAGGAGGAAGGCTATCCCGACCATTTCGCAGCGGCGATTTCCGGTATTGCGGCTATTCTGGGGCCTATCATCCCGCCTTCCATTACATTGATCGTATATGCGAGCATTACGGATTTGTCCGTATCCAAGCTGTTTGTCGGCTCTGTCATTCCCGGTATCCTGATGGCAGTCGGTCTGATTATTTATGCGCTGTTCTATGGTAAGAAGAATGACCTGCCTGCGCATGAAAGAAAATCTGCAAAAGAGGTTCTGCTTATTTTCAAAGACAGTATCTGGGCTCTGCTGATGCCCGTTATCATTCTGGGCGGTATTTTCGGCGGTATTTTTACACCAACGGAATCCGCAGCGGTTGCAGTTGTGTATGCGCTTCTGGTCAGCCTGCTGATTTATAAGGATATTAAGATTAAGGATATCCCCGGCATTTTCGTGGATGGTGCGATTTCTACAGCAACCATTCTGATGCTGGTAGGGATTTCCAAATCCTCCGGTTATGTTATCACAACATCCGGTCTGCCTCATCAGGTTCTGGAGGTATTCAGCTCCTTTACCAATAGTACAGTTGTCATTCTGCTGCTGCTGAATATTCTGTTCCTGGTTATCGGTATGCTGATGGAGGCAAATGCAGCGATTATCATGATGACACCTATCCTGCTGCCTCTGCTGGATGCGTTTGGCATTGACCCTTTGCAGTTTGGTATCATGATGAGCTTCAACCTGTGTATCGGTCTGGTTACACCGCCGGTCGGCATCTGCTTGCTGATGACAAACCAGATTGCCGAGGCACGCTTTGTGCAAACGCTAAAATCGGTTATGCCAATGCTGCTCATCGGTGTTGTGGTGCTGATGCTGGTTACTTATATTCCGCAGGTTACAACCTTCCTGCCGGGATTGATTAAATAAGATGTAAAAAATAAATAAAAAAATAGATTTGAAAATGTAATTTTGAGAAAAGAAAATGCTGCATACTGCTTGGGTATGCAGCATTTTTCAGAAGGAGGGAACAGAGATGCAGGAGCAGGTAAAGGCAACGTTTCTGGTAAATGCGGCAGTGCTTCTGGAGTTTCGGGGGACGAAGCTGCTAATCGACGGGATTTATGATGAAAACGGACATTGCTTCAGCAATCTTTCCGAAAGGCAATGGGAAAAGCTGAAGGCGGGCGAGGGAGAATTTGCAGGTATTGAGTATCTGCTGTTTACCCATGAGCATGGGGATCATTTTTCGCCGCAGAGGGTGGCGGAATATCTGGAGTACCGGCAGCCGAAGGCGATTTTCATGCCGAGAGACGGCTCTGCTGCCTTGCG
Organism: Clostridium sp. MCC345; assembly: GCF_018785345.1. Taxonomy (NCBI): domain Bacteria; kingdom Bacillati; phylum Bacillota; class Clostridia; order Eubacteriales; family Clostridiaceae; genus Clostridium; species Clostridium sp. MCC345. Next base: position 165,685 of record NZ_WQPP01000003.1, read on the forward strand.
GGCGTTGCAGAAAAAGGCGGAGGGGATGGGGATTCCGTGTGTTCTGCTGCATCGGGAATTATGCAGGAAAACCGTTTTTCGCCCGGAGCAGGAGATTCGTATTCGTGCCTTCCAGACCAGACATCTGGATAAGCTTTACTGGGATGTGCCGCATTTCTGTTATTTATTAGAGTGCGGCGAGAAGAAGCTGCTTTTTACGGCGGATGTGGATTTTACACAGGAGGATTTTTCCATGGTGCGTGGCATGGCGCTGGATGCGGTGTTTGTCAATCCGCTGATGAGCCACAGCGAGGAGGGCAAGGCATTATTTGCAGCAGGCGTATTGCAGACAAAAACGAAGATTGTTTATCATATTCCCTTTGCAGGAGAGGATAAAATGATGATACGGAAGATTGTGGAGCAGGAAATGCGCGCAGGAAGGCAGGAAAATGCGCTGTTCTTTATGGAGGAAGGACAGACCTGCCTGATTTAAGAAAAATAGGATTCTGAGGTTTTTGATAAAAAATTCTGACAAGAACCTCTTTTTTTAGACATCATTTTGTATACAAAAGTAGTTTTATGAATTTTAAATAAAAATCAGAAATACATTCTGTAAATTACGCCAAAAAGGAAAAAAATGGCGGTATTGTATTGACACATAAAAATTCTAATGATAAAATTTGAATACAAAATAAATAAAAAGAATACAAAATAAAGAAGGGGAGATACAAATGATGCAATCCATCGAACATGCTGCAGGCAGCATAAAAAGAGTCGTTGCATTCCGCTTGAAGCCCGGTATGGATGTTTTGAAGGGCATCGAGGAGATTTGCAAAGCAGAAAATATTAAAAACGGCGTAATCCTCAGCGGGATTGGTAGTCTGGACGGTGCAGCCTTTTGTAATCCTGTTCCTTTGAAGGATAAAAAAGCAGGATACGGCTACGGAGAACCTACGATTCTGTATGGTCCCATCGAGCTGACTGCGGCAGCCGGCATGATCTGCCACGATGATGACGGCAACCTTCTGCTTCATGTACACATGAGCATGAGCGACCAGCATGGCACAGGGCATGGCGGTCATCTTATTGAAGGCACAAAGGTTCTGCTGACCACGGATATGGTGATTGCGGAGCTGGATGGGCTGGTTATGGGCAGAAGATTTGATGAGGAACTCGGGGTGCCTCTGTTTGCACCCAAGCAAAAATAAAAAACATAAAAAGAATGAGAAAAAAGAAAGGTGTGAATCACATTGGCTTCTAAAGGTAAAAAATATCCCAAGGAAATGCTTTTGGATATGTACAAAACAATGTTGAGTATCAGAGCATTTGAAACAAAAGCGGCAGAATGCTTCACAAAGGGTATGCTGGCAGGGAATATTCACCTGTGCATCGGGCAGGAGGCAGTGCCCACAGGTGCTTGCTATGCACTGGAACCCGAAGATTATATGACATCTACCCACAGAGGGCATGGTCACTGTATCGCAAAGGGCGCATCTCTGGATAAAATGCTGGCAGAGCTGTTCGGTAAGAAAACAGGGTATTGTCAGGGTAAGGGCGGTTCCATGCACATCGCGGATGTAGCAGGACTGCACAGCCTTGGTGCAAACGGCATCGTAGGCGCAGGTATTCCCATTGCGGCAGGCTCTGCACTGGTGTCCAAGATTAAGGGAGATAAGCATGTTACCCTGTGCTTCTTCGGTGACAGCGCATCCAACCAGGGTACCTTCCACGAAGCGGTAAATATGGCGGCGGCATGGAAGCTGCCTGTAGTATTCCTGTGTGAAAACAACAGCTACGGCGTTTCTGTTAATATTCATTCCGTAACCAATACGGATACGATTGCAGTGCGTGCGCAGGCGTATAATATCCCCGGCAAAACAGTTGACGGCAATGATCCCGTTACCGTATATGAAGCAGTAAAAGAAGCGGTAGATTATGCAAGAGAGGGCAACGGCCCTTCTATCGTAGAGTGCATGACGTTCCGCCATCAGGGACATTATTGCGGTGACCCTGCAAATTATCGCCCTGCATCCTACATGGAGGAAGCGCATAAGAAGGACGCAATCCCCAATATGAGAAAGAGACTGTTGGATGGCGTGGCAACAGAGGAAGAAATTCTGGCTGTGGAAAAGGCAGTAGAGGATGAGATGGAAGCGGCTTATCAGTTTGCAAATGAATCCGCATATCCTGACCCTTCCGAAGCAACAACAGACGTATATTTCTCTGATAATGAAAGGAGCGTTGTAAGATGAGTAAAAAATTGAGCATCAGTAAAGCCATCGGCGAGGCTCTTCATGAGGAAATGGCAAGAGATGAAAATGTAATTATCATGGGCGAAGACATGGGTAAGATGGGGAATGTTTTCGGCATTACGGTTGGCTTTCAGGAGGAATTCGGTGAAAATCGCGTGTTTGATACCCCGATTTCCGAATCCGGCTTCTGCGGCATGGCAGTGGGGGCTGCAATGAGAGGGATTCGCCCTGTGGTAGAGCTGATGTATGATGACTTTATCACCGTTGCGGCAGATCCTATCATTAATCAGGCTGCAAAGATGAGATATATGACAGGCGGACAGGCAACCGTACCCATGGTATTGAGACTGCCCATGGGCGCAGGCAGAAGAAACGCAGGGCAGCATTCGCAGTGCTTTGAAAATATTTTCTGCCACACACCCGGTCTGAAGGTTGTGGCACCCTCCAGCGCGGAGGATGCAAAGGGCTTGCTGAAATCCGCGATTCGTGATGAGGATCCCGTTATCTTTATTGAACATAAGCTGCTGTATGCAAAGAAGGAGCAGATTCCCGAAGGGGAATACACCATCCCTCTGGGTGTTGCGGATGTGAAAAGAGAGGGTACAGATATTACAATCGTAACATGGAGCCGTGAGGTATACTTTGCACTGGAGGCAGCGGAAGAGCTGGCGAAGGAAGGCATCAACGCAGAGGTTCTGGATCTGCGTACACTGGTTCCTCTGGATTGGGATGCAATTGTGAAATCCGTTTCCAAGACACACAATGTAATCGTTCTGTCCGAGGAGGTAAAGCGTGGCAGCTATGCGGCTGAAATTTCCGCACAGATTGCAGAGGAGCTGTTTGATGAACTGGATGCACCCGTAGAACGTGTTTGCGGTCTGAATATCGTTTCTCCCTTCAGCCCTACATTGGAGGATGAAAACTTCCCTCATCCCGCAGATATCGTAAAGGCAGTGAAAAAGGTTCTGAATAAATAAGGAGGGAAAACCATGGCTTTTGAAGTAAAGATGCCTCAGTTGGGACTGACAATGGAAGAAGGCACAGTCACAAAATGGGTAAAACAGGAAGGCGACACTGTAAAAGCAGGTGATGTCATTCTGGAAATTACAACAGATAAACTGACAAGCGAAGTAGAAAGCGAGCATGACGGCGTATTGCTGAAGATTGTTGCGCAGGAAGGCGAGGACATTCCTGTAAAAGGTCTGCTGGCATATATTGGCGAAGCAGGCGAACAGGTTGGGGATGCACCTGCGGCAAAGGCAGAAGCGCCTGCGGCTGAAGCGGCGGCACCCGTGCCCGCAGCAGCACCTGCAGCACCTGTTGCACCTGTGGCAGGCGGCAGAATCAGAATTTCCCCTCTGGCAAAGAAAACAGCGGCAAAGCTGGGGGTAGATTATACAACAGTGGCAGGCTCCGGCCCTCTGGGCAGAATCGTGCAGAAGGATATTCTGGCGGCAGCAGAAGCTGCAAAAGCCGCACCTGCACCCGCAGCACAGGCGGCAGAAGAAAAGGCAGCACCGAAGAAAACCGCACTGGAACTGATGGATGGCGACGAGGTTGTAAAGCTGGCAGGGATGAGAAAGGTCGTTTCCGAAAGAATGACAAAATCCGCACAGGAAATCCCTACCGTTACGCAGAATGTCCGCATTGATGTGACAGAGCTGATGGCATTCCGTAAGAAGATTAACAATGACCTTGGCGTTAAATATTCTTTGAATGATTATGTGCTGAAAGCAACGGCAAAGGCACTGAAAAATAACAAGCATATTCTGGTAAGTCTGGACGGCGACCAGATTATCAAGCGCGCCCATGTGAATATCGGTATGGCGGTTGCGCTGGAGGATGGTCTGATTGTGCCCGTTATCAAGGACGCGGATAAGATGAGTCTGGGTGAAATTTCCGAAGCAGCGAGAGATCTGGCAGAGCGTGCAAGAACAAATAAGCTGTCGATGGATGAATATAAGGGCTCTACCTTCTCCATCTCCAATCTGGGTATGTTCGGCGTAGAAACCTTTAATCCTATCATCAATCAGCCGGATGCAGGCATTCTGGGTGTCTGCGCAGTGCAGGATGAGCTGGTAATGGATGCAGAAGGCAACATCACAAAGAGACAGTTCATGCGCATTTCCTTTACATTCGACCATAGATTGATTGACGGTGCGACAGCAGCAAAATTTGAGCTGGCTATCCGGGATCTGATGGAGCATCCCATGCAGATTCTGCTGTAACATCGGAAGAAAAAGGAGACAGAAATCAAGAAAAGGAACCTGAATAGACAGGAGGAATAGACTATGGCAGTAGAGGTTAAAATGCCTCAGCTTGGGCTGACAATGGAAGAAGGCACGGTTTCCAAATGGGTAAAGCAGGAAGGCGATGCCGTAAAGGTTGGCGATGTTCTGCTGGAAATTACAACAGATAAGCTGACCAGTGAGGTGACAGCAGAAGCAGAAGGCACACTGATTAAAATCGTGGCACAGGAAGGCGAGGATGTACCCGTAAAGGGGCTCCTGGCATATATCGGCGAAGCAGGCGAGCAGGTTGGAGCAGCACCCGCACAGGCAGCACCCGTACAGGCAGCCGCTCCCGCGGCAGAGAAAAAGCCTGCCGGCGAAACAAAAGTAGCAGTCATCGGCGGCGGTCCCGGCGGTTATGTTGCGGCAATCAGAGCGGCACAGCTGGGCGGCAAGGTAACGCTGATTGAAAAGAATAAATTGGGCGGCACCTGCTTGAATGTCGGCTGTATTCCCACAAAGGCAATCCTGCATGCGGCAGAGGCGCTGACAGAAGCAAAGGAAATGGCGGAATATGGCATCCATATTGAAGTGAAAAATGTAGACTGGAAACAGGTGCAGGCAAAGAAAAATGCCATTACCGCACAGCTGGTAGGCGGTGTTACCGGTCTGATGAAGGCAAATAAGATTCAGGTTGTGGAGGGAACAGCATCCTTCGCATCCAAGGATACTCTGGCTGTCCTGAAAAAGGACGGTACAAAGGAAAACATGACATTTGATAAAATCATCATCGCAGCAGGCTCCGTCCCCGCGGTGCCTCCCATTCCCGGGGTAAAGGAAAATGCAAACTGCGTAGATTCGACAGGCGCTTTGTCTTTTGAAGAAATTCCAAAAAGCCTTCTGGTCATTGGCGGTGGCGTAATTGGTATCGAACTGGCAACTGCGTACTCCAAATTCGGTACAGAGGTAACGGTGGTAGAAGCCGCACCTAAGCTGCTGCCCATGATGGATGGCGAGCTGACAGCACAGCTGCGCAAGCTGATGGAGGCAAAAGGCGTAAAGATTATGACAGACGCAAAGGTGCAGTCTGTAGAAGCGGCGGCAGTCGGCGCAAAGGTGAATGTGGAAATTGGCGGCAAGGTGCAGCCCTTTGAAGCAGAAAAGGTACTGGTTGCTGTCGGCAGAAGAACAGATACAGAGGCCTTGGGCTTAGATGCGGCAGGCATTGCAAATGACAGAGGCCGCATCACAGTAAATGATAAGATGGAAACAAATGTACCGAATGTATATGCCATCGGTGACTGTCTGGGCAAGGTTATGCTGGCGCACGTTGCATCTGCACAGGGTGAAGTGGCAGCGGAAAATGCATTGGGAGAAAATGCGGTTTACAATGGTGCAACCAACCCCTCCTGTGTATATACGGACCCCGAATTTGCAGGCGTTGGTCTGACAGAAGAAAAAGCCAAGGAATTGGGCATTGCATATCAGGTAGGCAAATTCCCTCTGATGGCAAACGGTAAATCTCTGATTATGAACGGCGGCGTTGGCAGCATTAAGTTCATCATCGGGACAGAATATAAAGAGGTTCTGGGGGTACATATTCTTGGCCCCAGAGCAACAGATCTGATTGGTGAATGTGCGCTGGCCATCGGTATGGAAGCGACCGTAGAGGATATTATTGCGGCAATCCATGCACATCCTACTGTAACCGAAGCGGTGAGAGAAGCGGCTCTGGCAGCAGAAAAGAGAGCAATTCATATTCCCAATAAATAAAAATCAACAGTATAAATGCAAAAGATAAAGGATAAACAAAAACTTGATGAACATAAGTGTTCACTTTTGAGATACACAGCGGCTGTGGAGTCGGATTTGCAGCCGCCCCTCCCCTCTAAAGAGGGAGCAGGATTTAGCAAGACAAAATCTCCTTCATAACTCTTTTTTTGCGGCTGTGCTGAGCCCATAGCCGCATCCCTTTTAAGTTGTTACTTTAGACATATAACTATAATAAAAGAAGATGCCTCGGCTGATTTCGTATCGGTCGGGGCATTTTCTTTTGCAAAATTTGGGGATACCCAAATAAAAAAGCCGCCTCAAAAGGTGCGCCCGGATAAGAAACCTTGCATCCTAAAATGCTGAAAGCGACGGCTACTGTGTCAGTTCCCCTTGACAGCCTAAGTCAAAGGATGCCTGCGGGAAACTTCCTTGTATCCGCAGTCTTTCAGCTATTTCATTTTCTTCATGTTTTCTTATTGGGACACACCGAAAGGCGGCAAATGTATGTCTTTTGTATGTCTTTATTCACTTTGCAGCAGAAGATTGAGGAAATCATTCTTCTCCAGTCCATGGAAATACTGTGCGATATCGAAATCGGCAAGGCGGCTTTCCAGAGCCTGCTGCTCCAGCTTTGTGCCAATCAAAGCCTTGGCAAGGTCGGCAGAGTCCTTTACGCCGAAGAAATCGCCGAAGAACTGCAAATCGGTAATGCTGCCGTCCTCCGTATTCATGTGTACTTCGATTTTTCCGCAGCCCTCAAAGCGGCGGCTCTTTTCTACGCTGTAGGAGGGAGAAAAGCCGTAATTCCATTCCCACTTATCATAGCGTTCCTTTTTGATTTTTTCGATTTCAGCCAGCTCCTCTGCGGAGAATACATAGGGCTGAACATTTTCTTCTTTCAAAATGTATTTTAAGAGAAGAGCCTTGAATTGTGCCAGCGTAAAGCCCTCAGGCAGATAAGGCGCAATGTTTGTCACTCTTGCTTTTACGGATTTTGCAGCCTTTGACTGGAATTTATCTGCGGAAACATTCAGCACATCTGCAACAACGGAAAGGTCTGAATGAAACATCAGCGTGCCGTGGTGCATGATGCGGCCCTGCTTCAGATACTGGGAATTGCCGGAAAATTTTTTCCCTTCAATGCTGATATCGTTTCTGCCGTTGACCTCAGCAGGCACGTTGAGAGAACGCAGCAGCTCTGCAATCGGCTGACAGAACAGACGAATATCCAGATCGGTTGCATCCTTTGCATTGAGGATAAATGTGAAGTTCAGATTCCCCAAATCATGATATACGGCACCGCCGCCGGAAAGTCGACGGACAACGGAGATATGCTTTGCATCGGCAACCTTTTGATTGACCTCTGCAAAGGCGTTCTGATTTTTACCGATGACAACGGTGTTATCGTTCTGCCAAAGCATGAAGTATTCCTGACTTCTGTCCATTCGGTCGAAAACATATTGCTCCAGAGCCAGATTAAAAGCAGGATTTGTGCTGGGGGATTCGATATAGACCATAATAGTACCTCCTTTATATTTGTATTCAAAAATAATATCGTGAATACATTCTAACATATAAAAAGACAAAACGGAATAGTGTTTTACAGATTTTGTCAGATTTGCTACAAAATTTTCGGGCGGCACTGCTTTCGCCCATTTTTCAGAAGCGCCAGTATATGGTGATGGGAACCTCCCTTGTCCCTGCAATCCGTCTGCCGACAGAAATAGAATCAATCAGAATTTCGACCATTTCCCTTGTCAGGTGCGTCGGGTTGATGTATTTTTCAATGATGGCGCGGCGGTTATCCCCTGCGGCAATGCGTGCGTCAAGGTCGATGATTTTCCGCTCTGCGTCCGCAATCAGCCGCTCCTGCTGCTGTAGTTCCGCTGAAAAATGCTTCGATAAATCGAGATATTCCGCTTCGGAGAGAACACCGCGCACCTTATCCGGATACAGCTCCCGCACTGCCTTATGAGCTTCCTCAATTTTTTTCTCATGGGCGTGGATGCTTTTCTGTAAAGAAGCCCTCTGCTCCTTTAAATGACTGCAAAAATCAAGCTGCCGTTCCAGCTCCTCCCAATTCAGATAGGCATCGGAAATCGTATGTAATTCCTGCAAAACCATCCGCTCCAGCCGCTCCACAGAAATAAACGCCCCCCTGCAGCTCTCCTTGGAAATGTGATGATTGGGGCATTGCAGATAATATTTCCCCTTGGTTTTCGAGGAACGCAGCGTGTAGCCACATTCCGCACAGCGCGCCTTCCGCGCAAACAGCCCGATTGTTCCGGATGGAAAGGGCTTTGCTCTTTCGGCAAGCATTTTCTGCACGCGCTCCCATAATTCCTGTTCGATAATCGGCTCGTGCGTCCCCTCTGTCCGTATCCATTCTTCCTTGGGGCGCGGCTTGTTTTGCTTGGTTTTGTAGGAAATACTGCCGTATTTTCCCTGCACCATGTTGCCGATGTAGATTTCATTTGTCAGCATATTGGAGATAGCGAAATATTTCCAGAGCGTACTGCCCTTGCCCTTCGGCTGCCGATAGCGAATCCCCTGTAAGCGTTTATATTCCGTTGGATTTGGAATCCCTCTTTCGTTGAGCATGCGCGCGATGGCGGTTTTGCCGTAGCCCTGCGAGAAAAGCGTGAAAACCTCACGCACCACCGCCGCCGCCTCCTCGTCAATCAGCAGATGTCCCCTTCGGTCGGGATTCTTTTTGTAGCCATAGAGCGCAAAGGAGCCGATGTGAAAGCCGTTTTTTCTGCGGTGCGTCAGCACACTGCGGATATTTTTGGATAGCTCCGCCAGATAATGCTCATCCATAATGCCGTTGATTTGCCGCAGAAGCAGATTATCCTCGTTTGCGGAATCGGCATTGTCCACCAAACTCAGAAAGCGGATGCCCCATTGCGGAAATAGGCGGTTGATGTATCGTTCCACCACCTCTAATTCCCTGCTGAAACGGGATTGTGTTTTGCAGAGGATGATGTCGAACCTTTTCTCCTCGGCGGCATGCAGCATGCGCTTGAAGGCAGGGCGGCTGCGGTCTGCGCCGCTGTAGTCATCATCAATGTAGATTTCGTAGATTTCCCAGCCGTGGGAATGGGCATATTCCGTCAGCAGGGCGCGTTGGTTTTGTATGCTGTTGCTGTCGTTTTCGGCGGAGCCCTTGCCCTTGTCCTCCTCCGATAGGCGGCAGTAAATGGCGGCTCTTTCCCTTTTCATGCTATGCGTTTTCCCTCGCGAGGATGGTGCTTGCCTTTTCTGCCTGATTGATGAGAACTGCCCAGATTCGTGTAACCTCTGCCTGCGTGGTGCGGTCTGTTCCGTTTTTGAAAATACTGCGGCAAGGTGCTTTTTCCATAAAAATCCCCCCTTTTTTAAGTGTATTCCGGCAAAGGGGCGAATATTTCCGCCTCAGCCGCTTTTCCCATTTGGGCGCACCCTTGGTTTTGTCTATTTTCTCCAAAAAGAAAAATTTACCTTATTTTTCCTTGCGGAGAAAAAGCAGATATGATACCATGTGATTATAATCACAAGTGAAATTTTTGCGGATGATATGGGGGCTTTGCCGTAGTCCGCAAAAGCGCATGAAGGAGGGGTAATATGAATTGGAAGAAATGGATAAGCATTGCGGCGGCAGTATGCCTTGCGGTAACGGCGGTGCCGATGCGTGCCGTGGCGCAGGAGGAGCTCGTGCAGGAGAAAATGCTTGAGGAAATCAAGGAGGAACTGAAAGAGGAACCGAAAGAAGAAAAAGAAGAAAAAGAGGAAAAAGAAGAAAAAGAAGAAAAAGAAGAAAAAGAGGAATTGCAGGAGCAATCTGACGAGAAAACCGAGCCGCAGGAGGAAAGCAAGAAAGGGCTGCCGAAAGGAATTTCTCTGCTGATGGGAGAGGAAAACAGCACAGCGGTATTCGAAAATGAAACTGCGGATTTTGAAGGGGAAGGCACAGCGGCAAACCCTTATAAGATTCAGAATGTGGATGATTTGAAGAAGCTGGCGGAAAAGGTAAACGGCGGCGAAGCCTACGAAGGCAAACACTTCAAGCTGACCGCAAACATTGACTTGAAGAATGAAGAATGGACCCCCATCGGAACATTGCAGGGCGAAGAAGTAAGACCTTTTCAAGGAACATTTGATGGCGATGGGTATCAGATTACCAATCTTAAAATATCCAACGGCGGACAGTATGCCGGCTTATTCGGCCATACGGAAGGTGCTGTCATCAAAAGCTGCAATGTCACAGGGAAAATCAATGGATATAACTATACAGGCGGCATTGTTGGGTATGCAGATGCAAATACGAAGATTTTGAATTGCTCCTTCCAAGGCAATGTGAAGGGCAAAGGTGAGGGAAGAGGCGGCATTGTAGGATATATGTCAGGCGGAGGTGAAGTCAGCGGCTGCTTTGTAACAGGGACAGTGACAGGTGATAAGGAGGTAGGCGGTATCGCCGGATATGGCGTTGGCACAATCAAAAACTGCTACGCCTTGGCAAATGTAACAGCAACTGCAACAGCAACTGCAACAGGAGTCAATGCAGGCGGCATTGCCGGATATGCTTACGGTGTCACCATAGAAAATTGCTATTACAGCGGGGAGGTATCCGCAAAAAATTATGCAGGCGGCATTGCCGGAACTGCATGGAGAGGCACAATCCAAAATTGCGTTTCTCTGGCAGAAAGCGTGTCGGGCAGCGACTATGTAAACCGCATTGCAGGGTATAATTATAATGCAACATTAACAAATAACTACGCTTGGGACGGCACAACAATAAATGGCAATCCCGTTTCTGCTGATGACGCAGGATGGGTAAACGGTGCAGCCCTTACCTATACAAACGGAGAACTTTCCGAGCAGTTCTCTGATATTTTTAAGGATACTGATTCCGCATGGGACTTCACAGACAACGGCTTGCCGATATTAAAAAACGTAGGCGGCGTGCAGTTTTCGGAACTGCCGAAATGCATGACAGGCGTTGGTTTTGATGGCTTTGGTATAAAAACAAACCCTTATCTCATTGAAGATGTAGAGGATTTGAAGCTGCTGGCGGAAAAGGTAAACAGCGGCGAAACCTACACAAACAAATACTTCAAGCAGACCGCAAACATTGACTTGGAGAACGAACCAAATTGGACCCCCATCGGAACGGTAACTAATGATGGAAAAGATGCAAGACCTTTTAAAGGAACTTTTGATGGCGATGGGTACAAGATTACCAACCTTAAAGTAACAGGTAATAGTAATAATGCCGGCTTATTCGGCTATGTAGATGGTGCAATCATCCAGAACTGCAATGTCACAGGGGAAGTAAACGGATATGACTATGTAGGCGGCGTTGTGGGTAATGCATATGGAAAAACGCAGATTTTGAGTTGTTCCTTCCGGGGAGATGTGACGGGGGAAGATTCTTATATAGGCGGTATTGCCGGAAGTGCTCGTGGCACAATCAAAAACTGCTACGCCTTGGCAGATGTGACTGCAACAGAATTCATTGCAGGTGGCATTGCCGGATATGCTTACCATGTTACCATAGAAAACTGCTATTACGGCGGCAATGTTTCGGCGAGAAATACCGCAGGTGGCATTGCAGGATTTGTCTCCGGTTCTACAATAAAAAACTGCGTTTCTCTGGCAAAGAGCGTGACAGACAGCGACTTTGTAAACCGTATTGTAGGGGATGTGAGTAGGGTTGAGAATGTAACCTTAACGAGCAACTACGGCTACAACAGAACCAAGCTTGTAGTATACGGGAAAGAAGGCTATGCGGATATTGATACCACAGATGTAAAACAAGGTACAACTGTTTTCGTTTCCAAAGGCAAGCTTATGACGGATGTGCAGAAGGGCGAAGTATTTGCTTGGACGGGCTTTGATACAACTATTTGGTCAATCCCGACCGAAGCGTATAAGCTCCCCTCTTTGCATGGGGGTGAATATCCCGACCTGCCCAACCTGCCGAGCAAAGACCTTACCATCGACAAAACACCCCAGCACTTCACCACCAGAAATATCGGCAACGGCTTTGTGGTAAAGGTGCTTTCTCCCACAGAGAATATCGGCAATACGCCATTTGAAGTGCAATATCGTCTGCATGATACAGACGCATGGACGAGTGCCGTTCCCAATACCGCAGGGACATACGATGTGAAAATCACCCGTGCGGCAGATGGCGATATCAACCCCTTTGCCTGCGAGATTTTCGAAGGGCTTGTGCTGACGAAAAAGCGCAGCAGCAGTAGCGGCGCAGCAACCCAGACCTATACCGCGCAGTTCGATACAAACGGCGGCAGTGCGGTCGATAAGGTAAAAACGGATAAAAACAGCAAAATCGAAAGACCTGCCGACCCGACAAAAGAGGGCTATATTTTCGTCGGCTGGTATAGCGACAGCAAGCTGACCAAGCCCTTTGATTTCAGCGCAGAGCTGACCGCGAATAGCACGCTTTACGCAAAATGGAAAGAAAATAACGAAATTATCCTCACGATTGGCAGTCGGAAGATTTCTGTTTTCGGCAGAGAAATCCAAAATGACGTTGCCCCGAAAATCGTGAACGATAGAACCATGCTCCCGATTCGTATTGTGGCGGAAAGCCTTGGCGGAACCGTAACATGGAACGGCGAGCTGCAGCGCGTCACCATTCAGAAGGGCGCAGATGTCATTCTCATTACCATCGGCGCAGATACGGCGTATGTCAATGGCACGGCTGTGAAGCTGGATGCCGCGGCATTCGTGGAAAACGGCAGAACCTATCTGCCCCTGCGGTTCGTTTCCGAAACCCTTGGCGCACAGGTGGCATGGAATGAAGCCGAAAAAACAGTAACCATTACAAAATAAAATTTTGACAGATACCCTCTTTGTCAAACGGCAGGGAGGGTATTTTGCCTTTCCCCAAAAGCGTATTTCGGCGCGTTTGCCCTTGCGGCGGAGTGAAATAGATGATAAAATGTGATTATAATCACAAGTAAAACGGAAAGAGGGGGACGATTTTGTCACCAAGAGGAAAACAGACGAATGGCTTGCTTACGCAACAGAAAATGCTGCGTGCGGCAGTAGCACTGTTTCTGGAAAGCGGCTACGAAAAAACCACAACGGCAAAAATTGCAAAGGCGGCAGGCATGACACAAAGCTCTTTCTTTCGGGCATTTGCGAGCAAGGAGGCACTGCTGCTGGAGCTGGTGCGGCGGATGTTCGGGGGACAGTTTGCCTTGGCGGAGCAGCATAGCGGCATCGAGGACCCGGTGCTTCTGTATGCGGTGGAAACATCGTTGCAGCTGCATATTGCGGAGCTGACAGAGCCGCTGCGTGAGCTGTATGTGGTGGGGTATTCCCTGCCGACCACCTCGGCGTATATCTATCAGAGCATGGCAGGGCGGCTGCAGTCCATTTTCGGGAAATATATGCCCGATTTGGAATTGAAGGATTTCTACGAAATGGAAATTGCATCGGCAAGCATCATGCGGGGCTTCATGGCAATGCCGTGCGATGTTTATTTTACCATGGAAGCGAAAATTTCTCGCTTTCTGGAATGCTCGCTCAAGCTGTATGATGTGCCGCAGGAGCAGAGAAAGGGCGTAATTGCGGCGGTGCTGCAAATGGATTTGCGGCGCATGGCAGAGGAAATTATTCAGAAGACAGTGGCACAGGCGGAGGAAGGCTTTGCGGCACTGCCTGCCCTCAAAAAATAAGAGGAAATGCAAAAGAGGTCTGTACCAAAGGGTACAGACCTCTTTTCGCCTATCGGGATTACATATCCTCCAAGCGTCCGTGCTTTTCATATCTGGAAACACGGCTGATTTTATTTTCATCATCCACGAAAACAACCTTCGGCGGATTCACAGCCGCCTCCTCAGGTGTCATCTGGCAATAGCACATCAGAATGATTTTATCACCCTTTTGCACACAGCGCGCCGCCGCACCGTTCAGACAAATCATGCCACTGCCTGCTTCGCCTGCGATGGTGTAGGTTTCAAAGCGTTCCCCATTGTTGATATCTACAATCTGCACCTTTTCGTATTCCAGAATCCCTGCCGCGGCAAGCAAATCGGAATCAACGGTGATGCTGCCGACATAATCCAGCTCTGCCTGTACGACAGTCGCTCTGTGAATTTTTCCCTTTAACATATTCAAATACATATCGTTTTCTCCTTAGCCCTCGTAAATAAAGTTGTCAATCAATCTGGTTTTGCCGATATAAACTGCCATAGCAACCAATACGGGCGGCTGCATTTTGCTGACAGGCTCAACGGAAACGGCATCCACTGCTTTTACATAATCAATGCGTGCCAGAGGCTCTTTTTCGATCAATTCCTTCATAGCTGTTGTGATGGCATCTGCGGATGCTTCGCCATCTGCTGCCAGCTTCTGCCCCAGCTTCACTGCCTGACTCAGCACCAGAGCGGCCTTGCGTTCTTCTGCATTCAGGTATGTATTTCTGGAGCTTTTTGCCAGACCGTCTGCTTCACGCACAATAGGGCAGCCGATGATTTCAATATCAAAATTCAAATCACGCACCATGCGGCGAATAACAGAAAGCTGCTGTGCATCCTTTTGTCCGAAATAAGCACGGTCGGGTGCTACGATGTGGAACAGCTTGGAAACAACGGTGCAAACGCCACGGAAGTGAATGGGTCTGCTCTTGCCGCAAAGCTCGCCTGTCAGTCCGCTCATATCCACAAAGGTACACGCATCCTCTGCGTACATTTCGGAGGGTTCGGGGTTAAAAAGAAGCGCAGCGCCTGCGTTTTCGCAAAGTGCGGCATCGCGTTCCAAATCTCTGGGGTAGCTTGCCAGATCCTCTGTAGGCCCGAACTGTGTGGGGTTTACAAAATCACTTACAACAACTCTGTCATTTTCTTTTACTGCTCTGTCAATCAGGCTTTTATGCCCCTCATGCAGAAAGCCCATTGTGGGAACCAATCCAACGGAAAGCCCCTCTGCTCTCCATGCCTTCACTGCTGCTCTGACTTCTGCGATTGTTTTTACGATTTTCATGGTTTGCCTCCGTATTAGTACAATTTATTGATAATGTCATCTGCGATTTTAAAGGTATGCTCTGCGGCAGGGAAGGTGCCTTCCTTAACCTCTTTGATGTATTCCGTAAAGCCCTGCTTCATCACTTCGCCTGCGTTTGCAAAATGCTTTACAAATTTCGGCTTGAAATCGGAGAAAAGCGCAAGCATATCCTGATAAACCAAAACCTGACCATCGCAGTCCGCACCTGCGCCAATGCCGATGGTAGGGATGGAAACGCTTTCTGTAATCAGCTTTGCCAGCTTTGCAGGGATACATTCCAGAACGATGGCGAAAGCGCCTGCTGCCTCAACTGCCTTTGCTTCTTCAATCAATCTGCGTGCATCTGCCTCGCTCTTACCCTGCACCTTAAAGCCGCCGAAGGCATTGACAGACTGAGGGGTCAGCCCGATGTGTGCCACAACGGGGATAGATGCCTCTGTGATTGCTTTAATCTGGGGACAAACAGACGCGCCGCCCTCCAGCTTGACAGCCTGACATCTGCCCTCCTTCATCAGTTTGCCTGCATTCACAACGGCATCATAAACGGAGGTCTGGTAGCTCATAAAGGGCATATCGCCGACAACAAGTGCATTTTTTGCACCTCTGGTAACAGCGGCGGTGTGGTGAATCATATCCTCCATGGTAACGGAGATGGTATCCTCATAGCCGAGCATAACCATGCCCAAAGAGTCGCCAACCAAAATGGTATTTACGCCACATTCATCCACTAGCTTTGCTGTGGAATAATCATAAGCGGTCAGCATAGTGATTTTGTCTCCGTCCAATTTTTGCTGCTGCAGGGTAGCTACTGTGTTTTTCATTGTTCCAACTCCTTTTCCAAATGCTTGTAATCCTTCTGCGGGTGCTTTTGCTGAGCAATTCTGATAAGCTGTTTGGAAAGGGCGGTGTAGGCTGTCAGAATATCCTGACCTACAGTGCTTTCCGCTGCAAATTTCCGTATCTCCTGCAAATGCTTCGATACGGTTTGGGCATCTCCACGCTCGATGGGGCCTGTAAGTGCATTTACCGCACCCTTTTCTGCCACGCTCTGCGCATTTCCCAGAAGAAGGGGAGATAAAGCCTCTGCTGCCGCCGCTTCGGAAAAGCCGCATTTGACAAGCAGGGCGGTGCCCATATCTGCCAGTGCGACAATCTGGTTGCTGACCATAACTGCGGCTGCATGGTAGAGGGCTTTGCTGTCGGGAGAAATGGCAACTACGGTGTTTCCCATTTCGCTGAACAGTGCTTTTAGCTCCGCAAGATGTGCGTCACTTCCTTCGATGGTAAAGCACGCCTTCCCCAAATCCAGATAGGAGGTTGCTTTGCTGCTGATTGCATACAGGGGATGAATCGAATACCGATAGGCTCCTCTGTTTTCTGCATCAAAAAAAACGGTCGATGGAATCGAACCGCTGCAATGACATATATTTTTATTTTTGATAGGCAGATTACGCATGTCATCCCATATCTCACCGATTGTGCCATCCGGCACAGTGAGAAAAAGGGTATCACTGTCTTTCGTAATTTCTTCTATACTTGTATAGTATCTGCTCTGTGTAAATTCTGCGGCCTCCTTCGCGGAGGCGGGTGTGCGGCTGTAATAACCGCTGATTTCGATGCCGTGCATCGCAAGATATTTACCCAGTGTGAAGCCGACCTTTCCGGCTCCGATAAAACCTGCTCTCATACCTATCACCTTCCTTCACAAAGAAGTGATAAGACAAGATACATCTGCTGCCATTTGTGCCGTTCCGAGGATACAGCCATCCGGCGAATCAAAAAAATAAAATATATAAAATTTGCAGTATAGCTTCTTTCAGAATGCCATCCGTCAGTTAATATAGCACATTTATCCCGATTTGTATAGAGGAAATTGTGAAAGAGTATCAAAAGCCTTTAAAGCGAAAGGGATTGGCTTTGTTTCCGAAGGGAAAAGGAAAAACGGCTCGTATTCGGGAAAGAAACAGAAGGGGAGAGACAGCTTTGTTTCTGAATGGAAAAGAAGAAAAAGGTTGTGCTTATGCAAACGCACCCTCTGCTGCCATATCCTCATACAAATCGGTAATGGGGTCTCCCTTGGATTGCAGATACGCAGCAGTGAAGGGAACACCCGCGGCGGAGGAGGGGTATACGCCTAAGCCATGGTTCACATAATAAGGATCTAAGCCGGCGGCAAGAATTTCGTCCTTTGTTAGCCCTTGTGTCAGCTGATGCACGATGGTGCCCATCATCTCCAAATGGGCGAATTCCTCTGTAGCAATGTCATTCAGCGTTGCTTTTGCCTCGGGCGTTACCATCGTAAATTTCTGGCTGAGATACCGCAGGGATGCACCCAGCTCGCCATCTGCACCCCCATATTGTTCAATCATGATTTTCGCAAGTCTTGCATCTGGTTTTGTAATCTTCACAGGAAATTCCAATTTCTTTTCATAAATCCACATTTATTTACACTCCTTTCCTGCCAGAGAAAAATTGGCATCGTTCTGCCAAGGCCATGGATTTTCCATCCACTGCCAAGCCTGTGTATTGGCGGCATAGCTGCGGAAGGAGCAAAGAGGCCCAAATGTCTCCTCGTATTTCATACGAACCGTGTCAGCGGCAGTGATGACCTGATTGTATGCTGCAATGGCATCGCTGTCATCGGGGTGCGTATTCAGAAAAAGCCCCAAGTCTACAGCAATAAAGTCAAGCTCCATCAAGGATTTCAATAATTCCTCCTGATTCATACCTCTGCCCCCCTTCCGAAACGATAAAGATTCCAGCCGGAGCAATAGGGGATAGCCAGATCGGCAAAGACCGTGCCGCAGATAAGGCTTTGCTCAGCCTCCATCGGTGCTTCATAGGGCTGGAAGGGCACCATAGCCTGCGCCGGCCCAATTTGCTCCAGCACACAGGCGTTGCAATTTCCTATCATGGTAGCCGGTGTCAGCGTGGCGGAAGCGGTCTCTGTGTTGTTTTGTCTGCAATGCTGATTACAGGCGAAGTTTCTGCACATTTCTCTCATGCGTGTTTCCTCCTTTTGGCATTTACAATATTTATACTATGGAAAAAGTCGATTATGGTGCGAAGGGATTTCCGAAAAAGAAAAATGGCAATGACAAAGGGCTCTTTCGAGTCCTCTGTCATTGCCGCGTAATAATCTAAATGACGGAGAGGGGAAGCAAGGAAGGGAGAGCTTCCGCCTCAGCCGATTTTCATTTTTTTGAGTTCTATTAGGAAATAGACATACCGAATACCAGACCTGCAATGATGATAGCACCGATTGCGATAGGGTCAAGGATTTTAACGATGAATTTGTATACAGGTGCAAGGGTGAATTTGAACTTGCCATAGGAGGTAGCTTCCTCTACGGAATTGTCTGTACCCCAAATCCAGCCAACGAATACAGTTGTAAAGAATGCACCCAGAGGCAGCAGCAGTCTGTCTGTCAGGTATTCCAAGAAGTCACCAAAGATAGGATAGCTGATACCGTCGCCGGAGATCCAGATACCCTTCAGGTTCATGTATGCCTGAGAAAGTGTATACATAACACCAATGATAAAGATAACGATGGATGCACCGAGCAGTGCTTTCTTTCGTTCGAATCCCTTTTCTTCTACCAGGAAAGCAATCGTACCTTCCAGAATGGAGGTGGAAGAAGTGATTGCAGCGAAGAACAGCAGGAAATAGAATACGGTACCAATCAGCTGGCCGCCGGGAATAGCCATGAATACGCCTGCCAGTGTAGCAAACCCAAAGCCGCCGCCCATACCGGGAGCAATACCTGTCGCAAATACAGCGGGGATAATCATGAAGCCTGCAAACAGAGCAACCAGAGTGTCCAATGTACAAACGATAGCCGTGTTGGAAATCAGGTTATCTTCATTGGAGAGATAGGAAGCGTATGTCATCATAACGCCCATGCCAAGGGAGAGGGAGAAGAATGCCTGCCCCAGAGCGGTCAGGATTGCAACGCCGTTGATAGTGGAGAAATCAACATTCAGCATGTATTTCAGACCATCATCTGCACCGGGAAGAGTACAGGAACGAATCATCAGAGCAATCAGCATGATGAACAGCAGGGGCATCAAAAGCTTAGACATTTTTTCGATACCGGCTGTGCCGTGGCTGATGATATATGCCGTTAAGAACAAGAAGATGAAGGGGAAGATAACAGCACCCTGCAAAGGGAATGTGCCGTCTGCGCCCAGCAGATTATTCAGGAAGTAAGCTGTAGGGTCAGCCCAGATGGTTTTTACATCTACTATGTAGGCAACGATATATTTCATCGCCCAGCCGCCAACCTGACAGTAGTAGCAAAGGATGATGAAGCCTGTCAGAACGCCAAGGCCGCCAACCCAGGACCATTTTGCGTTTAATTCACGCATAGCGCCAACTGCATTTTTGTGTGTTTTACGTCCAACCGTAAATTCTGCCATCATAACGGTTGTACCAACCAGAGCAACGATAATCAGATAGATAATCAAGAAGGCACCACCGCCGCAGAAATAAGCCTTACCGGGGAATTTCCAGATGTTGCCCAGACCTACAGCAGAGCCTGCTGCAGACAGGATGAAGCCTAGCTTCGAACCAAATTGACCACGATTTTCAGCTGATGTAGACATAAGTATTCCTCCTTTACAGATAAACGATAGATTTGAAGCCCTATTGTTTCGCTGGATGAGATGTAAGAATACTGAAACGACATAAAACGCATAATGGATACATATAATGGCCTTCTTTTCAGACATCCTTTTCTCAGTCCCTCTTCTAAGTTGTATGATGTCTGATAGGGAATCTTTCCTGATAAAGAAGAAAATGTATGCAGTTCCAATATCTTACAAATTTATCCTAAGGCTAGAATAGCGGAAAATCATGTAAATTTCCATAAAAAAACCGTTAAGATTTAGGCGTGTTTCTCTTAATGTCAATGGCAAAAATGAAATGTGATTGTATAGTATGAATAAAAGGACAGTATACATAATGGCGTTTCACCTATAAAAATGCTAAATTATGGGCAAAAAAAGAGGACGAAGGGGGAGCCTTCGTCCTTTTTATCATATCGTTTATGCAACAGTATGCTTTTATGTTTCTCTTTAAGAAATATTTTCTTTTTGAGAAATTTTTTGAATTAAGAAATAGACATACCGAATACCAGACCTGCAATGATGATAACACCGATTGCGATAGGGTCAACGATTTTTACCATGAATTTGTAAACAGGTGCCAGGGAGAATTTGAATCTGCCGTGAGAAGTAGCTTCCTCTACGGATTTTTCGGGGCTCCAAACCCAACCGACACAGAGTACGGAGAACAGTGCGCCCAAAGGCAGCAGCAGTCTGTCTGTCAGGTATTCCAGGAAGTCGCCGAAGATGGGGTATTCGATACCGTTCTTGGAAACCCAGATACCCTTGATGTTCATGTAAACCTGAGACAGTGTGTAGAATACGCCGATGATGAATACAACAACGGATGTACCAAGCAGTGCATGGTTTCTCTTAAGACCTTTTTCCTCAATCAGGAATGCAATCGTACCTTCCATGATGGAAGTAGAGGAGGTTACTGCTGCGAAGAACAGCAGGAAGTAGAACAAGAGACCGAACAGTGTACCGCCGGGGATTGCTTCAAATACGCCTGCCAGTGTTGCGAATGCGAAGCCGCCGCCCATACCGGGGTCGATGCCTGTAGCGAATACAGCGGGGATAATCATGAAGCCTGCGAACAGAGCAACCAGAGTATCCAGTACGCAAACGATACCGGTGTTGGAAATCAGGTTATCTTCATCAGACAGATAGGAAGCGTATGTAACCATGATACCCATACCAAGAGAGAGCGAGAAGAATGCCTGACCCAGAGCAACCAGAATAGCGTTGCTGTTGATGGTAGAGAAATCAACATTCAGCATGTATTTCAGACCTGCGTCAGCGCCGGGCAGTGTGCAGGAGCGAATCATCAGACCAATCAGCAGTACAAACAGTAAGGGCATCAGAACCTTGGACATCTTTTCGATACCTGCTGTACCGTGACTCAGAATGAAGGCTGTCAGGAACAGGAAAATCAGAGGGAAAATAACAGCACCCTGCAGAGGGAAGCCGTTTGCGCCCAGCATGCCAAGGAAGTAAGCCGTAGGATCAGCGTATACCATCTTTGCTTCTGCAATGTAAGCGTAGATGTATTTCATAGTCCAGCCGCCAACCTGACAATAGTAACAAAGGATGATGAAGCCTGTCAGAACGCCGAGACCGCCTGCAAAGCCCCATTTCTGGCTGATGGCGCGGAAGGAACCGAGTGCATTTTTGTGTGCGTTACGACCTACCGTAAATTCTGCCATCATAACTGTGGTACCGATCAGAGCAACCATGATGATGTAAACCAACAGGAAAGCACCGCCGCCGCAATTATACGCTTTGCCGGGGAACTTCCAGATGTTACCCAGACCTACAGCAGAACCTGCTGCGGACAGGATAAAGCCTAGCTTTGAACCAAATTGACCGCGATTTTCAGTTGTAGACATAAGTATTCCTCCTTACGTTAAGAAAATAATGAATGATAGCCGGAGTAGAAAGAACCTCCTGTTATGAAAAATTTCTTCCTGAGAAATTTTTCTGCCGCCGTAATTCCCTCCCTCCGATTTCCTTGCCTGTAAAAAAAGACATTGGAAATAAAAATTACTGCGGCGATTTGTAGTAACCTTATTCTACCGTATAATTTGCTTAATTTCAATAAAAAAATTAAAAAAATACAATATTTTTTGTTGAAATGTTTGTATTTAAATAAATACAACGCTAAGAAACGGAAAAATCAAGAAAAAGATGGCATTTATTTACAATCGATTTTTTACATAAAATGGAAAATATTAACAAGAAGTTTATACTATAGATGGAAATAATTAGGATGTTGAAAGAGAGAAAACTGTCACATTCTTGTCACATGTCAGAACAAAAACACCTCGTAAAAAGAAACACACCAAGAGAAATTCTCTTGGTGTGAAACAGATTTCGGTATGCCGTTAAGGGTTCTTTTCGTCAAAAAGCTTGTAATATTGCCAGTTTATCAAGCGTTGCAGCGTTTTCTGCTGTTCTTCGGAAATTTCTGTTTTGTAGATTCCGTTTGCATCAACATAGATATTTTTTGCACAAACAGGCAATTCTCTGCGTAACTGATTATTTTCATGCTGCAAAGGGGATTCATAGTCGGACAAGAATAACTCCAGCACAGCAGAGCCGAGGAACTGCGAGCTGATGAGTCCGTCCTCCGGCAGGCCGATTTCCGCTGCCGTTTTTGTATTTTCGAGTGCTTTTGCGCTTTCGTTTTGCCAGATGAGGTAGGGTGTTTCGTAAACGGCAAGCTGTTCCTCCGGCGAGCCGTTGGCATCAATGGGGTAATCCAGCAGATCGAAAAACTCCATCCCGTTGGAAAAACCGGGCAGGTGGTCGCCGAAATAAACCAGAACAATGGGCTCATCGGAGCCTTCTGCATATTCCTTCAAACGCCCGATTTGCTCATCCGCATCCCCAATCCCCTGGAAATACTGCGTCAGCAGGTCTGTCTGCGTTTCGTTCAGCTCGATATCGCTGGAGAAGTTCTGCTCCAGTGTGCCGTATTTTTTCTCATAAGGTCCATGGTTCTGAATTGTTACCGTAAAGGAAAACAGCGGTGTATCCGTTTCCTTGATGTGCGTATCCAGTGTTTCGATGATTTTATCCATTGTTGCCGTTTCGTTCACATAGCCGCCATAGCCCTGCGTCGCAAGGTCGAAGGAATCCTCTAAGAAATAAGAGGCTGCAAACCCCAGATCGGGATATACATTCTGGCGGTTATAAAACCATGCATAGCCGGGGTGAATGGAAAGCGTTTCGTAGCCAAGCTTTTGCAGCTGGCGGGGCATACCGTCAAAATCGCTGTGGATAAAGCTGTAGGGGGGCAAAGAGCTGCCGAGATATCGTGTTGCACAGCCTGTCAGCACATCATATTCCGTATTGGAGGTGCCGCCGCCGAAGTTCGGCACAACGATATGCCCGCTGATGGTGCCTTCCTCCGCGCAGATTTCCTTCCAGTTTTTCATCGGGTCGCGGTAGCCCGTAAAATCCAGATGCTCGTTTTCGCTCAGGTCGGAAAATGCTTCGCCCATAATCATAATGATGTGCGGACGCTTTTCTGTGCTGACAGAGGGTGTCCAATCGGTGTCCTCCAGTGTCCGTATGTCCGCCGCAGTATACCCTTCGGGTGCCTTGACCTGCATGATGTTAAACTGATGCAGGAAGGAATAAATCATGCCGCGTGTGTTGTATTGGTTCACCTGAAAATAAGGATTGTCCACAGTCGGGTAGCTGTCATACAGCGCTTGATTTGCATACCAGAGGTGATTTGCCCCAAAGCCGCAGGCAAGCACAAGCACAAGCCCCAGAATCCGTGGCAGAGGCGGCAGAGCAATCGCCTTCGATTTCAGAAAGCTGCATACCGGAAGCGCCGCGAATACAATCAGCATGACCCCAATCAGCACTAGCTGATAAACGGGGAAGGTTTTCAGAATGGCGATGACCTCCTTTGCCAAGGTCAGATCCGTCGGCAGAAGCGGCTCCTGCCGCATGGAAACCTTCACACGGTCAACAACCGCAAAGAATATCAGCACAATCCCGACCAGACTGCATGAAAAGCCGATTTTTCTGGTCAGAAAGAAAAACAGCAGTAATGCCAGCAGCACCGGCAGAATATTCAGCAGCAGCATTGTGGGCGCATGCAGAATGTTCCAGCCGACATATAAAATCTTCGTTGTAGTGATGAGATAAACAATGTCCGTGATGAAAACGGCGGCGCAGAGAAGTGTGAGCGCAATGCCGGCGGGCGTGGAAAGAAATTTTTTTGCCTTATTAAGGTAAGAAGTCCTTTCGGGGTCCTTCATGCGG
The DNA here is from genome assembly GCF_018785345.1 of Clostridium sp. MCC345. Lineage (NCBI taxonomy): Bacteria > Bacillati > Bacillota > Clostridia > Eubacteriales > Clostridiaceae > Clostridium > Clostridium sp. MCC345. The sequence goes on from NZ_WQPP01000003.1 coordinate 189,820, forward strand.
ATACCTCCTTTTTGTTCCTGTATCTTTTTATCCCTATAAATACGGATTATACGAGAAAATGTCGAAAATGTAAAGGAAAGTGGCTCGTTGTGTTTTTTCGGCAGTACAAAATCCGTTGAAAAATTAAGAAAATTGTCTCTTTTCAGGGCAGAGAAATGGTGTATAATAAAAATAGTATTGCTTCAAGCATCGGAAAAAACAGGAAATTTTCTGAAAAACATCAGAGATTCGGCTTTTCTATATTGTCAGAACTTGGCAGATTTGCTATAATTATAGGGTTATGAAAAATTTCATGCGAAAAGAACTCTGAAAAAGAGGAGAATAAAAACCATGGGTGAAAAGAGAGAATACAGAAGACGGCGCAGACCTCCCGAGGATATGGAGCTGCAGCAGCGGCAGGTACGCCGCAGGCAGACGCAGGAGCCACACAGACAGCCGCGCAGGCACAGAAGTGTGCAGGAGGAGCAGCCGTATATCGACCCGCGTCGGGTGGCGCAGGGCAGAAGAATGTCCCGCAGAAAGGCAGAGCGGAAGAAACGGCGGCGCAGAAATATTCTGGTAGTGATTTTGCTGCTGTTGCTTCTGGTAGCGGCGTATGCCGGCGCGAAAATCTGGGTTGCGGTGCAGCAATGGGAAAATAAAGCGGAAAAATCCGATTTTACAACATCGGATACGACCGACCCAGAGGAGGATGAAATCATCAATGTTGCCGTTTTTGGTACGGATGAGGATGGTGTCCGCGCGGATGTAAATATGGTCGCAAGCTTTAATACCGGCACGAAGGAGCTGCATTTTATCTCTGTTCCCAGAGATTCCAAGGTCATCATGACAAAGGAAATGACCGATTATCTGGAAAGCAAAAATGCCTATGTCCCCGAACAGAACGGTGTTTACGGGCAATGCAAGCTGACAGAGCTGCATGCCTATGCAGGCGAAAATAACCGCTGTGCATTCTCCGTTGCCATGCTGGAGGAAATCCTCGGCATGAAGATGGATTATTATGTGAAGGTTGATTTGTCTGCCTTCCGCCAGATTGTCGATGCCGTCGGCGGCGTGGATTTTAATGTAGAAGAAAGATTGTATTATGTAGACCCTTATCAGGATTTGTATATCGACCTGTACCCCGGAATGCAGCATTTGGATGGGGATAAGGCAGAGCAGCTGGTTCGTTTCAGAGACGGCTATGTGCAGAAGGATTTGAAGCGTATTGAGGTGCAGCAGCAGTTCATTCAGGCATTGATTGAAAAGGTATGCAGCTCGGATACCCTGATGCGGAATCTGAACGATCTGGTAAAGGTTGCGCTGGATTGCACCGAAAGTAATATTTCCGTGTCCGAAGCGCTGAAGTATGTGAAATATGTGAAGGCCTTAGACCCTGCAAAGATTACCAGTGATACCGTTCCCTATCTGGGTAATCCCGGAAGATATGTCGAGCTGGATGAGGATGGCATTAAGGAATTGGTGAATGAGCGTATTTACGGCATTGCACCCCAAAGCAGCACGGAGGAGCAGGAAGAAAATCAGTTCAACGAAAGCAATCAAGAAGGCAATCAGCTGAATGAGGACGTATAAAAGACAGACGAGTGAGGGATTCCATGAGCAGAACAAGAAAACACCCGAAAAGAAGAAAGCCATTCAATCCGGTGAAAACCTTTTTCAAAGTGATGCTTTCTATCGTAATGGTATTCGTGGTTTTGGCAGGCGGTGCCTGCTTCGCCTATCATAAGGTAACGGGAGAGTGGCCCTTTGGCGGTGATACGATTGCCAAGGATGCAGATGAAACCAGTATGCTGGATGCCCTTTTGGGCAGAAATATGAAGCTGAATGTGGCAGTGTTCGGCGTAGATGCGGACGGCACCAGAACGGACGTTGCCTTTGTTGTGCATTATGACAGCTCTCAGGAAAGCCTGAGCCTGCTTTCTATTCCGAGAGATACGCGTGTGGATGTCTGTACCGATGTAGAGCAGCTTCTGGGCAAAAGATACGGTGTCATGAAGTTTAATGCAGTGCATGCCATCGGCGGCAAGGAATATGGTCCGCAGGCGGCAGTGCTGCAGTTGGAGGATATGCTGGGGATTAAGATTGATCATTATGTAAAGGTTGATTTTAACGCACTGGTAGAAATCGTCGATGCCGTTGGCGGCGTTGAGGTAGATGTGCCGCGGGATATGAAATGGGACATGAGCGATACCGGCGATATCAAGATTGACCTGAAAAAAGGTCTGCAAACGCTGGATGGCAATAAGGCATTGCAGCTGGTTCGTTTCCGTAAGGGCTATGCCAACGGTGATGTCGGGCGTATTCAGGTGCAGCAGATGTTCTTAAAGGCGTTGGCAACAAAGGTGCTGAGTACGGAAAGCATTGTGAAAAACCTTGGGGACTATATCAAGGTGATGTATAAATATGTAGATACGGATGTAAGCCTTTCCGATGCACTGAAATATGCAAACTATATCACCAAGATTGATATGAGCAAAATGACGATGGAAACTCTGCCCGGTGTCGGTCAGTATATCAGCGGTGTGTCCTACTTTATCCATGACCCTGCCGAAACGACAGAGGTGGTGGATCGCCTGTTCTATAATGTAGCCCCTGCCGGCAATACAGATAGCGACAGCAGCAACAGCAAGGATCTGACCATTGAGGTTTCCAACGGCGGCACGGTAGCAGGTCTGGCAGCACGGTTCACGGAGCTTTTGAAGAACGAAGGCTATACTGTGACAGAGCCGACGAACTATACCGGCGAAAAGCTCAGCTATACCCGTATTCTGGTAAAGAATGAGGGCGTTGGGCAGGATCTGGTCAGCTATTTTAAGGATGCCAGAGTGGAGGTTCTGCCGAATGCAGTCGGCAGTGCAGATATCCGCATTGTCCTTGGCACCAATGAGCAGTAAGAGGCTGCGGAAAGAATAGGAGAATCAATATGGATTATAAAATGCTTTTTATCCGTGCGATAAAATCAGGCTGCCTGTGCAGTGTGCTTTATCATGGATTTATGCTGATTACGGGCATGGCAATCAGCCTCAGACAGGTTGTTACATTTACAGTGGTCTTTATCCTGTTGTATTTCCTGTGGCTGGTTTTGGTAAGTAAAAAGAATAGATAATAAGAAGAACCGAGGAAAGGAATTCTGTCCAATCCTCGGTTTTTTCTGTTTAAGCAAGTTAAGCAAGTCAAAATCTTATTTTGACTTAAATTGACTTAAAGTTATTTCAGCCCAAGGCTGATGAGAAGGCTTCGGTCAACCCGCCGCATCATGGTATCATCCAGACAGCAAAGCTTTTCCCGCAGGCGCTGCTTGTCAATCGTGCGAATCTGCTCCAGCAGCACAACGGAATCCTTCGGCAGTGCGTATACTGCGGAGGAAAGCGCGATGTGCGTCGGCAGCTTCGCCTTGTTCATCTGAGAGGTGATGGCGGCGCAGATTACTGTCGGGCTGTATTTGTTCCCGATATCATTCTGCACGATTAAAACGGGGCGGATGCCGCCCTGCTCGCTGCCCACCACAGGGCTGAGGTCTGCAAAAAATATATCTCCTCGTCTGACAATCATGTTCTCACACTCCGCTGTTTGGTCTGGTCAGCGGCGGAAGAATAATATGTAAGTGGATGCCCTTCCTGCTGACTGTTTTCAGTATGGACAAAAACAGGGGTGTTTATTCCGCGATTCGGAAGGTGTCGGCATCGAATTGCGGATGGAAGGTAAATTCGTGATAGTCCATCCGGTAGCGCTCCTTGTCATCTGCATCATAAATGACAAAACGGACGGGCAGCAGGCTTTCGCGGTCAATCCAGAGCTTTTCTGTGGCAAGTCCGTCATCATTGCCGGGAATGACAGCCTCCAGCACAATGCACTTGGAGGAATCAAACGAAGCCGTTTCCACGCTGACCCCCTCCGATTGCATATAGTTTTTGATAAACTGCCCCAGAAACAGCTCACTGCGGTGCTGTGATTCGGGCACATCTCGGATGATGCAGTCATTCACTCTGGGGTTGTACTGACAGATGCGGTCGCCGTCAAAAACGGTGTAGTTGCCGGCAACGGTCTCCGGTGCGGTCAGCTCCAAGCGATATTCCCCCGTGGATTTGTAGTATTGCTTGGTCTCATAGATCTTTTCGCCGTTTTCTGTCTGGCGGATGAGCGTTGCCGTGCAGGCATAGCCCTCCATTTCGGCAAGCTGCTGTTGGATTTCCTCAAGCTCCGTCAGGTTTTTCTCCCGACTGCACGCACAGACGGCAAAAAGCAGAACGAAGGAAAGAAAAAGTGAGAAAAATCGTTTCATGGCGTTCTCCTTTGAAATTGGGTTCCCTTCAATTTATGATTTTTGCCGGCGGAATAGTCGCAGAGGGCGGAGTTTTTGCACCTTGCGGTAAAATAGGCTTTGGCGTTGCTTGGAAAGATATGGTATCATTTGCATGAGTGAAGTGAAAGATAAATCGATACTTGTAGATGGAGGTAATCAAAATGAAAGAATATCAACATTTGATTGGGAAGATTATTGTCGCAGTGGCAATTATAGTTGCCGCAATCATTATAGCGCAGGCTATTGGTGGAGCTGGAGAAAGTATCCGTAGTGGCTTGTTGCAATTAGGTGATGCTCTTCGATAACTTCCGATTTAGCGGTATCCTTTTGCGAAAGCAGACAGTCTGATTTTCCTGCAAGATGTTTTACTTGATTATTCCCTTTCGTTAGGGTATAATGATTAGGAACTTATAGCAGATAAGAATTTTTTGACTTTTAGGGAGGTAGAAAATATGAGCAGAATTAAAACTATCGCAACACGCGATTTGAACAAATCCGTACAGAACGGTGGCTGCGGCGAATGCCAGACATCTTGCCAGTCCGCTTGCAAAACATCCTGCGGCGTAGCAAACCAGCCTTGCGAAAAACAGTAATCGCAAATCAAACATGAGACAAAATCGGAAAGGGGCTGTAGCAAACAGCCCTTTTTTGAATGTAAATAGATTTTAACAGAGTGATGAGGTAGAAAAATGGTACATCAATATAAATTGAATGGTTACAACATCGTGCTGGACACCTGCAGTGGCTCCATCCATAGCGTGGATGATCTGGCGTATGATGTCATCGGCATGATTCGCGAGTATACGCAGGGGGATATCATTGATGCCATGCTCGAAAAATATGACGATGTCACAGCGGAGGATGTGCAGGAATGTATTGACGATGTGGTGGCACTCAGACGGGCAGGCAAGCTGTTTACGCCCGATAATTATGAACATCTGGCGTATGATTTCAAGGCGAGAAATACGGTGATTAAGGCGTTGTGCCTGCATGTTGCACACACCTGCAATCTGAACTGCTCCTATTGCTTCGCCAGTCAGGGCAAATATCAGGGGGAACGTGCGCTCATGACATTTGAGGTCGGCAAGCGTGCGATTGATTTCCTGATTGAAAATTCCGGCACAAGAAGAAACCTTGAGGTGGACTTTTTCGGCGGCGAGCCCTTGATGAACTGGGATGTGGTAAAGCAGGTGGTTGCGTATGCAAGAGAGCAGGAAAAGCTGCATGATAAAAACTTCCGCTTTACGCTGACCACAAACGGGATGCTGATTGATGATGAGGTTATCGAGTTTGCAAACAAGGAAATGCACAATGTTGTGCTTTCTCTGGACGGCAGAAGGGAAGTGCATGACCATCTGCGCAAGGATTATGCAGGCAACGGCAGCTATGACCGCATTGTGCCGAAATTTCAGGAATTTGTGAAAAAGCGTGGGGATAAGAACTACTATATGCGTGGTACCTTTACCCATAATAATGTAGATTTTACGAATGATTTGTTCCACATGGCGGATCTGGGCTTTACGGAGCTGAGCATGGAGCCTGTTGTCTGTGCGCCTGATGACCCGTATGCGCTGACAGAAGAGGATAAGCCCATTCTTTTCGAGCAGTATGAGCTGCTGGCGAAGGAAATGCTGAAACGCAAAAAAGAGGGCAGACCGCTGACCTTCTATCATTATATGCTGGATTTGGAGCATGGCCCCTGTATCTATAAGAGAATTTCCGGCTGTGGCAGCGGCACGGAATATATGGCAGTGACCCCTTGGGGCGAGCTGTATCCCTGCCATCAGTTTGTCGGGGATGAAAAATACAGCATGGGCGATATCTGGAAGGGTGTTACCAATAAAGAGGTGCAGGATGAATTTAAGTGCTGCAACGCCTATGCCAGAGAGGGCTGTAAGGATTGCTGGGCGAAGCTGTATTGCTCCGGCGGCTGTGCGGCAAATGCGTACCATGCAACAGGCAGCATTACGGGCATTTATGAATATGGCTGTGATTTATTCAAAAAAAGAATCGAATGTGCCATTATGATGCAGGTAAGCGAAGCAACGGAGTAATCATGCCTGTGAGATGGAAAAGGAAGATTTTATGGATACACCGATTTGTGATTTCATAAAGGAATACGAAGCGAAGGGCACCTCCCGTCTCCACATGCCGGGGCACAAGGGCGTGCCCTTTTTGGGGTGCGAAAATCGAGATATTACGGAGATTTGCGGCGCGGATGAGCTTTACGAGGCGGAGGGCATTATTGCGGCAAGCGAGAAAAATGCGAACGCGCTTTTTGGCTTTGGCAGGACGATTTATGGGACGGAGGGCTCCTCGCAGTGCATCCGTACCATGCTGTTTCTTGCGCTGCAGGAGAGGAAGAGCCGCACGGAACGCCCTGTGATTCTGGCGGCGCGCAATGCCCATAAGGCATTTTTGTATAGCTGTGCCCTGCTGGATGTGGATGTGGAATGGCTGCTTCCGGAAGGGGCAAAATCCCTCTGCGCCTGCCCGATTACGGCAGAGCAGGTAGCCGAAGGGCTGAAAAAATCAAGCGCTTTCGCCGTTTATATTACCGCGCCGGATTATCTGGGAGGTTCCCCGGATATCAAGGGAATTGCGGCGGCTTGCAGGGCGGCGGGTGTGCCGCTTTTGATAGATAATGCACATGGAGCATATCTGAAATTTCTGCATCCATCCAAGCATCCATTGGATTTGGGGGCGGCGATGAGCTGCGATTCCGCGCACAAAACCTTGCCTGTGCTGACGGGGGGTGCGTATCTGCATTTGTCGGAGGAATGGGCGGAAAGGGTTGGCAGACAGGCGAAAAAAGCCATGGAGCTGTTTGGCTCGACAAGCCCCTCCTATCTGATTTTGCAGTCTTTGGATTTATGCAACCGCTATCTGGCGGAGGGCTATCGGGAAAAATTACAGTGGACGATTGGACAGATTGGACACCTGAGAGGACAGCTAAAAAAGCAGGGGTGGACAGTCATGATGGACAGCGACCCTCTGAAGCTGACAATTTTTACGGGCGAAAAGGGCTATCGCGGCAGAGAGGTCGCAGAAGTTTTGCGTGCGCATGAAGTCGAATGTGAATTTGCCGATTTGGATGCGGTGGTGCTGATGGCAACCCCCGAAAATACGGAACGGGATTTTCAGCGCATTGAAAAGGCACTGGAGCGCTTGCCGCAGAAGGAAAAAATCGAACCCTCACAGATGCCGCAAATTCTGCCGAAGCAAAAAATGCGGATTCGGGAGGCGATTTTCGGCAGATGGGAGGAAATTTCCTGCGAAGAAGCGGTGGGACGGATTTGTGCAAGCCCCTGTGTTTCCTGCCCACCGGCGATTCCGATTGCGGCAAGCGGAGAGGAAATCACAGCAGAGCTGCTGCCGCTTTTTCGGGCGTATGGCATAGAAAAAATCGAGGTTGTGAAGGAATGAAAAGAGAGTGCAGGGAACGGCGCTCTTTTTTTGTGCCGAAAAGTTTTACAATTTCTTTAAGTTTTCCGAAAAAGGAACAAAAACGCATTGCATTGTGATATGATATTTGACAGAATCAGAAAAATACGGGAACTTTTCCGAACGGTTTCCGTCTGAATAAAAAGTATGTTTATGATGCGTTGATCAAAGGAGATGAGGGAATGAACAGAAACAAGAAAACGGCAAAGCGTGCCATGGGGATGGCGCTCGCCGCAGTGCTGCTGCTTTCCCCCCTGAGCTATCTGGGGACGGAAACGGCGTATGCGGCAACGACCTATTATAACCAGAAAACGGAGAAAACCGTAACCCGCGGGGTGACATACGAAAAGAGCAGCCGTATGACGGATGCGGGTATTCAGAATATACATGTGCTGAAGGTTGACCTGACGGAAAGTACACTGCAATTCAAGGAAGTGGAAAGCAAGACGGACTATGGTTTGAAGGAAACCGTTAAGAAGCTCTTGACGGATAACGGCGCGGTTGCCGGGGTAAACTCTGACTTCTTCGGCTTGAGCGGCTCCTATTCTGCGGCATTTGGTCCGATTGTGCGAGACGGCGAGATAATTTCCGCAGGGACAAGCATAAACAAGGGCGAGGGGCAGTATGCGGCGTTCTTCATGGATGAGAACGGCAACCCCTTCTTCGATTATTTCACCATGACGGCAAAATGCGGCAACGAGAAAAAGATGATGGAGCTTGCATCTTTGAATAAGGTAACCTCCATGGTATTCCCGATTTATCTGGACAGAAATGCCATGACAAATACCTCCGGTCTGGATAACCGTTTCCAGAACCTTGTGAAATTTGTGGTGCAGAATGACACGATTACGCAGATTTCCGAAAAGGGCGAAACCGTAGCGGTTCCGGAGGATGGCTACTTAATCGTGATGAGCGGCGATTATCGCGATAAGGCGGCATATATGTTCGAGGTGGGCGACCAGATGACATTGGATATCAATTCCTCTGTGAACCTGGACGGGATGGAAACCGCCTTTGGCGGCGGCGGCAAGCTGCTGGTTGACGGGAAAATCGTAGAGGCAAACTCCATTGTTGCGAAGGGCAGACAGCCCAGAACGGCATTCGGCGTTTCCAAGGATGGCAAGACCGCAATTTTCATGGTTGTGGACGGCAGAGGGGACAGCATTGGCGCAACACACTGGGAAATGGGCGTGCTGATGCAGGAATACGGCGCGTATGAGGCAATGCACCTAGACGGCGGCGGCTCCTCTACCATGGCGGTGAAAACAACAGAGGATTCCTCTGTGAACGTGGTAAACAAGGTTTCCGAAGGCTCTGAACGTAGGGTAATCAACGCAGTCGGCATTTTCCAGACGGCAGAAAAGGGTGCAGTGCAGGAAATTCGGATGCAGCCCTCTATGACAAGAACACTGGCAGGCAAGCCTATTACCTTTACGGTGTATGGTCTGGATGAGCATTACAACCGCATTGAGATTCCGGCAGAGCAGGTGACACTGGATGCTGTCGGCGTGGAAGGGACATGGAACGGCTACAGCTTCACACCCAAGACAAGCGGCACATTTACTGTCATTGCAACCTACAACAATCTGGTGGCATATCAGCAGAATGTGGTGAGCGGCAAGGTGGCAAGACTCAGCCCCACAAATGCAAGCATCAAGCTGAACAAGGCAGGCGAAACGGCAACGATTGCCATGAACGCATACGATCAGGATGGGTTCTCCTACTGGGCATCCACAAGCACAAATTACAGCGTGGCGGATGGCAGCATTGGCTCTGTTTCCGGTAATGTTTTCACAGCAAAAAAGACAGGCGCAACCTATATTAAATGCGAAAAGGATGGCGTTGTGGCATATATCACAGTAACCGTGGGCAATGCAGCGGCAGTCAAGGCACCTGCGGCAGCGGCGGCGAAGGATGTGCTGAACCAGACGGTAACAGTGGCAAATGACGGGGCGCATTATTTCAACGTAGCGGGTAAGCTTGCATACACAGGCACAAATAAGATTGACGCGGCAGCCTATACTTCCACAAGAGAAAAGGCAAAGGCCTATGTGGATGCAAACGCAAATGTGGCAATTTACGGCGGCAAAAACGATTTGCAGACGGCAAACAAGGTGGATTCTCTGACATGGAACGGGAGTTATCGTTTCCTGAACAGGGGCGGCGTGAGTGTGGCAATGCTTTCTGCGGCAAAGGGCGGCATTACCGCAACAAACCCCTCTCAGTGGGCAAGCTTCACAAGAGACATTGATGCGGCAAACAACAGCACCATTGTTCTGGTGATGGACAAGACCCCTTCTGCATTCAGCTCCGCGGCGGAAACCAATTATTTCCGCGCAATTCTGAGCAAGTATGTGGAGCAGGGCAAGAAGGTATTTGTGATTTCCTGCGGCAGTACGTCTTACTGGACCTCCACAAAGGACGGCGTGCGCTACATCAACCTGCCCGATCTTTGGAAGGCAGACGGGACGGTAAACCCGAATTATAAAATGCTGCGCTTCCGTGTGAAGGACGGCGCTGTGACATACGAAGCAGTTCATATCAAATAAAAATGCAGATGTTTTCGGGGGAGCTTCTCCCGAAAACATTTTTTTTGGATTCTCCGCTTTTGGTTGTAAAAAAAGGGAGAATAAGGTACTATATAAAATGGATTACAAAGAGTATTTTTACCGATTGACACGAAAGAAAACAAATTTTCAATGGATTTTAGGAGTTTATTATGTCAGAAAAAGGCAATCAGGCGGTGAAAACCGTCAGCTTTATGATGTTAATTACCCTTTTTGGGAAAATACTGGGAATGGTGCGCGAGCAGCTGCTGGCGGCAAACTACGGAACGGATATGCAGGCGGCGGCATTTTTGCTGGCAAGCCGGATTCCCCGTACCTTTTTTGATGTGATTTTTGCATCGGCAATTTCTGCAAGCTTTATCCCTGTTTTTGTGGAATATTTGCAGAAAAAGGGGCGGCAGGAGGCGTTTTCGCTTGCGAACCGCTTTATTACGATGATTTCGACCGTTACGCTTTTGATGATGCTTCTGGGGATGGCGTTTGCGAAGCCGCTGACGCTTCTGATTGCGCCCGGCTATGATGTGGAAACGGTGACGCTTTGCGTGGGGCTTCTGCGGATGCTTTTCCCGACGATGCTCTTTACGGCGGTTGCCTTTTCCTTTGTGGGGATTTTGCAGTCGTTGGAGGAATTTAATGTGCCTGCGGCACTGAGCGTGGTTTCCAACGGCGTTTTGATTCTGTATTATATTTTCTTTAACGAGAAATTCGGGATTCTGGGGCTGACGGCGGCGTTTCTGATTGGCTGGGCGATGCAGGCGGTAATCCAGATTCCGTCCCTTTGGAAGAAGGGCTATCATTATCGCCCGGATTTTCATTTTAAGGACGATGGGCTGAGAAAAATCGGGAAGCTGATGCTGCCGGTTATGGTCAGCACATGGATTCAGCCGATTAACTTTATGGTAAATACGCGCTTTGCTTCGCAGCTTTCGGGCGGCAGTGCGGTGAACGGGGAGCTGGGCGTTTCTGCGCTGGAATATGCGAATAACCTGTATACGATTATCGTGGGCGTTTTCGTGCTTGCGATTGCAAATATGGTGTTTCCGAAATTTTCCCGTATGACGGAGGACAAAAAGGAATTCGGACTGGCGGTCAGAGGGACGCTGAAATCGATGATTTTCCTGCTGATTCCCATGACGGTGGGGCTGATGGCTCTGGCACAGCCTGTGGTTTCGCTGATTTACCAGAGAGGGGCCTTTGACGAAACGGCAACACAGCTGACGGCGGCGGCACTGTTCTTCTTTGCATTGGGCATGGTTGGCTACGGCGTGCAGAATATTCTGAGCCGCGCCTTTTATGCGAATCAGGACGGGAAAACCCCGTTTTATTCGGGACTGGTTTCTATCGTTATCAATGCGGTTTTGTGTTGGCTTTTGCTGAAGCCGATGGGGATTGGCGGTCTGGCATTATCTGCGGCGGTTTCCTCCACAGCGGCGGCAGCAGTGCTTCTGATTCCGGCGGTGAAGCAGTATCCCGATATTCTGGATAAGGGCTTTGTGCTCCAGATTGGGCGGATGCTTCTGGCGGCGGCAGGGATGCTTGTGCCGGTGCTTGGGTGCAAATGGCTGCTGCTGCCGAGACTGGGCGGACGCGTGCTTGGGCAGATTCTGCTGCTTTGCATCTGCGGCGGCGTTGGCGTGGCTGCCTACATGCTTTTTGCAAGGCTTCTGAAAATTGAGGAAGGTGAGTTTGTGTTTGGCATGCTGAAAAGGCTGCGGCACAGAGGAGACGGGGAAACGGCGCAAGGCGCACCCCGTAAGAGGAAAAAACGGAGAACGTATACGATGACAGAAAAAATTTCTGCGATAATTGAAGACAGCTTTTGTTTCCGCCTGCTTGCGGCAATCTGCACGCTGCTGCGCTCTGTCTGGATGAACAGCATTGCGTACAGCATTTATGCGGCAATTTGCAGGGGATTCAAAAATGCGTTTGAAAACAGCGCGATTCTTGGCTTTTTGCGTACAAACTGGGATAGAAGGCTCAATACAAGGCAGGGGATTTTGCCGCGGTTCTGGCATAATCTGGTGCATTGGAGCGGCATGGCGGTGCGCAGAGAAAGCAACGGTCTTGCGGCGGCAATGGGCGAAAGCTTTTTCCTGCGCGTATTTAATCAGAATTTCCTGATTTTCTGTTTGGCAGGGATTGTGGCGGCGATTCCCGTTCTGCCGACGATGCTTCTGGCGGTTCTGGTTCTGGGAACCTTTGTGCTGTATTTTATTCAGCTTTTTCTGGGAAGAATCCGGATGCAGCGGACGAGCATGGTGAGCGTGCTTCTGGGCTGCTTCGGGGCTTGTATCCTTTATGCAGGGGTGACAAGCTATGCCTTCCCTTCGGCACTGCTGGCAATGAGCCTGTTCCTGATTCTGATGGCGGTATTCTTTGTGGCGAAGGATGCCATTGATACAGAAGAAAAGCTGAATTTTGTGCTTTGGGTACTGATTACCGTAGGGGCGCTGATTGCGCTTTACGCGGTATATCAATATATCATTGGGGTGGAAATGGATGCCGCATGGGTGGATGAGGAAAGCTTTGACATCACCACGCGCGCGTATGCAACCTTCAGCAACCCGAATGTTCTGGGGGAATACTTGATTCTGGTCGGCTCTCTGGCGGCAGGGATGATCTGGAAGATGAAAAACTGGTGCGGCAGATTATATTATACAGGCTGCTTCGGTGTGATTTGTCTGGGCCTTGTGGCAACGGGCTCTCGTGGGGCAATGCTTGGGCTGATGTTCTCGGCAGGACTTTTCGTGTTGCTTTCCGAAAAGCGGCTGATTCCCCTTGGGGTGGTGCTGCTTTTGCTGATGCCGTTTATTCTCCCGGCAGGTCTGTGGGCGAGAATTGCAAGCTCCGTTACGATGAGCGACTCCTCCTCGCTGTACCGTGTGTCGATTTATACGGCGGCGTTGGATATTATTCGTCATTATTGGGTGACGGGCATCGGAATCGGTGCATTTAATCAGATTTATCCGCTGTTCTCCTTTGAGGCGGCGAATGCGTACCACGCGCATAACCTGTTTTTGCAGGAATTTATCGAGCTGGGGATTGTCGGCTTTGCTGTACTGCTGCTGCTGCTTTTGTTCTTCTTCCAGAGGCTTTACAGCGGTATGCGGACGGCACCGAAGCGGTTCCGTTTTCTGCTGGGGGCAATCTTCGGCGGCTTTGCAGGGCTTTTATTGCAGGGGTTGACGGATCACCTCTGGTTTGATTACCGCATTGTGCTGTTCTTCTGGTGCTTCATCGGCATCGGCATGGCAACGGTGCGTGTGGCAGAAAAGAAGGGCGAAAGAGAAACGGAGGAAATGAAATGACGGAAAAAAGAATGAAAATCCTCCATGTTCTGACAGACAGAAATATTGGCGGCGCAGGGCGTTGGCTATTGTATTATCTGAAATATCATAACAGAGAAAAATTTGCGGTGAAGGTGGTTCTGCCGCATGACAGCCTTCTGGTGGCGGCGGTGCAGGCATTGGATGTGCCTGTGCTTGCGATGGAGGAGATGGAGGATAAATCCTTCGATAAAAAAGCACTGAAGGCACTGACAAGAATGTTTCGTGCGGAGCAGCCCGATATTGTGCATACGCATGCGAGCATGACGGCGCGCATGGCGGCAAGACGGGCGAGAGTGCCGTATATCTTCAATACAAAGCACTGCATGGAGGGCGCGCCGGGCGGACTGGCAAAGAAGATTCTCCGCAGAGAAATCAATGCGGTGTTCAGTGATAAAATTATCGCGGTCAGCAAGGCGGTACGCAGAAGCATGATTGCAGGCGGCACAAAGCCGCAGGAAATTGCGGTGGTTTATAACGGGATTGAGCGGATTCCCATTCCGAGCGCAGAGGAAAAGGCGGCACTGCTTTCCTCCTTTGGCGGCAAGGCAGGGGAGAAGGCGGTCGGCATGGTGGCGCGTCTGGAGGAAGTGAAAGACCATGAAACCTTTCTGCTTGGCGCGAAAAAGCTTCTGGACAAGCGGCAGGATGTGCGGTTTTATATCGTCGGGGACGGCAGTCTGCGCAAGCAGCTGGAACAGAAGGCGGCGGCGCTTGGCATTCGTGAACATGTGACCTTTACGGGCTTTTTGCAGGATGTGGAAAAAATCGAAGCGGCACTTGATATTGCGGTGATTACATCGAGGGCGGAGGCATTGTGCCTTTCTATTCTGGAAAGCATGATTGCAGGGATTCCGGCGGTCGGGACGGACAGCGGCGGCGTGGCAGAGGTGATTCGTCATGGCGAAAATGGCTTTCTGATTCCTGTCGGGGACAGCGACGCACTGGCAGAGAGACTGGACGAGCTGCTTGCGGATGACGCGAAGCGAAGCGCCTTTGGCGCACAGGCAAAGAAGGATGCCGAGGCAACCTTTTTGGCAGAGCAGATGACAAGAAAAATCGAAAAACTCTATCTGGAGGCAGGAAAATGAAAAGAAACAAATTATTCGGTATTTTTAATATCGTGGATATTTTGCTGATTCTGATTGTGATAATTGTCGGCATTGTCGGCGGAAGGATGCTTTTGGGCGGCAGAGGCGCGGCAGAGAGCGGCGCGGATACAAAGACCTATTCCTATGTGGTGATGGGGGAAGAAGTGGTTGCGGAAACGGCGAATTTCCCCGTTGTGGGCGGCAATGCCTATGAAAGCTCCACCTCGACCTATCTGGGTACGGTGAAGGATGTGAAAACAGAGCCGTTTACGGAAACGATGTTCAACCGCACTACGGGGAAATATGAAAAGGTGCCTGTGGACGGCTACAGCAATATTTATGTGACGATTGAAGGAAACGGAACGGAAACGGAAAAGGACATTACCGTGGAAGGAACAACCGTAAAGGTTGGGATGGAGCTGAATGTCAAGGGCAAGGGCTATGCCTTTAAGGGCATTGTTGTAGAAGTAAGGGATGGTGAGTGATATGGCAAAGAGAAAACCGAACATTGTGGATATCCTCATTATCGTAGTTGTGGTTGCGCTCTGCGCGGTGGCGGTGTTCAAATTCGGCGTGGTGAATCAGAAGGAATCCGCAGGGGTGGATGCCTCCGAGGAGCAGAGAACCTACACGGCGCTGATTGACGAGGTGCGGATGGCTACGGTCAATGCACTGCATGAAGGGGATAAAATTTATGACGAGAAAACAGGCATCTGCTTAGGGACGATTACAGCAGTGAAGCACGAGCCGTTTCTGAAAAATGTACTGCTGAATGACGGCACGATTCAGCCTGTGGAATTTCCCGATTATTACAGCGTGACGCTGACGATTGACGGCCCTGTGGTGGAGAAGGACGAGGGCTATTTTGTGGACGGCGTTGTGGAAATGAAGGCAAATTCCGAAATGAATGTAGCGACAAAATATGCGAAACCCGTAATGAAAATCACAAGCATCAGCGAATGAGTGGGGGTTAAGACATGAAAAAGTATAAAATTCTGATGGCTCTGATGGGGCTGGAAATCGGTGGGGCGGAAACCCATGTGGTGGAGCTTTCCAAGGAGCTGAAAAAGCAGGGCTATGATATTATTGTTGCCTCCAACGGCGGCGTTTATGAAAAGGAACTGGCAGAGGCAGGGATTCGCCATTACCATGTGCCGCTGAACCAGAGAAATGTGCTGAAAATGGCGCGCTCCTATTTCATTTTGAAAAAAATTATCAAAAAGGAAAAGGTAGATATTGTTCATTCGCATGCGAGAATTCCAAGCTTTGTCTGCGGACTTCTGAAGGAAAGAATGAAAAACAGCTTTACCTTTGTGACCTCCGCGCATTGGGTATTTTATACGGGGATGGGGCTGAAATACATCTCCAACTGGGGGCAGAAGGTGATTGCGGTCAGCGACGATATTCGCGAGTATCTGATGGAAAATTATAAGGTGCGGTATGAGGATATTTTTGTGACCATCAACGGGATTGATACCGAAAAATTTTCTCCTGAGACGGACGGCACGAAGGTGCGGGCGGAATTTGGCTTGCAGGCGGAGGAGCCGACACTGGTTTATGTCAGCCGCATGGATGAAAGCCGCGCGCTGGTGGCAAGACAGCTGATTGCGATTGCACCGAAGCTGGCGCAGGCCATTCCCGGATTGCGGATGCTGATTGTCGGCGGCGGAGATGTGTTTGAGGAACTGCTGGAGGAATCCAGAAAAACAAACGCGCAGATTGGCAGAGAGTGCATCACCATGACGGGCGGCAGAACGGATATCAATGAGCTGGTAGCGGTGGCAGATGTTTTTGTTGGCGTAAGCCGCGCGGCTCTGGAGGCGATGGCGGCAGAAAAGCCTGTGATCGTTGCAGGGAATGAAGGATATATCGGGCTGTTCGGAGAGGATAAGCTAGAGCTGGCGCAGGAAAACAATTTCTGCTGTCGCGGATGCGAGCTTTCCAACGAAAATCTGCTGTATCGGGATGTGGTGCATGCGTTCAATGACCTGACGGAGGAACAGCGGCAGAAAATGGGCGCATACGGCAGAGAGGTTATCTTCAAATATTATTCCGTAACGAAGATGGCGGGCGACTGCGTGTGTGCATATAATGCGGCATGGAAGGAAAGCCATGAAAAGCAGTACAATGTGGTGATGAGCGGCTATTACGGCTTTAACAATACAGGCGATGAGGCAATCATGCTTTCTATGCACAAGAATATTCAGGAGATGGGCGAGAATTACCATATTACCGTGCTTTCCAACAAGCCGAAGGAAACAAAGGAGAAATACGGGATTGAGGCGGTATACCGCTTTGGATTTATGGATGTGTTCCGTGCGATTCACAGGTGTGACGTGTTGCTTTCGGGCGGCGGCTCTTTGCTGCAGGACAGCACCTCTACCCGTTCTCTGATGTACTACCTTTCGATTACGGCGGCGGCAAAGCTGATGCGCAAAAAGGTGATGCTGTACGCAAACGGCATCGGGCCTGTTTCCGGCAAGCGCAACCGCAGACTGGTGAAGCAGGTGGTGAACAAGGCGGATTTAATTACCCTGCGTGAGGAAAATTCCTACGAGGAGCTGCTTTCCATGGGGGTAAACCCGAAGAAATGCTTTGTGACGGCTGACCCTGTATTTACAATGGACGGCGTGAGCGAGGAGGCAACACAGGCAATCCTCAGAGAAGAAGGGATTCCGACAGATAAGCCGATGGTTGTGGTTTCTGTCCGCAACTGGAAGGATATGGACAAATTCATCGGGCAATTTGCGGAATTATGTGATACCATTGTGGAAAAATATCAGCGGAACATCGTATTTTTGAGCATGCAGATGCCGCATGACGTGACGGTGAGCGAAAAGGTACGCAAAAAAATGAAGCAGAACGCTTATATTTTAAAGAGCAGCTACTCTCCCTATGAGGTGATGGGGATTATTTCTCAGGCGGATTTCATTCTGAGCATGCGCCTGCATACGCTGATTTTTGCGGCAAGACAGAGAGTGCCGCTGATTGGCTTTATTTATGACCCTAAGATCGAATATTATCTCGAGAAGCTGGATATGCCCAGCGGCGGCAAGCTGAAGGAATTTGACAAGGAGAAAACACTGGCTCTGGTGGAGGATGTGATCCAAAACAAGGAAAGCTATGTGACGAAGCTTGCACAGAAGGAAAAGGAACTGGAAAAAATGGCACACAAGAACGAAAGATATTTGGAAAAACTGCTGGAGCGCAGAAAAAAATAAGGGGGGAGCGTAGTATGAACAGGAAAACACACGTATTAGGAGTACCCTTCGATGTTGTGACGATGGATGAAGCTGTAGCACGGGCAGAAGGACTGCTCAAGGAAAAAGGGCAGCATTTCATCTGTACCCCTAACCCGGAAATTGTAATGGAGGCAAGAAAGGACGCAGAGCTGATGAGTATTCTGCGGGAGGCGGATCTGGTTGTGCCGGACGGAATCGGTGTTGTATGGGCATCCAAATACAGCGAGATTCGCTTGCAGGAGCGTGTGGCAGGCTATGACCTGACGCAGAACCTGATGGCAGACCTTGCGGCGAGCGAGGAAACCTTTTATTTCTTTGGCGGCGCGCCCGGAGTTGCGGCAACGGCGGCAAGAAAAATGATGAAGAAATACCCCGGACTGAAGATTGTGGGCGTGCATAACGGCTACTTCGATGAAAAAGAGGAAAAGAAAATCATTCAGGACATAAAAAAGAAGGCTCCGTCCATACTGCTGGTAGGACTGGGTGCGCCCAAGCAGGAAAAATGGATTTATGACAACATTCGTCTGGTTGGGGCGAAGGTAGCCATTGGCGTTGGCGGCAGCTTTGACGTAATGGCAGGCAATGTGAAGCGGGCACCGAAGATTTTCCGCAGACTGGGACTGGAATGGTTCCACCGCCTGATTACACAGCCGACGAGATGGCGGCGCATGATGCGTCTGCCGAAATTTGCGCTGACGGTTCTCAGAACAAGGGGACGTTAAGCGAAAGCGCCCCATGCGGCGCGAATCATTTTGGACAAAAAAGAGGAGAATGCGGCAGGACTTTTGTCGGAATTGTGCAGGGGAAAACGGCAGTTCCGACAACGGAAAAGTACACCGGTGAAGGACGGGAAACATTCTTTTGTGTTTTTTCAAAGAAAGAAGTGCATTTCGGAAAAAGGATTATTATGAATATCGACCGAAATGCCCTTTTTCGTTTGACGGATATTCGGGTAGTTTTGAGAAACGTGGTCGGGGATAAGTAAAAAATGACAGCGTAAAGAGAACGAAAAATTGAGGTTTTACCGTAGTATTCGGAAAAGCAAGGGTCAGTTTTAATAAAAAACAGGCCCTATTTTTATGTAAAAATCAAGCTGAAAGAGATTTTTACTGTTTTTTTATACTTTCCTCTTTCTTTTTTTGTCATTTTGTTATAAAATGAGCATAGGCGAATTTGATACCTCTTTGCAGAGAGGTTTTTAGGCAATTTATACAGAGAAGCAAAAACAGAATAGCTGCATTTCAGATGCAGAGAAAAGTATTGAGGTGAAAGCGATGATTTCAAATCAGATTTTGCAGAGTACCATCGACGGACTGAAAAGTATCACGAGAAAAGAACTGAGCGTTGTGGAAAAGGAAGGCAAGGTGATTGCCACCACAGAGGAAAATATGATCGGCCGTCAGATTGATGCGGTGGAGAATTTTATCAGTTCCCCTGCGGAAAGTCAGTTAATTCTGGGCTATCAGTATTTTAAGATTTATGACAACGGCGTGCCTGAGTATGTGATTCAGGTGAAGGGGGAGGACGAATCCGGCTATCAGATCGGCAAGATTGCCGCATTCCAGATTCAGAGCCTTCTGGTTGCGTATAAAGAAAGATATGATAAGGACAACTTTATCAAGAATCTGCTGCTGGATAACCTGCTGCTGGTGGATATTTACAGCCGCGCGAAAAAGCTGCATATTGAAAATAACGTACATCGTATCGTGTATTTAATTGAAACGAATATTGATAAGGAAATGAATGTGGTGGAAATTGTACGGAGCATTTTCCCTGCAAAAACAAAGGATTTTGTAACGGCGGTGGATGAGCACAGCATTATTCTGGTGAAGGAGCTGCGCGAGAAGGAAACCGCGGACGAAATCGACCGCATTGCAAAGACCATCGAGGAAACACTGAATGCGGAAACAAACAGCCGTGTTTATATTTCCAGCGGTACGATTGTAAGCGATTTGAAGGATGTTTCCCGTTCCTATAAGGAAGCGAAGATGGCGCTGGAGGTTGGCAAAATCTTCGAGACGGATAAATATATCGTGAACTATGAAAAGCTGGGCATCGGCCGCTTGATTTATCAGCTGCCTCTGCCGCTGTGCCGGATGTTCATCAAGGAGGTTCTGCATGGGCTGACGATGGATGATTTCGATGATGAAACACTGGCAACGGTAAATAAATTCTTTGAAAACAACCTGAACGTATCCGAAACAAGCCGTCAGCTGTATATCCACAGAAATACACTGGTATACAGACTGGATAAGCTGCAGAAGATGACGGGCTTGGATCTGCGGAATTTTGATGATGCGATTATCTTCAAGATTACGCTGATGGTAAGCAAATATATGATTTACATGGATAAAATGGCATATTAAGCAAAACTGAAAAACTGAGGGGGCATCTTTGCTCCCTCTTTTTTGTGGAAAACGGAAAAATTAAGAGGATTTTAATAAAATCGAAAGGTTTACCAAGGCTCTGCTACTTGTTCGCTTATTTTATTTATGGTATAATCTTAAAATGTGTAAAGACGAAATATGGGAACATCCGTCGTTTTTTAGAATAAAACTTTTTCAGAAAGAGGGAGATACGTTATGATTCACATGAATAACGTAACAAAGGTATATCCCAACGGTTCTACGGGTGTGGAAAACATCAACCTGCACATCAACAAGGGTGAATTTGTATTCATCGTTGGTTCGAGCGGTTCGGGGAAATCCACGCTGATGAAGCTGCTTTTGAAGGAGCTTGACCCGACCGAAGGGGATATTATCATCAATAAAGTGAAAACAAATGAACTGAACAGAAGGCAGATCCCTTATCTGCGGCGTAATCTGGGGGTTGTGTTTCAGGACTTCCGTCTGCTTCCCAATAAAACGGTATATGAAAATGTGGCGTTTGCGATGCGTGTGATCGAGGCACCCGGACGCATTATACGCAGAAACGTGCCTGCCGTGCTTTCTCTGGTTGGACTGGGACAGAAGGGCAGAAGCTATCCCAATCAGCTTTCCGGTGGGGAGCAGCAGAGAACGGCACTGGCAAGAGCCATTGCGAATAATCCTCCTATCTTAATCTGCGACGAGCCGACAGGGAACCTTGACCCCGAAACAGCATACGGCATTATGAAGCTGCTGGATGACATCAACAAGCGTGGGACAACCATCGTTATGGCAACCCATGCGAGAGATATTGTAGATGCGATGCAGAAGCGCGTGGTTACGCTGCATAAGGGTCACATTATAAGAGATATTGAAAAAGGTGGTTATAGCGATGAAGCCTAGTACGATTAGATATTTTATAAGAGAGGGTCTCAGCGGGCTGAAGATGAATATGCTAATGACCATGGCTTCCATTGTCGCTGTTGCAGCCTGCATCTCTATTTTATCCTTTTCCTACTGCGTAGGGAGCAATCTGCGGTATATGCTGGGGCAGATGGAGGATTCCATTGGCATTTCCGTTTTCCTGAAGGGAGACCTGAGCGGGGAACAGATTGAAAATATGAAAGATGAAATTGCAAAGATAGACCATGTGCAGAGTGTGGAATATATTTCCCCTTCGGATGCTCTGGTGGAGCTGAAAAAGGACTGGGGCGCGGACGAGGATATCTTTGTGGGTCTGGATGGGGAGAACAATCCTTTGTCCCATTCCTTTTCGATTTCCTTGGACAATATTGAAAATCAGGATGCAGTGCTGACTGCATTGGAAAAAATTGACGGGATTGACAACATTCGGCATGGGCAGACAGAGACAGAGGTATTGCTGAAGGCGAGCCGTGTGTTCAATGTCGGGAGCGTACTGGTTATGTTGCTGCTGGGTGTGATTTCCATTATGATTATCATTAACACCATTCGTATTTCCGTGATGAACCGACGGGTGGAAATTAACATCATGAAATATGTTGGGGCGACAGACTGGTTTATCCGGTGGCCCTTCATTGTGGAAGGCATTATCATCGGTATCATCGGTGCGTTGGTGCCGCTGGTGCTGGGACTTCCGATTTATACGAAGGTGACGAGTGCGATTTTTGATTATCTGCCTATGATTAAATTTATCCAGTTCCGTCTGACGGGGGATGTATTTGGATTCCTGTTCCCCTTCGGCATCGTTTTTGGTGTGGCACTGGGGGTTATCGGCAGCGTATCCTCGATTCGTAAGCATCTGCGGGTATAAGCAGTCGGAAAAACAAAATAACAATGAAAAAAGAGGGGAAGTGTTTTGGAGAATACTTCCCCTTTCTTATAGGATAATTCCCTTTGGGGAAACATAGGATAAAGCAAGATTGAAAAAGAGGTGATACAATGAAAAGAAAAGACTTTTGGAAGGGCTTTGGTGTGGCACTGGCGTTGGTTGTGGTGCTGAATCTGGCATGGAAGCCCATCTGCCGCGCAATTCCATGGCATCTCCTTCCCTTTGAAATTAGCATGAGCAAGGATGCAAAGGTGGATATGATACAGAGCTATCTGGATAAATATTATGTGGAGGACATAGACCAAGGCAAGCTGGAGGATACGCTTTTTGCAGGGATGCTTGCCGGCGTGGGAGATAAGTATACATATTATATGCCGAAGGAAAACCTGCGGCAATATCTTACCAACACCAACGGGAACTTTGACGGCGTGGGGATTGAGATTTACACTACGCAGGACGGTGAGGTTGTCATCAGCAGCGTGATGCCGGGACAGCCGGCGGAAACGGCAGGCCTGCAGGCGGGCGACGTGATTATCGGCGTGGATGGCGAGGATATGAAGGGAAAGCTGCTTTCGGATGTTGCGGCAAAGATTCACGGTGAGAAGGGCACTGCGGTTACGATTCGGGTGCAGCGCGGCGATGAGGAGAAGGAATTTACCATGGAACGTGCAACGGTTGAGGTGGAAAGCGTTTCCTCCCGTATGATGGAGAACAAAATCGGGTATATTTCCATCAGCGGTTTTAAGGAAAACACCTACAGCCAATTCAAGGAGGCACTGACGGCACTGCAGAAGGACAGCATGAAGGGGCTGATTCTGGATTTGCGGGATAACCCGGGTGGTCTGGTGCGTTCTGTATATGAAATCGGGGATGAGCTGCTGCCGGAGGGCACGATGGTTTATACTCTGGACAAAAAGCAAAACAGAAATGATTTGAAATGTGATGAGAAATATCTGGATATTCCGCTGGTAGTGCTGGTGAATGAAAACAGCGCCAGTGCGTCGGAGATTTTCGCAGGCGCGGTGAAGGATACGGGGCGCGGCACACTGGTGGGCAACCAGACCTTCGGCAAGGGCCTGGTGCAGCGGCTGTTTGTTTTGCCGGACGGCTCCGGTCTGAATGTGACGGTACAGAAATACTATACGCCGAACGGAACCTCCATCCATGGGGTTGGCATTGAACCGGATGAAAAGGTGGAGCTGCCCGAAGCATACAGCGGCACACCGCTGACAGAGATCCCCGCAGAGCAGGATACGCAGCTGCAAAAGGGTCTGCAGGTGATGGAAGAACAGCTGAAATAAGAAAAAATAACGCAGATTCCGATTCATATAGAAGAAAAATGTTGTTTTTTCTATAAACGGGGCTTTTCAAGAGCGCAAGATTCCAGTATACTGAAAAGACATAGAAAAAATTTTTGACGGAAAGAACAAAGGAGCGGCGGTATGTTTAATTTTATGAGTTTTGGCGAGAATATCGGCATTGACCTGGGTACTGCCACTGTTCTGGTATATATTAAGGGGCAGGGCATCGTGATTCGGGAACCCTCTGTGGTTGCCATCGATAAAGACACCAATACGATTTTAGCTGTGGGTGAGGAAGCGAGACGTATGCTGGGGAGAACTCCCGGCAATATCGTTGCGATTCGTCCTTTGCGTGAAGGCGTTATTTCCAATTATGAGGTAACGGAAAAAATGCTGCAGTATTTTATTGAAAAGGCGATGGGCAAGCGTTCCTTCGTGAAGCCGACCATTGCGGTTTGCGTACCAAGCAGCGTAACAGAGGTGGAAAAAAGAGCCGTTGAGGATGCAACCCGACAGGCAGGCGCAAGGAGGGTGCATATTATTGAAGAGCCGATTGCGGCGGCGATTGGTTCGGGGATTGATATTTCCCGTGCGTGCGGCAGTATGGTGGTGGACATCGGCGGCGGCACAACGGATATTGCGGTGATTTCCCTTGGGGGAACGGTAGTCAGCTACTCCCTGAAGATTGCGGGGGATAATTTTGACGATGCCATCATTCGCTACATCAGAAAGAAGCACAATGTGCTGATTGGCGAAAGAACGGCGGAGGATCTGAAAATTAAAATCGGTACGGCATTTGAGCGTACCATTCCGGTAAGCATGGATGTGCGCGGCAGGAACCTGATTACGGGACTGCCGAAGAATTTTACCGTAACCTCGGACGAAATGCTGGAGGCATTGCAGGAATCCGTTGCGGCAATCGCGGAGGCGGTGCATGGCGTTCTGGAGAAAACACCCCCTGAGCTGGCGGCGGATATCTACGAAAGAGGGATTGTTATGACGGGCGGCGGCAGCCTGCTGTATGGTCTGGATAAGCTGATTCAGAGCAGAACGGGCATCCACGCGATGGTTGCGGAGGATGCGGTTAGCTGCGTTGCCATCGGCACGGGCCGTTATATCGAATTTATTTCTGAAGGCGGCGATGAGGAGCAGAAGGAAAAACACGGATTTGACATCGGCGGACTGTTCAGAAAGAAAACGGAATCTTAAGGCGAAATCAGGATTTCGACACGAGCATTAACTTTACGGATACCATCAAACACCTGTTGAAAGGCAGGTGTTTTTCTTTTAGAGAAGGGCTGCTATGACTGAAATAAAGTACAATCGTGACAGATAAATAACAATTTCTTATGGGGCGGAGCATGACAAAAAGCTGGTGTTGTATGGATGAAAATGCAGTTTTTTTGTGAAATCGGTGCGAACTGCTGAAAAGAAAGGTGAAATAATGGAAATTCGTTGGAATATATGACGGAAAAATAAAAGAAACGTTTTTTTGCATAATTTTTTGGGTCAAAATTTGTGTAAAAATTATCCCAAAAATTGAAAAAAATACTACACAAGTTTAAAATATGTGTTATAATATTTTCGGAAAGAGGCAAGAGGATTTGTTATGCTACACAAAAGCAGCAGTTTTCCTCGGAGCTTTCTCTTCATTTTGCCCTAACCGCATGGGGCAGAACCGCATTTTAACCGTGCGGAAAAATACTAATTGTTATTGTATAAACAATAGGAGGTCAAAGAGTTATGAACGCTTATATTGAACGCGTAATCGAACAGGTTAAAAGACGTGACG
Source organism: Clostridium sp. MCC345 (assembly GCF_018785345.1). Lineage (NCBI taxonomy): Bacteria > Bacillati > Bacillota > Clostridia > Eubacteriales > Clostridiaceae > Clostridium > Clostridium sp. MCC345. The sequence goes on from NZ_WQPP01000003.1 coordinate 215,062, forward strand.
CACATGAACCTGAATTCATCCAGACAGTAGAAGAAGTTTTCGCTTCTATCGAAAAAGAAGTAGAACTGCACCCCGAATATGAAAAAATGGGTCTGCTGGAAAGACTGGTAGAGCCTGAAAGACAGGTTTCTTTCAGAGTTACATGGGTAGACGATGCTGGTAAGGTAAACGTAAACAGAGGTTTCAGAGTACAGTTCAGCTCTGCAATCGGGCCTTACAAGGGCGGTCTGCGTTTCGCTCCCAACGTATACTCCGGCGTTGTTAAATTCCTGGGCTTTGAACAGATCTTCAAAAACTCCCTGACAGGTCTGCCTATCGGCGGCGGCAAGGGTGGTTCCGACTTCGACCCTAACGGCAAATCCGATATGGAAATCATGAGATTCTGCCAGGCATTCATGACAGAACTTTACAGACACATCGGTCCCGACGTTGACGTTCCTGCTGGTGACATCGGCGTAGGCGGCAGAGAAATCGGCTTCCTGTATGGCCAGTACAAGAGAATCAAAGGCTGCTGGGAAAATGGCGTACTGACAGGTAAAGGTCTGGAATACGGCGGTTCCCTGTTCAGACCCGAAGCAACAGGCTACGGCGCTACATACTATGTAAACGAAGTTCTGACACACTGCGGCGACACATTCGAAGGCAAGACAGTTGCTATGTCCGGTTTCGGTAACGTAGCATGGGGTATTGCTATGAAGGTTGCTCAGCTGGGTGGTAAAGTTGTTACTCTGTCCGGTCCCGACGGCTACTGCTACGATCCCGAAGGTATCACAACAGAAGAAAAATTCAACTACATGCTGGAAATGAGAAGCTCCGGCAGAAACCGTGCGCAGGACTACGCTGACAAGTTCGGTTGCGAATTCTTCCCTAAACAGAAACCTTGGGGCCAGAAAGTAGATATCTGCATGCCCGCAGCTTACCAGAACGAACTGGACGTTCCCGAAATCGAACAGATCATCGCTAACGGCACAAAGTACTACATCGAAGTAGCTAACATGCCTACAACAAACGAAGGTCTGGCTCGTGCTATGGCAGAACCCGGCATGATTGTTGCTCCTTCTAAAGCAGTTAACGCTGGTGGTGTAGCAGTTTCCGCTCTGGAAATGGCTCAGAACTCCATGAGATATAGCTGGGATGGCGCAGAAGTTGACGCTAAACTGGTTGGTATCATGAAGAACATCCACAAGATTTCTGTAGAAGCAGCAGAAGGCGCTGGTCTGGGCTACAACCTGGTTGCTGGTGCTAACATCGCAGGCTTCAAGAAAGTTGCAGCTGCAATGATGGCTCAGGGTCTGGTATAATTTAACCTAATTTGAAAAATTTGCGTTCGATTACACAAAGACGATAAGCAAAATACTCGGAAGGGACGGAGAGATCCGTCCCTTTTCCTGTTTTTGGAATAAAAAGAATCTCAGGAATCTCAGCTTGCATCATGTATTAAGGGGGCTGAGGTTCTTTTTATTTTAAAAAAATCTGGAAATGTGTGTAACGAAATCTGCTGCAAACGGATATATAAGCGAATCCACAAGAGAGGAGGAGAAAAAATGTTTCAGCCCGAAAAGGATTTTGAAGAATATGGAATGTTTGTATTTAAATATTTGATGAGCCTTTGCGGCAATGCAGACCTTGCAGAGGAATTGACGCAGGAAACCTTTTATCGGGCAATTCGTTCTTCGGGGAAATTTGACGGAAGCTGCAAGGTTTCCACATGGCTTTGCCAGATTGCAAAGCATATCTGGTATCAAGAATTGGATCGGCGAAGGAGAAAGAAAACCGAACCGTTGCAGGAAAACGGAACGGGGGATGGCTTGGAAAATGACTATTGCAGGAAAGAACAGACGATGGAAGTGATGAAGGCAGTGCATATCCTAGAGGAAAGTGGGAAAGAGGTTTTTCTCTTGCGCATTACGGGAGGATTTTCCTTTAAGGAGATTGGGGAAATCTGCGGAAGGAATGAAAACTGGGCGAGAGTGACCTTTTATCGTGCAAAGCAAAGGATTATGAAGGAGGTTGGCGGAGATGAAATGTGAAATTATCAGAGATTTATTGCCTAGCTATGTGGACGGCTTGACGAGCGAGGAAAGCAATCGGGAGATTATGGCACACGTTGCGGAATGTGCGCCCTGCAAGGAAATTTTGGAGCAAATGCAGGAGGAGGTGCAGGAGAAGGCACCGAAGGAAAAACGGAAAATCAACCCGTTTCGGAAGTTTAACCGCAGAATGAGAAGGGCGGTTGCCATGGCGGTTGTGATTTGCATTGGCGTGGGCGGCTTTGGATACAAGGCGTTTGCGAGGGGCTTTGCCATCAACCCCAACGAGATTACGATGGAACCGACACTGGATGGAGATATGCTTTATCTGAATTTCGAGGTGAAGGACGGGGTGCTGGTGCATAGTGCTTCGATGTACGATCAGACCATGGCTTCGATTGATTTGCGGAAGGCTTGGGCTTCGCCCGGGGACGCGGAGCAGAACGAACCGAATCGGTTTCGCTGGGGGATGAATCTGCGCGCGCTGACGGTTGGCAGTGGGGAACGCATGGAGATGCAGCTGATTGATGGCGGTCTTGCGGTTGTGGAGGTGCCGAACGAGAACAGCGTGACGATTGACAACGAGAGCGGAACGACAAATGCCGCAGTAATGTTTGAGGAAGGCGACAGCGTGACGGCGGTTGTGCTTGGCGATGAATCCGAATTTGATACGGACGAATATACCGTCAATGTGAATTACGGGAATGAAACGGTAAGCTATAAGCTGAAGGACTTAATTGAAATGGCGGAGAAATAAAAAAAGACCCGAAAGGGTCTTTTTTAGTTCTCGAAAATTTTCTGCATGCGCTGTAAATCGTATTCTAAAAGCCAGTTTTTGCAGTCCTCATACAGAAAGCGGATGGTTTCTGCTTTTTCCGCAACGACATCTGCACCCCGATCATCATAGGGATGAAAGAGGAGGTGTCTTTCGGTATCGAAAAAGAAAACGGCAGAGGACAGCTCCCGAAAGCCCTTGAAATCGGCAGACAAAATGCCTTTCAGCAAGGGGGCAATGAGGGGAGGCGTTTGCTTCATATCCCAAAGAAGGAAAATGCGCGTCATGGGTTCCTCATCCGAGGTTGTGACCTCCTGCTGATAGACCTCCGCAGGGGAGGGCAGATGCGTCAGCGTACAGAAGCGGTCGATGATGGCAGTGACATCTGTTTCCAAATCCGGCGTGCGATACAGTACCCAAAGGAGCGTATCAAACGGCGCGATTTTTTCATATAAAAAGGAAACGCGCCAGAAGGCACTCCGCAGATACTTCGGATTGAGGTGCGTTTTATCCAGAAAAATATCCAGAGAAGGGTCACCTGTTTCAAAGCGCAGGGCTATGGGGCTTTCGTAGAAAATCGGGAGCTGCAGGCGTTCATTTTCGATTCTTCTGAGTGTTTCAAAAACAGATTCCAATAGCATAAAAATCTCCTTTTATTTGATTATATTACCCTTTTTGTTTGAGCCTGTTCGGGATGATGCGTTCTATTGTTGCGCAGGAACATGGCAACGGCTGTCGAGGTGATGATGATGTAGCCAATCCAGCTGAGAGCATCGGAAACCTGACCGAAGATGAAATAGCCGAGAATTGCCGAAAAGATAATCTGGCTATAGTCATAGACGGAAATTTCTCTGGCGGGGGCGTAGGTATAGGCTGCGGTGATGGTGAACTGACCGCCTGCCGCCGCAAGTCCTGCAAGCAGGAGAATGCCGAGCTGCTGCAACGTCATGGGGTGATAGCGGAAAATGAGATAGGGCAGGGTGACAACGCAGGAAAATGCGGAGAAAAAGAACACGATGAATGACCCTTTTACACCCTTCATGCCCAAGGCGCGCACACAGGTATAGGCAATGCCGGCACCCAAGCCGCCGAGCAGACCAATCAACGCAGGGAAGCATGCCAGATTGGAGGGGGTAGGCTTGATGACGAACAGCGTACCGATAAAAGCGGCAACCACACAAAGTCCCTGAAAGAGATTGATTCTTTCCTTTAAGATAAGGATGCCGAAAAGGATGGCGAAAAACGGAGACATCTTATTCAGCATGGACGCATCCGCGAGAACGAGATGATCGACCGCGTAGAAATTGCACAGGATGCCGACGGTACCGCAGAAGGAGCGGAGGAAAAGATATTTCTTGGAAGTTCCATCCAGCCTGATTGTGGGGCGTTCCTTCAGAAGGATAAACAGGGCGAAAAGCATTGCAACGAAATTACGGAAAAAGCTTTTCTGGACAGAGGGCAAATCTCCGGAAAGGTGGACGAATAAATTCATCAGCGCGAAGGAGAAGGAGGAAAGCAGGATACAGCAGACCCCTTTATTTTTTTGTGACATTTCAAGACTTCCTTTCTTTTGTATGCGTGGCTCAGGCTTGTGCGCGGCGTTTGCGTTCCTCTGCCTCTGCTTTGGAGAAGGGACAGCCGCAGTAATCCTGTCGATAAAGATGATATTCTGTGGATAATTCGCAGGAGCGACGATAGCCGTTTTTCTTTTTGAAATCGGAATAAAGATAGGGAACGCCGAAGGCATCGGAAATTTCCTTTCCCAATTCATTTAAGACCTGCGCGTTTTTGTGGGGACTGATGGAAAGGGTGGTGGTAAAATAAGAAAAGCCGCCTGCCTTAGCAGCTCTTGCCGCTTCCTCCAGACGCAGACGATAGCACTTGAAGCAGCGTTCGCCGCCCTCCAGTTCCGCTTCGTGTCCCTTTGCCAAGGAAAAGAAGCGCTCCGGCTCATATTTTCCGAGGAGGAAGGACACGCCGAGATCCATTTCCCGAATCAGCCGTTGCTGTTCCTCTGCGCGAAACTGAAATTCCGCCGCAGGGGAAATGTTGGGATTATAATAGAAGATGGTGATATCAAAATACTGTGCCAGATATTCCATGACATAGGAGGAGCAGGGTCCGCAGCAGCTATGCAGCAGCAGAGATGGGCGTTTGTCCTCTGCCTGTAGAGCCTTGAGGGTTTTCTCCAGCACGAGTTGGTAATTCTGTTTCAAGAAATCTCCTTCTTTCTGTAGAAAATCATATCATTCAGTTTAACAGGAAAAGGGGGAGAAGTAAAGGAAGGTTTGATTGTACTGAAAAAAGTGCAAAAATAATTCACAAAAATGCAAAAATTTGAAATGGAAAAACAAAAAATATCTTATGAAATTTCTGGAGAAAGTCATGTTTGTTTTAGTGAAATTGGAATTTCGACAGAAAATCAAGTGTCAAACATCACTGAAAAGAGGGAAAACGAGAGGGAAAACTGCCTGTAGAGGGGAGGGGATTTCTTCCCGAAGGGGGGGGAGGGCGAGAAGGGGGAAAACCCCTGATTCCAAGGGGAAAGGCACAAAAAAAGGCTTGACAGGCGGCGCTAAGCGTGGTAAAATAATTTCCACATTAGCAGATACGCACATCAACCCATGTTGCTATTGAGTATAGCACAGGGGGAAACAAATTTCAACAGAAAGTTTTGAAATTGGCAGCTTTTACAGGCAAAATGCCCTGTAAAATGCGGAAAGAGATGTGGTTTTTGTTCAGATTATATAAAAACGGCGCACTTCGGTGTGAGTTTTGCAACGGTAGGAATAGAATTTTTTGAATAAAACAGGCTTTTGTCATGACTTCTGATCAAAGGAAGGGCAGGCAAAGGTCTTGCTTTGTTTGAGAAATTCTAAATTTTTGTGTAAAGGGATGCAGACGAACCGTTTTTATGGGTAAAAAAAGAAATGAAGAGACGAAACGGTCTCTTTGCTCCGCTTCACGGCGGCGATTTTGTCGGTGCAGTTTAGATTACGAGAGGTGACAAGATGGAAAAAAACAGAATTCGTGCGCTCCGTTCGGGCGACACAACCAGAATCAGTTATTCCAAAATCAACGAAGTTCTGGAAATGCCGAACCTGATTGAGGTGCAGAAGAACAGCTATCAGTGGTTTTTGGACGAAGGTCTGAAGGAAGTATTTGAGGATATCTCCCCCATTACAGACTTCAGCGGCAATCTGATACTGGAATTTATTGATTTTTCTTTGGATTCCGAACCCAAATACTCTATTGAAGAATGCAGAGAAAGAGACGCGACCTATGCCGCTTCCCTGCGTGTGAAGGCAAGACTCTACAATAGAGAACTGGATGAATTGAAAGAACAGGAAATCTTTATGGGTGATTTTCCTCTGATGACAGAAACAGGTACCTTCATCATCAATGGTGCGGAACGTGTTATTGTCAGCCAGCTGGTTCGTTCTCCCGGTATCTATTACGCATCTGAATTTGATAAGGTCGGCAAGAAGCTGCTTTCCTCCACAGTCATCCCCAACAGAGGTGCTTGGCTGGAATATGAAACAGATTCCAACGACGTATTTTATGTAAGAGTTGACAGAACCAGAAAGGTGCCTGTATCTGTTCTGATTCGTGCGATGGGCGTTGGTTCCGACGCGGAAATCATTGAATTGTTTGGCGAAGAGCCTAAGATTCTGGCAACACTGGAAAAGGACGTTGCAAAATCCTATGAAGAAGGTCTGATTGAGATTTATAAAAAGCTGCGTCCCGGCGAGCCCCCTACAGTAGAAAGCTCCGCTTCTCTGCTGAATGGCATGCTCTTTGATCCCAAGAGATATGACTTGGCGAAGGTTGGTCGTTATAAATTCAACAAAAAGCTGGCGCTGAGAAACCGTATTCGTGATGCAGTTCTGGCAGAAAACGTGGTTGACCCCATGACAGGCGAGGTTATCGCAGAGGAGGGCGCAGTTCTGACACTGGAGCTGTGCGACCGGATTCAGGACAGCGGTGCAGGCTATCTGTATATCATGGCGGAAGAAAAGAAGGTAAAAATCCTGAGCAACCAGACCGTTAAGATTGACGGCTATCTGGAGGAGTTCGGGCTGACGGCAGAGGAATTCGGCATCAAGGAAAGAGTTTACTATCCCATGCTGGCGAAGCTGCTGGAGGAAAACGCAACCGCAGAGGAAATGAAGGCGGCAATCAAGGAAAACATCCACGAGCTGCTGCCCAAGCATATTACATTGGAGGATATTTTTGCATCCATTAACTATGTGATCCATCTGGATTACGGCTACGGCAATGTGGACGATATCGACCATCTGGGCAACAGACGTATCCGTTCCGTTGGCGAGCTGCTGCAGAACCAGTTCCGCATCGGTCTGTCTAGAATGGAACGTGTGGTGCGCGAAAGAATGACAACACAGGATCTGGCTGTGGTAACACCACAGGCACTGATTAACGTGCGCCCTGTTACAGCGGCAATTAAGGAATTCTTCGGCAGCTCTCAGCTGTCTCAGTTCATGGACCAGAATAACCCTCTGTCCGAGCTGACACACAAGAGAAGACTTTCCGCACTGGGCCCCGGCGGTCTGTCCAGAGACAGAGCCGGCTTCGAGGTGCGTGACGTTCACCATTCTCATTACGGCAGAATGTGCCCCATTGAGACACCAGAAGGCCCGAACATTGGTCTGATCAATACACTGGCAACCTTCGCACGCATCAATGAATATGGCTTTATTGAGGCACCCTACAGAAAGGTTGACCAGAGCGGCGACGAACCAGTTGTTACAGATGAATTTATCTATGTGACTGCGGACGAGGAAGAAATCTACAACGTAGCACAGGCGAATGAGCCTCTGGATGAGGAAGGACATTTTGTGCATAAGAAGGTTTCCGGTAGACGCAAAGAGGAAATCATCGAGGTAGACAGAAAACAGGTACAGCTGATGGACGTTTCGCCCAAGCAGATGGTATCCGTTGCGACTGCATTGATTCCCTTCCTGGAAAACGATGACGCGAACCGTGCGCTGATGGGCTCTAACATGCAGCGTCAGGCAGTACCTCTGCTGGTAACAGATTCCCCTGTTGTCGGCACAGGTATGGAATATAAGACTGCGAAGGACTCCGGTATCTGCATTATTGCGAAGAACCCCGGCATTGTAGAAAGAGTTTCCGCAGATGAAATTGTAATCAGAAATGATAACTCCCAGAGAGATGTATATAAGCTGATCAAATATCAGAGATCTAACCAGAGCACTTGTCTGAACCAGAAGCCTATTGTAGACCTGGGACAGAGAGTAGAGGCAGACCAGATTATCGCAGACGGTGCTTCCACCTGCAAGGGCGAACTGGCACTGGGTAAGAACCCTCTGATCGGCTTCATGACATGGGAAGGCTACAACTACGAGGATGCCGTTCTGCTGAGCGAAAAGCTGGTACAGGAGGACGTTTATACCTCCGTTCATATCAGTGAATTTGAAGCAGACGCAAGAGATACAAAGCTTGGGCCTGAAGAAATCACAAGAGACATTCCCAACGTGGGCGAGGATGCGCTGAAGGATCTGGATGACAGAGGTATTATCCGCATCGGTGCTGAGGTACGCCCCAATGATATTCTGGTTGGTAAGGTAACACCGAAGGGCGAAACAGAGCTGACAGCAGAGGAAAGACTGCTGCGTGCCATCTTCGGCGAAAAGGCAAGAGAGGTTAGAGATACCTCCCTGCGTGTACCTCACGGCGAAACAGGTATCATTGTAGACGTAAAGGTATTCACAAGAGAAAACGGCGATGATGTAGGCCCCGGCGTAAACCAGCTGGTTCGTGTTTATATTGCACAGAAGCGTAAAATCTCTGTTGGTGACAAGATGGCGGGCCGTCACGGCAACAAGGGTGTTGTTTCCCGTGTACTGCCTGTAGAGGATATGCCCTTCCTGCCGAACGGCCGTCCTCTGGATATCGTGCTGAACCCTCTGGGTATTCCTTCCCGTATGAATATCGGGCAGGTATTGGAAACCCACCTGTCCCTGGCGGCAAAGGCACTGGGCTGGAAAATCAGCACACCTGTATTCGATGGTGCAAACGAAATCGACATCATGGATACACTGGAAATGGCAAATGATTATGTCAACACAAGCTGGGAGGAATTCTCTGAAAAATGGAAGCCTCTGCTGAATGGTGACATTTATGATGAACTGTATGCAAACAGAGACCACAGAGAAGAATGGAAGGGCGTTGCACTTGGCAGAGACGGTAAGGTTCAGCTGAGAGACGGCCGCAGCGGCGAGCCCTTCGACAACCGCGTAACCATTGGCTTCATGCACTACTTGAAGCTGCACCATCTGGTAGACGAAAAGATTCATGCACGTTCCACAGGCCCTTACTCTCTGGTTACCCAGCAGCCCTTGGGCGGTAAAGCGCAGTTCGGCGGTCAGCGTTTCGGTGAAATGGAGGTTTGGGCACTGGAGGCATACGGCGCAGCCTATACCTTGCAGGAAATTCTGACAGTAAAATCCGACGATATCGTTGGTCGTGTAAAAACATACGAAGCAATCGTAAAGGGTGAAAATATCCCTGAACCCGGCGTTCCCGAATCCTTCAAGGTACTGCTGAAGGAGCTGCAGGCTCTGGCACTGGATATTCGCGTGCTGCGTGAGGATCAGACAGAGGTTGAAATTAAGGAATGTATCGAAGATGTGGATGATCTGAATGTAAACATCGACGGCTATGAAGAGGACGAATACCGTCAGCCTCGTAGCATGACAGCAGAGGAGGAGCTGATGAGAGAATTCCTCTTTGACGATGAAACCGGCGTGGAGGCGGACAACAGCGACCTGCTTTCTGATGATTACTCCGGCGATTCCGCTGACGATTTCGATTACGAGGATGAAGAATAAGAAAGGAGAACAAACCCATGAGCACACAGAATACAGATCAGGGAATCGTGTTTGATTCCATCAAGATTGGTTTGGCATCTCCCGAAAAAATCCATGAATGGTCCAGAGGTGAAGTCAAAAAACCTGAAACCATTAACTATAGAACACTGAAACCTGAAAAGGACGGTCTGTTCTGCGAAAGAATTTTCGGGCCCACAAAAGACTGGGAATGTCATTGTGGTAAATATAAAAGAATCCGTTACAAAGGCGTTGTCTGCGACCGCTGCGGCGTTGAGGTAACAAAAGCAAAGGTAAGACGTGAGAGAATGGGCCATATTGAGCTGGCCGCTCCCGTTTCCCATATCTGGTATTTCAAGGGGATTCCCTCCAGAATGGGTCTGATCCTTTCCATGAGCCCCAGAGCATTGGAAAAGGTTCTGTACTTTGCATCCTACATTGTACTGGATGCAGGGGATACAGAATTGCAGTACAAACAGCTTCTGACAGAAAGAGAATACAGAGAGGCTTATGATAAATACGGCAATACCTTTGAGGCGGCAATGGGCGCAGAAGCGATTAAGAAGCTTTTGCAGGACATTGATCTGGAAAAGGAATCCGTAGAGCTGAAGGCACAGCTGCAGGACACCACAGGGCAGAAGCGCGTGCGTATTATCAAGAAGCTGGAGGTAATCGAAAGCTTCCGTCTTTCCGGCAATAAGCCCGAATGGATGATTCTGGATGCGATTCCGGTAATTCCGCCCGAAATTCGTCCTATGGTACAGCTGGACGGCGGCCGTTTCGCAACAAGTGACCTGAATGACCTGTACAGAAGGGTTATCAACAGAAACAACCGTCTGAAAAGACTGCTGGATCTGGGCGCACCCGATATTATTGTAAGAAACGAAAAGAGAATGCTGCAGGAAGCAGTTGACGCACTGATTGATAATGGTCGCCGCGGTCGTCCCGTAACGGGCCCCGGCAACCGTGCGCTGAAATCTCTTTCTGATATGCTGAAGGGCAAACAGGGCCGTTTCCGTCAGAACTTGCTGGGCAAACGTGTTGACTACTCCGGCCGTTCCGTTATCGTTGTAGGTCCCGAATTGAAAATCTATCAGTGCGGTCTGCCGAAGGAAATGGCAATCGAGCTGTTTAAGCCCTTTGTAATGAAGAAGCTGGTAGAGGATGGCTTGGCTCACAACATCAAATCCGCTAAGAGAATGGTAGAAAGATTGCAGACAGAGGTTTGGGATATTCTGGAGGAGGTTATCAGAGAGCATCCCGTTATGCTGAACCGTGCGCCGACACTGCACAGACTGGGGATTCAGGCATTTGAACCCGTTCTGGTAGAAGGCCGTGCGATTAAGCTGCATCCTCTGGTATGTACCGCATTTAACGCCGACTTCGACGGTGACCAGATGGCGGTTCACGTTCCTCTGAGCGTAGAAGCACAGGCAGAATGCAGATTCCTGCTGCTTTCTCCCAATAACCTGCTGAAGCCCTCCGATGGTGCGCCTGTAACCGTACCCTCTCAGGATATGATTCTGGGTATGTATTACCTGACTCTGGAAAGAGACGATCTGAACCAGAGATACACAGAGGATATTCTGGATGCGGAAGGCAATGTAATCAAAAAAGCAGGCGATTTGATGATTCGTCCCTTCAAGGATGAAAAGGAAGCAATACTGGCATACGATAACCACGAGGTAAGCCTGCAGGAAATCATCCGAGTAAGAAGAACGCTGGAATTTGACGGCGTACCCGAAACAAGAATGGTACAGACAACCGTTGGCCGTATTATCTTTAATGAGGCAATTCCTCAGAATCTGGGCTACGTTGACAGAACAAACGAGGAAACAAAATTCGATTACGAAATCAGCTTCCTGGTAGATAAGAAGGCAATCGGTAAGGTTATCAATAAGTGCATCAACCGCTGCGGTGCAACAGAAACAGCATCCGTACTGGATAAAATCAAATCTCTGGGTTATAAATTCTCCACAAGAGCGGCAATGACCGTATCTGTTTCCGATATGGAAATTCCTAAGGAAAAGGCAGAATATCTGGAGGAAGCAGAATCCAAGGTTGATATGATTACAAAGAAATTCAGACGTGGTCTGATGACGGACGAGGAACGTCACCAGAAGGTTATCGAGGCATGGAACATTGCCGATGATAAGATTACGGCAGCACTGCTGGCAGGTCTGGGGAAATATAACAACATTTATATGATGGCGAACTCCGGTGCCCGTGGTTCCAACAGACAGATCAAACAGCTGGCAGGTATGCGTGGTCTGATGGCATCCCCTAACGGCGGTATCATCGAGCTGCCCATCAAGGCAAACTTCCGTGAAGGTCTGTCCGTACTGGAATACTTCATTTCCGCGCACGGTGCGCGTAAAGGTCTGACTGATACTGCGCTGAAAACAGCCGACTCCGGTTATCTGACACGTCGTCTGGTAGACGTATCTCAGGATATCATCGTAAGAGAATGGGATTGCTGCGATGGCAGAAATATTGAAACACCCTGCATGGAAATTTCTGCATTCATGGACGGCAACGAAGTCATTGAAGGCTTGCAGGATCGTATCCGCGGCAGATGGTCTGCTTACGATATCATCCATCCCGAAACAGGCGAAATCATTGTTCCTGCGGATACTATGATTACCGTAGATCAGGCGGAGGCAGTGGAAAAAGCCGGCATTAAGAAGGTTTGGATCAGAACCGTTCTGACCTGCCGTTCCGAGGTTGGTATCTGTGCGAAGTGCTACGGCGCAAACATGGCATCCGGCAGATATGTACGCATTGGCGAATCTGTAGGTATTATTGCGGCGCAGTCCATCGGTGAACCCGGCACACAGCTGACCATGCGTACGTTCCATACAGGCGGTATCGCAGGTAACGATATCACACAGGGTCTTCCCCGTGTCGAGGAATTGTTTGAAGCAAGAAAGCCTAAGGGTCTGGCTATCATTGCGGAATTCGGCGGACGCGTGACACTGAACGATACAAAGAAAAAGCGTGAGGTTATCATCACAAACCCCGAAACAGGAGAAACAAAGGATTATCTGATTCCTTACGGCTCCAGAATTAAGGTTTATGACGGTGATTTAATCGAAGCCGGTGACGAAATCACCGAAGGTAGCGTAAACCCTCACGATATTCTGAAAATCAAGGGTCTGAGAGGCGTACAGGACTACATGATTCAGGAGGTACAGAGAGTTTACCGCCTGCAGGGTGTAGAAATCAGCGATAAGCATATCGAGGTTATTGTACGTCAGATGCTGAAGCGAGTAAAAATCGAGGAAAACGGGGATACAGAATTCCTGCCCGGCTCTCTGGTTGACTGGCTGACCTTTGAAAATACAAACGCTACACTGGAAGCAGAGGGCAAAGAGCCTGCGAAGGGTACGAGAGTTCTTCTTGGTATCACAAAGGCTTCCCTGGCAACAGATTCCTTCCTGTCTGCCGCATCCTTCCAGGAAACAACCCGTGTGCTGACAGAAGCAGCAATCAAGGGTAAGATTGATCCGCTGATCGGTCTGAAGGAAAACGTTATCATCGGTAAGCTGATTCCTGCCGGTACGGGTATGACAAGATACAGAAATATCGAAATCGTTCCCGAGGGGGCTGAGGAAGAAACAGAAGCACCTGCGGAGGAAACCGTATATATTGATGAAGACGAAATGATTTAAGAAAAAGAGGGGTACTGCGAAGCAGTACCCTTTTTGTATGGAAAGAAATGAAATAGGAAATAACGCTTTGGGTACAGGGGGAAATATGATAAAATAAGGATAAGAAAACAGTTCTTTTATGAAAAGCGATAAGGAGGAGAAGCGTATGGATTGGTATCTGGATTTATGGATGAAACAGCCGATGAAAGCATCCGTTCTTATGGAGATTTTGCTCCTGCTTATTGTGGCAGGGATTCTGACCTGCTTTATTCTGATACGCTGGCGCAGGAAATGCAAAGAAGAAAAAGACAAAGAAAAAGAAAAGGCATTGGATGAGGTGCTGACGGAGCTTGTGGATGAACCGGTGCAGAGCCTGACGGAGCTGCGGGACAACATCAGAAAGGATTTTCGAAAATAAGGCACGCTCTCTGTGAAAAGCAGAGGGCTTTCTCTTTGCCGAAATGCGTTTACAAAGGCAGAGGGTGCGGGAATGGGAAAAAGTGCGGAAAAAAGCTGAATTTCCAAAGAAAATCCTTGACTTTTGTTGTTGGCAATGATAAAATTTTCTAGTGTCCGATTTTAGGGGCTTTTCTAAGCGAGTCCGTAAAACGGAAACAAAATCAGAATTATTGCAATTTAGCAGATGTATTATTTTTATAAGGAGGTGCAGTTAATGCCTACGTTTAACCAGTTAGTAAGAAAAGGCAGAAAAACTGTTGAGAAAAAATCTACAGCACCCGCTCTGCAGAAAGGTTTGAACTCCCTGCAGAAGAAAGCTACAGACGTATCTTCTCCCCAGAAGAGAGGCGTATGTACAGCGGTAAAAACTTCCACACCTAAGAAGCCTAACTCTGCGCTGAGAAAGATTGCCAGAGTTCGTCTGTCCAACGGTATCGAAGTTACAGCATATATCCCCGGTGAAGGCCACAACCTGCAGGAACACTCCGTTGTTCTGATCAGAGGCGGTAGAGTAAAAGACCTTCCCGGTGTACGTTACCACATTGTCAGAGGTACACTGGATACAGCCGGCGTTGCAAACAGAATGCAGGCTCGTTCCAAATACGGCGCAAAGCGTCCTAAAGCTGCTAAGAAGTAATTTTTTTAGAATTTCTTAGAGGAACAATTTCAGACAAAGACAAATCTATTAGTAGAAATGCCTTATATCAATCAATACAATCTGCGATTGCTTAGACGAGATATACGTTGAAAGAGGATAAGGCATGAAAACACGAGGGAAGCATCCCCGTGAAGTACCGAGAATAGCATTTATTCATCAAGGAGGGAAGAATCGTGCCTAGAAAAGGACATGTAGCAAAAAGAGAGGTCTTGGCCGATCCTATTTACAACAGCAAGCTGGTGACAAAGCTCATCAACAGCATCATGCTGGACGGTAAAAAGGGTGTAGCGGAAAAGATCGTTTACGGTGCATTCGATAAAGTAGCAGAAAAAACAGGTAGAGAAGCTCTGGAAGTTTTTGAAGAAGCTCTGGGCAACATCATGCCTGTACTGGAGGTTAAGGCTCGCCGTGTCGGCGGTGCAACCTACCAGGTACCCATGGAAATCAGACCTGAAAGAAGACAGACACTGGGTCTGAGATGGATCACACTGTATTCCAGAAAACGCGGCGAAAAGACAATGGTTGACCGTCTGGCAGGCGAAATTCTGGACGCACTGAACAATGCAGGCGGCGCTTGCAAGAGAAAAGACGAAATGCACAAGATGGCAGAAGCAAACAAAGCTTTCTCCCACTTCAAATGGTAAGAATTACCGTTTTTGTGAGGCTTTGCCTTACAGAAGGCTGCCGCAGGGCAGTTGGTTTTTAGAGAAAAACGAATGGAATTTGGGAAATATGGAAAGGCTATTTCATAGTCTTTCCATAAACCTGATTATGATTACAAAAAGGAGGATCCCACAGTGGCAAACAGAGAATACCCTCTGGAAAGAACCAGAAACATTGGTATTATGGCGCACATTGACGCGGGTAAGACAACTCTGACAGAACGTATTCTGTTCTATACAGGCCGCAACTATAAAATCGGCGATACACACGAAGGTACAGCAACAATGGACTGGATGGAGCAGGAGCAGGAAAGAGGTATCACTATCACATCCGCTGCGACAACATGTCATTGGAACGACAACAGAATCAACATCATCGACACACCCGGACACGTTGACTTCACAGTTGAAGTAGAACGTTCTCTGCGTGTACTGGATGGCGCTGTTTGCGTACTGGACGCAAAGGGCGGTGTTGAACCTCAGACAGAAACAGTTTGGAGACAGGCTGACAACTATAATGTACCCCGTATGATTTTCGTAAACAAAATGGATATCATGGGTGCAGACTTCTTCGGTTCCATGAAATCCATCGTAGACAGACTGGGCTGCCATCCCGTAGCTGTAACTCTGCCTATCGGTGCAGAAAGTGATTTCAAGGGCATCATCGACCTGATGAAGATGAAAGCTTACTTCTATGAAAACGCAACAGGTACAGAAGTAGACGAAGAAGAAATTCCCGCAGAATATGTAGAACAGGCTGAAGAATACAGACAGGTCATGATCGAAGCAATCGCTGAAACAGATGATGCGCTGATGGAAAAATTCTTTGCTGAAGAAGAAATCACAGAAGCAGAACTGAAAACAGCACTGCGTAAGGCATGTATCGCCTGCGAACTGATGCCCGTAATGTGTGGTTCCGCATACAGAAACAAAGGTGTTCAGAAGCTGCTGGACGGCGTTGTTGAATATATGCCCGCACCTACAGACATTCCCGCAATCAAGGGTATTGACCCTGCAACAGGCGAAGAAACAGAAAGACACGCATCCGACGAAGAGCCCTTCTCTGCTCTGGTATTCAAAGTAATGAATGACCCCTTCGTTGGTAAGCTGGCGTTCTTCCGTGTGTACTCCGGTACACTGGACTCCGGCACATACGTTTACAACTCCACAAAGGGTGGCAAGAAGGAACGTGTTGGCCGTATCCTGCAGATGCACGCAAACCACAGAGAAGAAATCGACAGAGTTTACTCTGGTGATATTGCGGCAGCAGTAGGCTTCAAGATTTCCACAACAGGTGACACAATCTGTAACGAAGATCACGAAGTTATTCTGGAATCCATGGTATTCCCCGAACCCGTTATCTCCGTTGCAATCGAACCCAAGACAAAAGCAGGCCGTGACAAAATGGGCATCGCTCTGGCAAAGCTGGCAGAAGAAGATCCCACCTTCAAGACCTACACAGACCAGGAGACAGGCGACACAATCATCTCCGGTATGGGTGAGCTGCATCTGGAAATCATCGTTGACCGTCTGCTGAGAGAATTCAAGGTAGAAGCAAACGTAGGCGCACCTCAGGTTGCTTATAAGGAAACATTCCGTAAGGCAGTTGACGTAGAAGGTAAATTCGTACGTCAGTCCGGTGGTCGTGGTCAGTATGGTCACTGTAAAGTACGTTTCTATCCTATTCCCACAGATGCGGAAAACAACTACGAATTCGTAAATGCGACAGTCGGCGGTTCTATTCCTAAGGAATACATCCCCGCTATCGATAAAGGTATCCAGCAGGCTATGCAGAGCGGTATCTTGGGCGGCTATCCCGTACTGGGCGTTAAGGCAGAAGTTTACGATGGTTCCTACCATGATGTTGACTCCTCCGAATCCGCTTACCAGATTGCCGGTTCCATGGCTTTCAAGGAAGCTATGAGAAAGGGTGACGCAGTTCTGCTTGAACCCATCATGAAGGTAACTGTAACAGTACCTGAGGATTATATGGGCGACGTTATCGGCGATATCAACTCCAGACGTGGTCGTATCGAAGGTATGGAAGCAAGAAGCAACGCACAGGTAATTCACTCCTTCGTTCCTCTGGCTGAAATGTTCGGTTATTCCACAGACCTGCGTTCCAGAACACAGGGCCGTGGTAACTATGTAATGGAAGTTGACCATTACGAACCCTGCCCCAAATCTGTTCAGGAAAAAGTACTGGAAGGCAGAAAGTAATTTTTCGACGGAAAAACAGAAATGAAATGCCAAAAATACTGCGTTTAATTGGATTTTTGGTATTGCAAAAAGATAAGAATTCTAATATAATTAGAGTTGATGGATGCGCTGTATTTTAAAGTGTGTCAAACTCATAAATTAAGATTCCACAATTTTACAAGGAGGATATTTTAAAATGGCAAAGGTAAAATTTGAAAGAACCAAACCTCATATGAATATTGGTACTATCGGTCACGTTGACCATGGTAAAACAACTCTGACTGCAGCAATCACAAAGACACTGCACGAAAGATACCATATCGGTGAAGCTGTAGATTTCGAAAACATCGATAAGGCTCCCGAAGAAAGAGAACGTGGTATCACAATTTCCACAGCTCACGTTGAATATGAAACACCCAACAGACACTACGCTCACGTTGACTGCCCCGGCCATGCTGACTATGTTAAAAACATGATCACAGGTGCTGCTCAGATGGATGGTGCTATCCTGGTAGTAGCTGCAACAGACGGTCCTATGGCTCAGACAAGAGAACACATCCTGCTGTCCAGACAGGTAGGCGTTCCTTACATTGTTGTATTCATGAACAAATGCGACATGGTTGAAGACGAAGAACTGCTGGATCTGGTTGAAATGGAAATCAGAGAACTGCTGAACGAATATGAATTCCCCGGTGATGATATTCCCATCATCAGAGGTTCCGCATACCAGGCTCTGCAGGATCCCAACGGTCCTTGGGGCGACAAGATTCTGGAACTGTTCGAAGCTATCGAAGATTACATTCCTACACCCGAACGTGCAACAGACAAACCTTTCCTGATGCCCGTCGAAGACGTATTCTCCATCACAGGTCGTGGTACAGTAGCTACAGGTAGAGTAGAATCCGGCGTAGTTAAAGTACAGGATGAAGTTGAAATCGTTGGTCTGACAGACGAAATCAGAAAAGTAGTTGTAACAGGCGTTGAAATGTTCCGTAAGCTGCTGGATCAGGCTGAAGCTGGTGACAACATCGGTGTTCTGCTGAGAGGCGTTCAGAGAAATGAAATCGAAAGAGGTCAGGTTCTGGCTAAACCCGGTTCCATCACACCTCATACAAAATTCAAAGCTCAGGTTTACGTTCTGTCCAAAGAAGAAGGTGGCCGTCATACTCCTTTCTTCAACAACTACAGACCTCAGTTCTACTTCAGAACAACAGACGTAACAGGCGTTATCAGCCTGCCCGAAGGTACAGAAATGTGCATGCCTGGCGACAACGTTGAAATGACAATCGAACTGATCACACCCGTAGCTATGGCTCAGGGTCTGAGATTCGCTATCCGTGAAGGTGGTAGAACAGTAGGCGCTGGTTCCGTAGTAGAAATCATTGAGTAATTTCGACGAAATCAGAATATTGATTCATCAAGAGAGTATCCGTAAGGATGCTCTCTTTTTTATATTATGTTTATGCGGAAAAATGGTTGATATGAGAGAGACAGCAGAAGCTCTGTTTACGAACTTCGCGGAAAGAGATTCTTTTTGCGAAAAATTATCTCATAGAGAATGAAAACGTGAAAAAGGAAGGTGTGAACTTCCAAAAGGAGACATAAAACAGAAAAAGATGCAGTTTTTATTGTATAATATTACGAGTAGATGTCTGACAATTAAAACGTAGAGAAAATAGTTTTCATGCGAAATATATTGACAGAGAAAAGACAATGGTGTAAAGTAGAGATAGGCAAAAAAACGGAGAAATACGCACAAACAGCGTCAGAATCCCTTTTTGAAAAGAGATATATTGTATACAAAATTACACTGTATGCCGCAGGAGCTGGCGGCGAAGGAGATTGCTCTTTCACAAAAAGGCAAACAGACGAAATGTGGGAAGAATTTCCTGTGGGAATAGCGATCCGGCAGGAGATTTTCGGTCTGTTTTTTTGTAGGTTTTTTTCCATTCGCCGACAGTGGAAAATATGTCGGTATTACCAACAAACGCAGCCGTTTTTTATGTAATATTTATCGACAAAGATGTTGACAAATTTTAAACAAAAATGGTATATTCATTGTGGAGGCATTATAGCTTCTTATTGAAATGCGTAAGTAGAAATGAGAAGCTGATAAACTGCGTCCATACGGCAGCGTCGTAAGGAAGTAGGTTGTTTTTTAATGAAATACCACGATGTGGCCTCATCGCGGATGTTTCAAAATTTTTAAAAAATAGGAGGAATATTAGAATGGATTTCAAATTAACAAAAACTCAGATGCTTCAGCAAGAGTTGTTCAGAAAATTTGCTGAAACAGAAATTAAACCAATCGCTAAAGACATGGACGAAGCAGAAGATTACGATAGAGAACTGCTTCAGAAACTGCAGAAAATCGGTGCTTTTGGTATTCCTTACAGCAGAGAATACGGCGGCCAGGGTGCAGACGTTCTGACATACACACTGTGCATGGAAGAAATGTCTAAAGTAGATGCTTCCACAGGTATTACACTGTCCGTACATACATCTCTTTGCTGCCCTTGCATCAATGAGTTTGGTACAGAAGAACAGAAACAGAAATATCTGAGACCTCTGGTTGATGGTTCCAAAATCGGCTGCTTCGGTCTGACAGAGCCCGGCGCTGGTACAGATGCTGCAGGCGTTAAGACAACAGCTGACAAGACAGAAGACGGCAAGTACTATGTTCTGAACGGTACAAAGATGTTCACAACAAACTCCGGTTTCGCTGATACATTCATCGTATTCGCTCTGACAGATAAATCCAAAGGCCCTAAAGGTATGTCTGCTTTCATCGTAGAAAGAGAATTTGAAGGTCTGTCCGTTGGTCCCAACATCGAACGTATGGGTATCAGAGCAGCATCCAACTGCGAAGTTATTTATGAAAACGTTAAGGTTCCCGCTGAAAACCTGCTGGGCAAAGAAGGCCAGGGCTACAAGATCGCTATGACAGCACTGGGCGGCGGTCGTATCGGTATCGGTGCTCAGTCCGTAGGTATCGCTCAGGGCGCTATTGACGAAACACTGAAATATGTTAAGGAAAGAAAACAGGGTGGCAAACCCATCGGCAAATACCAGAACACACAGTTCAAACTGGCTGAAATGCAGACAAAGACAGATGCTGCTAGACTGATGGTATGGAGAGCAGCTACAGAAAAGGATCTGCATGGCAACTACGCTCCTTACGCTGCAATGTGCAAAATGTTTGCTTCCGAAACTGCAAACGAAGTAACAAGAATGGCTGTACAGCTGTTCGGTGGCTACGGTTACTGCCGTGAGTACCCCGTAGAAAGAGCTATGAGAGACGCTAAGATTACAGAAATCTACGAAGGTACAAACGAAGCTATGAGAATGATCGTTGCTGGCTCCATGAAGGTTTGATTTGAGAGTTAAGAGTTCATTTTGAAAAAGCTTATTACTAAAATTTGGAAGGAGAACAAACTATAATGAAAATCGTTGTATGTATTAAACAGGTACCCGATACAGTAGAAGTTAAAATCGATCCTAAGACAGGCACACTGATCCGTGATGGTGTTCCTTCTATTATCAACCACGATGACAAAACAGGTATCGAAGCAGCTCTGCAGCTGAAAGAACAGCTGGGCGGCACAGTAACAGTTGTTTCCATGGGCCCCCCTCAGGCAGACGTTGCTCTGAGAGAAGCACTGGCTATGGGTTGTGACGAAGCATATCTGGTATCTGCTAGAGAATTTGGTGGTTCCGATACATATGCTACATCCGGCATCATCGCAGCAGCTCTGAAGAAAATCGGCTATGATCTGATCATCACAGGTCGTCAGGCTATCGACGGTGACACAGCTCAGGTTGGTCCCCAGATTGCTGAAAAACTGCACCTGCCTCAGGTTTCCTACGTTGAAGAAGTTGTTGAAGCAGCAGCTGACCACGTAGTAGTTAAGAGACAGTTCGAAGATGGTTACCACATCATCAAAATCAAAACTCCTTGCCTGCTGACAGCAATCGCTGAACTGGCTACACCCAGATACATGTCCGTAAGAGGTATCGTAGAAGCTTATGAAAAAGAAATCAAAGTACTGGGCTTCGAAGATCTGAAAGATGGTCTGGAACTGGATATGATCGGTCTGAAGGGTTCCCCCACAAACGTATATCAGTCCTTCACTAAAGAAGTTAAAGGCGCTGGTACAATTCTGGAAGGTCTGTCTGCAGACGAAGCTGTTAAAGCTATCATGGACAAACTGGAAGCTAAGTTCATCATCTAATTTATTTAGACGAAGAATCGGATACTAAATTTAGAAATATAAGGAGGAAACCCTACAATGAGTAAAGGTATTTTCGTAGTAATGGAACAGAGATACGGCAAGGTTCAGAACGTAGGTCTGGAACTTGTTGGTGAAGCTACAAGACTGAAAGAAGA
>NZ_WQPP01000034.1:0-1504 GCF_018785345.1 Clostridium sp. MCC345
AAGCCCAGAGCCAAGTACAAGGCAGAGCATGAAACGGAACTGAAACAGTTCTACGCCGCCAGACGCAAGCTGACCGGAGAATTCCCGGACGGCAAGGTGGATATGAAAAAGCTGACCGAAGAGTATGACGAGCTGGAACAGGTGCACAACACCACCTATGGCGAGTTTAAGACCGTCAGAGACGATTTACACCGTCTTTGGAAGGTCAAGTCATGTGTAGATACTGCCGCCCGATTTAACGAGCGTACAGAGGAACAAATGCTCCAAAATCGACCCCAAACACGACACAAAAAGGAGGATATATCCCGATGAATTACACCCAACCACAGATTGATCGGGCGAACGCCGTCAGTCTGGAAGATTTTCTCCGTACACAGGGAGAGACGCTTATCAAAAGCGGACGAGAATACCGCTGGAAAGAACATGACAGCCTGACCGTCCGGGGAAACAAGTGGTTTCGCCACAGCCAGAGCAAGGGCGGCTATCCCATTGATTTTGTCATGGAGTTTTACGGCAAGTCCTTTCCCGAAGCTGTCCAGCTCCTGACCGGCGAAAGCGGCGAGGGGCAGACCGAAGCCAGCACAACACCGCCCACAGCGTTTCACTTGCCCTTGCACAACAGAACAGCCGACAGAGCAATTCAATTTCTTTGCGAAAGCCGAGGTCTCAACAAAACGCTTGTTGAGGCTTTTCTTCTTTCCGGGGATATTTACGAGGAAGCAAAGCGGCACAATGTTGTGTTTGTCGGCAGAGACCGAAGCGGTACGCCGAGATACGCCCATGTGCGAGGAACGGCAGACACATTCAGACAGGATATTACCGGGTCTGACAAGTCCTATCCGTTCCGCTATGAGGGAAACGGCAACCAGCTCTTTGTCTTTGAAGCGCCGATAGACCTTTTGTCCTTTATCTGCCTTTATCCGCAGGACTGGCAGACAAGGAGCTATCTTGCCCTGGGCGGCGTTTCGGGCAAAGCTCTTGACCGTTTTCTTTCTGAACGCAAGGACACCCAAAAAGTGTTCCTCTGCCTTGACAGCGACACCGCAGGAAGCGAAGCCTGTACCCGACTGGCACAGTCCATTCCCAGCGAGATCGCCGTCATTCGCCTTGTCCCGGCAAGGAAAGACTGGAACGATGTTCTCCGTCAGCAAGGGGACATTCCCAGCCGCAAATTTATAGCGGAAACAATCACGCTACGAGAGCTGCCCACCGCCCAGCCTGTCCCCATGCTCCGTATGGCAGATGTGGAGCTGACGAGCGTGGATTGGCTATGGTTTCCGTATATCCCCTTTGGAAAGCTGACGATCATACAGGGCAACCCCGGCGAGGGAAAGACCTACTTTGCCATGCGTCTTGCGGCGGCTTGCACCAACCGAAAGCCCTTGCCCGGTATGGAAACAATTGAGCCTTTTAATATCATCTATCAGACCGCCGAGGACGGTTTGGGCGATACCGTTAAGCCCCGGCTGATGGAAGCTGACGCAGACCTTGAACGAGTGCTTGT
>NZ_WQPP01000035.1:0-3092 GCF_018785345.1 Clostridium sp. MCC345
ACGGAGAATGAAGCTCCGCAGGACGCACTACTCTCGACAGAGAGTATAGAAGTGCGCCCTTTAGTTCCTAAAGGGATTTTATCAGTTCGCCAAACTTGAATCTGTCGTATTAGAGATTCTTCGCTTGCAGCTCCCTTAACGATTTCTTCGCTGGCGAAGTTGGTATCGACCGATATATCACCGGCTACAAACTGTGATAATCAAAAATAAACACATTTGCCGATATTTTCTTGTTTACTCCACCGATCAACGGCTCAATATTAAAAAATCTCGGAAACCAAGAACGCTACAACATAGCAGATCGGTTGGTGTATCATGTAAATAATAAGCGAATGTTTCCCTAAAAAGTTAATACCTGGAACTTTCCATTTTCCAAATAGCCGGTTAATCAGCCCCTTTTCCTGTAAGAAACTGTACAGGAAATATCCTGTTGCAAATAAGAAAATCCATGGGAGCAACGGAAAATAGTCGGTAGATGAAAAGCCAGCTTGCGGAAATCCAATATAAGCTAATACCGATTTCAACCATGTAACATTCAGCAAATTATCAGATAGTTGGATAGGGTCTTGCTTCGTCCAACTTCTGAGAATGAGGAATAGCACAAAACTAACGCTTACCCCAACCCCAGCCGGGATTTTTTTCAGAACCTTATCCAGTAAAATCCATATCAAAATACAGCTGCCAATAAGCGTTAGAACACCGTAGCGCACCCGATCATTGGGAAGAACTATGGCGGTAACGAGCGAAACGATCACACCACCGCCAAACGCCCACAATCCCCTTTTCATGTGTTTTTTTCCTAAATGCCAGCTGAACCCAGCCAGAAAAATAAAAGTCCAGCAAATGGATTGCTGCCAAATATAGGCACCGTGGGACTTATACCATGGAATATCTGCATTATACAGATAAACTAAATCCCATAAGAAATGATACGAAATCATTTCAATAATGGTTATACCTCTTATCAAATCAATAAACGGTAAACGCTGCTTTATTTGCGTTGTTTCCAGCAAAATTTCATCACCCCTTTTATTTACTCCAAACTGATTTTCTTCATGTTCTGTACCTCTTTCGTAAACTCTGATTTGTTGCTCACTTTTCGTATTCAAATTATACCATAAAACTTGTGAACAGTTCTACCGCAACTTTGGACTATATGAGAAAAGTCCGAACAGTTTTCTGCCCGGACTTCCTCGCTCAATCATAAATCAATTCCGCTTTCACAATCTCCTCTGCCTGTGCCTTGCAAGCGTTCATCTGCCGCACCCATTCCATTTGATTATCGGCTTTCAGTTGCTCGGTCACGCCGTACTGCTTTGCCAGCTTCGGCACGATCAGCTCCATGCGGTTTCGTGCCGCTTCTTCAATCTCGGCGCAATGTTCAAAGAGCTTGTCGGATAGTACCAGTTCATTGAACAGTATCGGGCGGTGCATTTCCAGATACGCCTTGCGAAGTCTGCCGTAGTGTCCGATGGGCTTGGTCTTGCGGATAACGATGTTCGGGATAAGATAATCGCCGTTCCGTGTGTAAGTGATATTCATGCTGTTTGTACTCCTTTCATCGGCTCTCTCTGCGGTAAGCTGCTGACAGGGACGAAAACTCCCTTTGCAATGTCCTCCGCACGAATGGCGGCTTTCTTGGCTTCGATTTCTGCCTTTTTTCTCCCCTTGATTTTGTCCTCGTATCGCTTCTGCGCTCCGCTGGCTTTCCGCTTCAAGTAGTTCTGATGAAGTCTGTCCTTGCGTTCCTCTCGCTTGCGGATTTCTTCTAATTCCTCCGGGGTCAGCTCCACTTCTCCAAACGCCGGGGGAACGAAACGCCCAACAAAATTGAAGTAAATCTCAACCTCCTGTGTGGTCTGTATACTTCCTTTGCGGTCACGCTCATGCACAAGAATTTTCTCGATAAACTCGTTGAGCATGGCAATGGTCAGCTTGTCGAAGTTCTCATACTTATCAATCAGGGCGATAAAACGGTCAGCGTCCTTTTCGTGCTTCTCATAGCTCTTGACAGCCTTTTCCAGAACAGAGATTTCAGCGGTAAGCTCGGACTGTTCCTTTTCGTATTGAGCGTCCAGAGTGGCGTATCTGCTGTCGGACAGCTTGCCTAAAATGTTGTCCTCATAGATTTTGCAGAGCAGGACTTCCAGCTCGGAAACTCTCTGCTTTGCTGTGGCAAGGCGTGTGCGCTGTTTTCTGACCTCTGCCGTCTGCTGGCTGGACTGCGCTTCCTGCACCACACGGACAAACTCGGCTCGGTCATGCTTGGCATACTCGGCAATAGCTTTGAGCATTTCGGAAACAAGGGACAGTACCACATCTTCATTGATACGGTGCTGTGTCGTGCAGAGCTTTCCAACTGGGACTTTGCTGTATTGGGAACAGGTATATTGAGAAATGCGCTTGCCGTTGTTGGTGCGGTGGACATACATCTTGCCGCCGCAATCGGCACAATAAAGCAAGCCTGTGAGGGGAGCTGCTTCGCCCCAGCCGTCCGGGTAGCGTCTGACATTCCCACGGATTTTCTGCACAAGGTCAAAGGTCTGCTGGTCAATAATGGCTTCGTGCGTATTCTCAAAAATCGTCCATTCGTCCTCCGGGACATAATGGCTTTTCTTGTCCTTGAAGTGCTTTCGGGTCTTGAAATTGATGGTGTGTCCCAGATATTCACGCTTTTCAAGAAGGTTGCAGATGGTGGAAGAACCCCAGCCGTACACATCTTTGAAAGTCTTGTTTTTGTTCACGCCCTCGCCGTGTTGGGCAAGGTAAGCAGACGGAATAAGCACCTTTTCCGATTTCAGTTTGCTGGCGATCTGATACGGACCGTAGCCGTCAATCGTCATGGCAAAGATGCGCTTGACCACATCAGCGGCTTCGGGGTCAACCAACCATTGGTCTCTGGCTTCGTTCCAGAGATAGCCGTAAATGACCGTGCCTGTGAGGTGCTTGCCGGACTTGCCTTTTGACTGGAAAGTGGAACGGATTTTACGGCTGGTGTCTCTGGCGTAATACTCGTTCATAATGTTGCGGAAAGGGGTAAAATCATCGTCCCCTCTGGCACTGTCCACGCCGTCATTGATGGCGATAAGGCG
>NZ_WQPP01000035.1:3102-97032 GCF_018785345.1 Clostridium sp. MCC345
AGATTTCCATAATCTGACCGACTTTCAGATAGTCACGACCCATGCGGCTCATGTCCTTGATACACAGGTACTCCACATTCCCGGCTTCCACTTCTTTCATCATTGCTAAAAATCCGGGACGGTCAAAGCAAGTACCACTAATACCATCGTCCGTGAAATGGACAATGTTTGTAAAGCCCTGCCGTGCGGCGAACTCCTCCAACATAGCCTTTTGATTGGAAATGGAATTGCTCTCACGCTGTTGGTCATCATCTTTGCCAAAGTCATCACGGCTCAGTCGTTCGTACAGAGCTGTGATTTTCTCATTTTTTCTCATAACTTGCGCTCCTTTCTTCGATTTTGGGTTGTGTGTTCTAAGAGACTTCCCAACTGCTTGATTAAGAAGTCTTTTAGAGCATACAACACCGCTGGCGAGCTTGTATTTCTTATACTGCCTCACGGCGAAGTGCTGGGGGCTGCGACGTTCCAACCCGTCAAACATATAGTCCACCGCATTTTTGAAGGTTTCGTCATCCTCCCGGACTTCCATGCTGTTTATCATTTCCACCAGCGTATTCATGTTGCGTTCTTCCTCCGGCCCCTCAAAGACGATGTAGGCCACAAGGGCGCAGTACAAGAGGGTTTCAGCTTTAGTCCAGAACTCGTCGCCCTCCTTGCCGTCGCCTTTGGTGTTGGCGATCAGGGCGGTAACGAATTTCAAAACATCGCTTTCCGTCTTGATATAGGCCAGCGGATTGTAGTGCATGGATTTTGAAAAGTCGATACTGTTGAACACCCGCACCCTGTATTTCTCCCGTTGCAGAAACCGCCCGCACTGGTCGAGGGTGCCGCCCTTCGGGTCTACCACCACATACGAGGAATGGGCTTGAAGGAGCTGCGGGGTCAGCCAGAACCTTGTCTTTCCCGAGCCGGACGAGCCGATGACACAGGCGTTTAGGTTCCGGGCATTGGCGGGAATCTTCGGGCGGGTGTTCATGGTAAGGAACTCCGTCCCGGTCAGAATGACATTGTTCTGAAATTTAGGGTCAACAAACGGCTTTATATCCTCCTTTGTTCCAAAGCGGGCGGTGCCGTACTCCGCATCCCGCCGGAATTTTTTCGCCTGCCTGATCTTTGACTGTATCAGCAGATACACCCCAGCCGCACCGGCAAGGCCCACCAGCAGGTCAATACCGCCCAGCCCCGGCCAGTAGGTTTCAAAGGCTTTGGGGAAGGTATCAAGCATCCCCACGAGCTTTGTCCCGAAGTCTGTGCCGGGGGCGATCCGGTAGGCCGTCCCGATTTTGGAGAAGAACCAGAACACAAAGAGGTACGGCAGGTTTGGGAGCACATATTTTCTGATCTTGTCACTCAACGTCCGTCCTTCACCGCCTCTCTGGTTCGCTGCTTTTCCTTTGCCTGTGTCCTGATCTGCTCCGTGAATTTCCGAAGCTGGCCGAGGATGGAAGCCTTGTCCTGCTCTTTGTTCAGCACCTTTGCGCTGTACTTCTGGAAGGCCGCTGTGATAACGTCCGCCTGATTGGCTTTGAAAAACAGCAGGTAATGACCGGGGCTCACTTTATGGAAAGCGTAGTCCACATGGAACTCCTTCGCAATCCGGTCAAAATCCTTTGGGGCTCCCACATAGGGCATAGCGCTTTTGCCGCCATAGTGGTTCATCAGCTTTTTTACGCTCTGGCGTCCCTGCGGGGTCAGCGCCTTCCGGTGGTGCTTTTGCACCGCCCGCGCCACCTTTCCAAGAGCGGCAGCCAGCACTTTTCCCGTGAGCTTCGTTGTCCTGATCGAAAGGGCAACCGTTTTTTGGTTTACTTCTTCCTGCATAAAACCTCCTTTCCGTCGGGGTTCCCGCTATCCGGGAGGCCCCCGTACAATCTCGGGGAACAGAAAACCTCGGGCCAATGTGGCCCGAGGCTTACCGCTCGGCATCCCTGCCGGACGGAGCTTTCTTTTCCGGCTCCGTCTGGACTTTTTCGCCCTGTTCCCGCATGGTCTGCAAGATAGAGGGCTTCTTTTGAAGCTGGGAGGGCTTTTCGCCAGACAGCGGCTTGATACATTCCAAACGGTCAGCCGCCCGGATGGCGTTGTCCGTGAGCTGCCTCTGCCATGCACCCACGCTGGGAGCCCAGCGGAAACCGTTGCTTTTCAGCTCGGCCCGGGTGTCCGCGTCAGGCTTTCCGTCAAAGAACACCTGCAAGCGGTTGTCCTCCCGGTTCATTTCCACACGGCCCCCATCGAACTCCCAACCGGAAAATTCCTGCTGTGCCTGTTTGGAAAGCTGTTCGATACGGGCCTTTACCCGGCGGATCTCCGCATTGTTGTTAGTAAGCTGGTAGCTTTCAAAGGGCCTCGGGTCGCTCCGCCAGCTTGACGCCATGCTTGCTTTCAGCTTTTCAATCTGGTCTGGCGACAGTAGCGCACAGCCATCCAGCTTGCCATGCTTGCGGTAATAGGCGTTGACCTCCTTCATAATGAGCTGGGAGCGTTCCAGCCCGTCCAGCTTCTTCTGGAGCTTTTCGATGACCGCCGGGTCATCGGCGCTGATCCCGCCCATGCCGGTACTGCGTATCTTATCCAGAAGCCCTTGAATATACCGCCATTCCTCCATGTTGCTGTCCCGAGCCCGGTTTTGCTTTTCCTTTTTTCCCACCGGGAAATTGGCAGGTCCGGCGATCATCACAGAGGGAACCCTTGCGTCAATGGCAAAGCCCTGGTTCATGTTTTCGGCCAGCTTGCGGGCGTAGGTGTCTAACAGATGGTCGATCTTCTCATGGTACATGGGGTCCACCCGGGATTTCTGCTTTTCCGCTATGGCGGCGGCCTTGTCCACCATTGCCCGGTATTCCGCCGTTGCGCTCCCTTCCTTGTAGTCGGAAAAGCTGTTCATTTCTTTTGCCCGGCGGGCGGCTCCTTCATTGATAGGGTAATAGTTGATGGTATGCACCTCCTTCATGCTTCGGGCCATGTTGGCCCGAAGTCTTACCGTTCTTCATGGGAAGGCCCCGCCTTGTCCTTTTTCGGAGCGGGCGGGGCTTCTTGAAACCGTTTGAGTGCAGCGAGAATGGAGTGGACAGGCTCGGCCTTTTCAGGATAGGTAAATATCCGGTGTTCCGGCGGAATGTCCTGCGACCCGTGGTAATACTCCTTGAAGCCCTCCGGGACTGCCGACACATACCCACCGGGAGCGAATACGCCGCCCTCGTTGATACGCACATCCCGCCCGTATGCTTCATAATCGAAGTAGTTCTGAATGTGCTCCGGTATCTCGATGGTCCCCAGCTCGTCGGCGTAAAGACGGCCCAGCCCTTCATCATCGGAAATATCCGGGTAAAAGCGGTACAGGTCAAGGTTCTGCGTCAGGTTTATCAAATCTTTCACGCTCCTTGTGTGGTTTCCCAAGACAAGAGCGGCTTCAAAGGTTTCCAGTCCGCCCTTATCCCGTACTTCCAGCAGGGCGTGGCCCAGTTCGTTCAGCTCGTCGATGTTCTCACATTCGTAGAGATGATCATAGAGCCCCAGCACATCGCTGTCAAAGCTGGTAAAGAACACTTCGCTGTACCGTTTCCCATCTATCCCGATTTTGGCAAGGGCGGCCTGCAACTCCTGTGTCGTCGTGGGGAAATGTACCGTTGTCCCTACCTCGATCCCCATTAAGGGGTACAGGGCTGTATTGGTTATATAGGCTTCAAACATGGGCTTATTCCTCCTTTCCGGCCCGGTCAGCCAGCACCTCATAGATCCCGGCCATAATGTAATCGGCACAAGGGAGGGCAATCGCGTTTCCCAGCGCCTTGTAGCGTTGCAGAGGCCGAATCTCCACGCCGTCCGCCCCGTACTTTGTCCAGCCCTCTGGCAGCCCCATCAGCCGTTCACTCTCTGTTTCCGTCAGAAAACGGATACAGCCGCCCTCCGGGTCGCCCTCATACCAGAAGGCGAAGGGCGTCACGTCACTGGCTAAAAGAGTGGGAAAAGGGTCAGTTGGTAATCCGAAGCTGTTTCGGAAGGCCGTTTCTTCCTGCCTTTTTGCCGCTCCCCGCATACGGAAGCACTGAAAGGGGTGGATGACTGGTATCTGCCGCCCTGTTTCAAAAGAAGCTGTTCGATCTCCTTCGGCGGCGGCCCGCCCGCCCTCTCCGCAAGGCGGAGGAAGTGGGAGCATTGGACGGGGCTTAAATAGTATGTCTGCGGCACATCTGCCTCCAAAATCCGCCACGACGAAAATCCGCTGCCTTCGTGCCAGCCTTCGGGAGCCTGCCCAATACTGGGCGTCCATGAGCCGCCAGCACACATCAGGCGTTCCCCCTCGCACCATTCCGGCGTTTCCCCATTTTCCCGAAGGAGGCATTGGAACTTCGGTGTCCGAGAAGGCGGATAGGACGGCTCTAAAGTCCATCCGGTCATTTGTAGAAAACGCTCCCATGACGTTTTCCCAAACAGCGATAGCTGGATATAGGTTATCAGTAGCATCCCTCATTTCCTGTATGATACGAAACGCCTGATAGAACAGGCTTGATTTTGCCCCGGCAAGGCCGGAGCGGTTGCCGATCAGAGAAAGGTTCTGACAGGGAGAGCCGAAGGTTATCACATGGACAGGCGGGATTTTCCCGCCGTCCACCTTCGTAATATCCCCCAAATGCACCATGTCGGGAAAGTGCCTTTTGGTTATGGAGATGGGCGCTTTTTCAATCTCGCTGGCCCAGACCGGACGGATACCGCACCGGGAAGCAGCCAGAGGGAACACGCCAATCCCGTCGAAAAGGCTCCCCAGCTTAATGTCCGGCATGGCCCGGGGTGCCGTGTCCCTTCACGGCAAGCACCCCTTCCAGCGTTGTCGCCGCAATGCCCAGCCGTCCGGCAACCGCAATATCGTTTTTCACATCCTCGTCCACAGCGCTGCCGCAGACGATCAGGGTGTGGGAGCGCCGCAGCATATCCCGGCGCATATCGATCCCGGCCTTATGTTCCTCGGGAACGCTGTCATTCAAAAACAGCGGCAGATACAAGAGCGGGCAGATCGGGGAAAAGCCCGCCTCATAAGCAAGGCGGCAGTAGTGGGTCGCCAGCTCCATATCAACATCCGGCTCACCGCTCCATGCGGCGGTCAGGTATGCTAAAGGTCGTTTCATTGGTTGAGCCTCCATTTCTGTTTTGGTTTAGGGAAAAGCAAGGTATCGCCCAACCCCTCCGCCCCTTCCCCCGGGAAGGGGAACGGCTCTGGAGAATTTATATCCCCGTCGCTTGACCGGGAAAAAGCATAACCGGGAGAAATCCGTCAAGGGTGCCTCCGGCACCGCCTGCGGCGGCGCTGCCCTTGACTGATTTTCCCGGCTATGCTACGGAATAACTGGCGACGGGGAATCATTTATATCTCCAGAGCTTCGGGGCGCGGGGCAGAGCCCCGCAATCCTCGGGCCATGCTGACCCGAAGTTTGGGCTTACTTTTCCTGTTCGGTTTTCTTCTCCGGCTTTTTGTGTTCCTTCTGCTGACCCTTCCAGTCGTCCAGCAGCTTGATGATCTGGTCCTTCATTTCCCTCGGCGTAGTTTCCTTGCCGAAATACTTGCTCAGTTCCGCACCTGTCAAAATCACTTTGTCTACCTCCTTTTTGTCCTCCATCATAATGCCGTCGATCACATCCCCGTTGAGCAGCTTCTTTTCGTCCAGCTCACGCATACGCTTTGCCTGAGCCTGTGAAGGCGAGGACTGCTGGCTGTCAATGGCGACGGCGATATAGTTCTGGTTCTTCTTGCCGATATAGGAAAGCTCCACCGCCGTAGTAAAACCCAGCTTTTTTTCATCCATCAGCTTCATCAGGTCGGGAACCAGCTCATTGAGACGGATATACCGCTGCACCTGCTTGACCGCCATCTTATTGCGCTCGGCCACAATCTCGTTGGAGCGTTTGCCTGCGTCCTTCGGGTCAATCTGGCCCGAAGTGCGGGAGCCCTGGTGCTTGATGGCTTCAAGCTGCATTTTCAAGGCTTTGGCCCGCTCACTGGGGAGGATTTCTTCACGCTGGTTGAGATTGTCCTCGACCATCTGTGTGATGGCTTCATCATCTGTCAGGTTTCGGACGATACAGGGCATATCCGCATACCCGGCAAGCTCGCTGGCCTTCTGGCGGCGGTGGCCGGACACGATCTCATAGCCGCCATCCTCACGGGGACGGACGATAGCGGGCTGGGTCACGCCCTTGTCCTTGACGCTGGACACCATAGCCCGCATTTCTTCATCATCCCGAACCTCAAAGGGATGGTTCTTGAAGGCGTGAAGCTCGTTCAGCTTGATATAGACGATCTGTTCCTTGCCCCGGCGTGGTGCATCCTTCGGTTTTTCGGGTTCCTTCGGAGCGGGAGCGGCCTGTACCGTTGGCGCCGTTTTTTTCTCCGGTTCCTTTTTGACCGCATTTTCCGGTTTCTGTGCGGGAGCTTCGGGCTTCGGGGTTGCGGCCTTGTCCTTATCTGCTTTCGGGGGACGGCCCCGGCGCTTCGGCTGTTCCGGCTCTTTGGGTTTTTCCTCCGCTTTCTTCGGAGCCCCCGGCTGCTTTTCCGGTTTTTCCGTTTTTGCCGGGGCAGGCTTTTCCCCGCTGGGAGCTGCCGCCCGTTCCTCGACCTTCTTTTCCTTCATAATTTCAGCGAAGTTATAGACAGAAACCTGTGGGGTCTTTACCTCTGGTTCCGTCTTTTTTCCCGGCTCCGGGGAAACGGAAACCTTCTCCGGCTCTTTTTGGGGAGCGGGAGGCGTTTCCTTGCCCGGCCCGCTATCCGTTACCGGCTGTTCCGGCGTTTTTGTGGTTTTATCATCTGCCATAAGCATTTACCTCCTGTTTTTTGGCATGAAAAAAGAGGCTCAACTTTTCAGTCAAGCCCCCGTGGGAAGTTCCTCCTTTCTCCGCCATGATACAAAAATACCGCCCGTAGTCTCGTTTGGGCGGTACTTTGTGTAAGATTGGCAGTCCATTATTAAGTTTTTTATTATGTTCCCTTTGTACACCGTTGCAATCATTGCAGAAGCAAAGGCAAGTATTGAAGAATATAAAGAACTGAAACAATCTATATTATTTGAGACAATGACGCGGGGAATTCAGTCTGATAGGAAGTATAAGACATGTGATTACGAATGGTTGGGTAAAGTTCCTGAAGATTGGTCACTTATGAAAATCACACATATTTTAGATGATAATGATAGTTATCCTATTGGGGATGGGGACCATGGTTTAATCAAAACAGATTCATATAAATCAGAAGGTATACCATACATAAGAGTTCAAAATATTGGATGGGGAACACCTTTATTAATGGATAATGTAGTATACATTTCTAAAGAGGATAATGAAAGAATTAAAGGAAGTCAATTAAAACCTGGTGATGTTTTATTTGTGAAAACTGGAGCGACAATTGGTAAAACTGCGATAGTGCCGAACAATATTCCTATATCAAATACAACATCACATGTTGGTAAAATAACCGTATCAAAAGAACATAATTCAAAATACATATTTTATTTATTGAGCTCGTTTATTGGTTATAAACAATTTTGGGATATTGCATGTATGAAGGCAACAAGACCAGAATTATCTATTAGTGAAATAAAACAAATGAAAGTATTAATACCTTCAACTAGAGATGAAGAGGATGAGATTGTAGAGTATTTAGATAATAAACTTCCAGAATATGAAACATTAATTTGCATTAAAGAATCTCTTATCAATGACCTTGAAGCATACAAGAAATCATTGATTTATGAAGTGGTAACAGGAAAAAGAAGGGTGGTATAAGCTATGGCTGAAAATGAAAAACAGTTTGAATCCAATATCGAAGCCTTTCTTATCTCACCTGATGGTGGATATGAAAAGGCAACAGATGCCGGATATGCCTCATCTTCCGGTATTGCGTTGGATATTCATACATTGGTTGGGTTTGTGAAAGCAACCCAGCCTACCCAGTGGCAGCGTTTTGAAAAGCAGTGCAATTCTGACCCATATGAGAAGTTTTATAAATGTTTTGAAGATGCCGTGCAGATGGATGGCTTGCTGTCTGTCATGCGACATGGATTTAAACATCGTGGAATGGATTTTAAGGTTTGCTATTTCAAACCGGAATCCACTCTGAATGATGTTGCTGTAAAAAGATATAAGCAGAATGTGTGTCAGTGTATCAGACAATGGCACTATTCAGAGCAGAACAACAATTCAGTTGATATGATGCTTGCAATCAATGGTATTCCGGTGGTTGCGATTGAATTAAAGAACCAGCTGACAGGTCAGACAGTGGACAATGCAAAATTGCAGTGGCAGTATGACCGTGACCAGAGGGAACCTGCATTTTGGCTGAATCACCGTATCCTGGCATATTTTGCAGTAGACCTTTACGAAGCATGGATGGCTACTGAGTTGAAAGGTGCAGATACATATTTTCTGCCATTCAATCAGGGTTCCAACGGTGCCGGAAATGACGGTGGTGCAGGGAATCCGCAGGCAGAAGATGATAATTATGTAACATCTTATATCTGGGAAAATGTATTACAGAAGGACAGCTTGCTGGATATTATTCAGAAGTTCATCAGCTTTGAGGTGAAGACCGAAAAGAAAGATGGAAAGAATGTTACAAAGAAGCGTCTGATTTTCCCTAGATTTCATCAGCTGGATGTAGTACGTAAGCTGATTGCTGATGTGCGTGAGAATGGTTCAGGAAACAATTATCTGATTCAGCACTCAGCTGGTTCAGGCAAGTCAAACTCTATTGCATGGACGGCGTATCGTCTGACATCTTTGCATAATGATGACAATGAACCTGTATTTACATCGGTTGTTATCGTAACTGACAGACGTAATCTGGATGCACAGTTACAGGAAACAATCACAGGATTTGACCATACAATCGGCAGTGTATGTGCGATTGATGAAAAGAAATCCTCTAAGGATTTAAAGGATGCATTGAACGCAGGAAAGAGAATCATTGTAACAACATTACAGAAATTCCCAGTCATTTATGAAGAAGTGGATGATACAACAGATAAGCGATTTGCGATTATCGTAGATGAAGCACATTCTTCGCAGACCGGTTCCTCTGCAATGAAATTAAAGGCTGCACTTGCGGATGTATCGGATGCTCTGAAAGAGTATGCGGAACTGGAAGGAAAAGCCGAAGATGAATTGCTGGATGACAATGACCGTCTGGTGCATGAAATGATTTCGCATGGAAAACATAAGAATCTTTCATTCTTTGCGTTTACAGCAACACCAAAGGGTGCAACATTGGAGATGTTCGGTACAGAATGGAATGATGGTTCCTATCATCCATTCCATGTATATTCGATGCGTCAGGCAATCGAAGAGGGATTCATTCTGGATGTTCTTCAGAACTATACAACGTATAGAACCTGCTATCAGATTGTGAAGAACACAAAGGATAATCCTGATGTTCCGCAGTCAAAGGCGCTCAAGACAATCAAGAAATACGAAGAGCTGCATCCTTATAACATTCAGCAGAAATCAGCGATTATCGTTGAAACATTCCGTAATGTAACGAAGCAGAAAATCAAGGGAAAAGGAAAGATGATGGTTGTAACATCATCGAGACTTGCTGCTGTTCGTTACTATCATGAGATTAAGAATTATTTGGAATCAAATGGTTATCATGATGTGGAAATCCTGGCTGCGTTCTCCGGTTCTATCAAGGACCCGGATGATGTGACAGAAACAGAGTGGACAGAAAGTAAGCTGAATGGCGTGAATGAATCACAGACAAAACAGGTATTCCATGATGAAGGAAATATTCTGATTGTAGCTGAGAAATATCAGACCGGATTTGATGAACCATTGCTTCATACAATGATTGTTGATAAGAAATTACGAGGTGTAAAAGCTGTTCAGACACTGAGCAGATTGAACCGTACACATCCGGATAAACAGGATACGTTCATCATTGATTTTGTGAATACAAAAGAAGATATTTTGAAAGCGTTTCAGCCGTTCTATCAGGAAACATCATTGGCTCAGGAAATCAATACTGATTTGATTTACAAGACACAAAGGATGTTGCGTGCTTTTAAAATTTATGATGATGCTGACATCGAAAAAATAAATAAAATCTATTTCGATGGAGATAAACGCAAGGCGAATAAGATTCAGGCAGCAATAACAAATGCATTGTTACCGATTCAGCAGAAGTATAACGCATTGAATCAGGAACAGAGATACCAGTTCCGTAAACTTTGCAGAACATTTGTAAAATGGTATGGATATATTACGCAGATTGCGCGTATGTTTGATAAGCAGATGCATAATGAATACATCTTCTGCTCCTACTTGGCGAAAGTAATTCCTGCTGACCCGAGCGTTCCGTTTGCTTTAGGTGACCGAGTGAAACTTGAGTATTATAATCTTGAGAAAACATTTGAAGGTTCTATTGACCTTGTAAAAGAAGAAAAAGGTATTTATGAATCGACCAGACTGAAAAAGCCTGTAAAAATGGAAGAAACCCTTAGTCCATTAGAACAGGTAATTGAAAAAATTAATGAACAATACATGGGGAACTTTACCGAAGGAGATAAGGTTGTAATAACCACATTGCATCAGAAACTAAAGAATAATAAAAAGCTGGTGAAATCTGCTCAGACAGATGGTCGCCAGATTTTTGAGAAGAATATTTTTCCTCAGTTGTTTGATGATGCAGCGCAGGAAGCGTATTCTGAAAGTATAGAAACCTACACGAAGCTATTTGAAGACGCCGGAAAATACCGT
This sequence comes from Clostridium sp. MCC345, assembly GCF_018785345.1. NCBI lineage: Bacteria > Bacillati > Bacillota > Clostridia > Eubacteriales > Clostridiaceae > Clostridium > Clostridium sp. MCC345. Next base: position 13,843 of record NZ_WQPP01000035.1, read on the forward strand.
GCTATTATGGGGGCATTGGCGCATGCAATGTTTGAAGAATTGCAACAAAGGAATATATGAATAAAAATATTCATTCCCTAAGATAGAGGCTGCGAGTAGGGTATTTGAGAGTGCGAAATACGTTGCAAATCTGAAAAACTTAATAAAAAGTATTTATTGCAAAAAAAGAAAAGCTCACTGTGGAGTGTTTTGAACTGACCCCAAAAGGTTAGACGAATATTTTAAGTAAAACAATTCAAGCAACCGAAAGGGCTTTTAAGGAGCAATAGCTAATTGGTTGCTAAGCACAATTTTTTTGTGGCAGTTTTGGGCATGTGAGCTTTTTTCTATAAAATAGTGTTTAGAAGGTTCTTCTATGATACAATAAATATCATTAGGAGAACCTTTTATTATGGCGAGGCAAAAGAAACCTGTACATCGCGTACAAATGACAGAAGGAAAACGAAACATCATCCATCAGTTCCTTGAAGAGTACGATATCCCGTTTGTAGAAGACATTCGGGATGCACTCAAGGATTTTTTTGGGCGGCATCATCAAGGAAATAATGGAAGCTGAAATGGATGAACACCTTGGCTATGAAAAATCAGAACGCTCAGATAATGATAATTATCGCAACCAATGGTAAGGTGAATAGTGGGCGGATTCTTATAGATATCTGTTATTTTATGATAATAACTTGAACGATAACTTAAAATACTTGTTATAATCTAAGTATAAATATGAGAGAAAGGATGGTAGTAATTATGTGTGAGAAAAAAGAATTGAGTTTTTCGATATTCATGTTATATAGTCTTGCGGAAAAATGGAAGATGTCTCCAGCCGAAGTGTATAAAATATTAAACACAACAGGAATTTTAGATAATTATATTATTAAATGTTACGATGTTCTTCATACACAGGGAAAGGAATATCTGGTAGAAGATATTACTGATTATGTGAGAGAAAAAGGAGTTAATGTATGATTGTATATCATGGATCAACAGAAATTATAAAAAATTCGGATGTAATACATTCGAAAAAATATTTGGATTTTGGTCGAGGTCTTTACATCACAACTTTTGAGAACCAGGCAAAGAAATGGACAGTTCGAAAGGGCATGAGACGGGAAAGGTTGCAATAGTTAATATTTATGAATTATCTGAAGAATGGGATAATTTCAAGGTATTATCTTTTGAGAAAGAGAACGAGCCAGAGCTTTTTGAATAAATAGAATAAGAAAATTACGAGCATAGCTGATTTACCGGAAGGAGAAGGCGAATATGGCAACTGAAATTAAATGTGAGAAAAAGGTGATTCGAGAGATATTCAATATGTGGTACTGTATTCCGGATTACCAGAGGGCGTATGTTTGGGATACAGACCAGGTAAGAGACCTTCTGGATGATACAATATCTGCTTATCGAGAAAATAAGGAGGCACAGTATTTTCTCGGCTCCATGGTATTGAAAATAAATGAGAAATCTGAGAACAATGTTTCTTACACCGAATATGAATTGCTGGATGGTCAGCAAAGAATCACAACGGTTTTTCTGATTTTAGCGTGCATGAGAGATATGCTTACAGATTATCCGCAATATCAGAATTCGTTAGCCGGTTTTGTTTATCAGGCGGAGGATGCCATTTTACAGCAGCCGGAACGGATGCGGATTATATTTAATATCCGTTCGGATGTCAGAGATTTTGTGAACGAGCATATAAAGCCGTTGCATGGTACATGTGACAGTGCGCTTCTGAAAGATAAGATGCAGGCGAAGGATGTCAATATATCTATTAGAAATATGGCGAACGCCATGCTGGTTGCCCATGAATTTCTTGAAGAAAACAAGAGTGAAATTATTGGATACCTGTCCTATTTTTTAAATAAGGTTCTGATGATTTATGTTGCGACAGAAGAACTGCAGGATGCCTTTCAGCTGTTTACGGTGTTAAATAACAGAGGGGTTAAGCTTTCGAGCAGTGATATTCTGAAGGCAGAAAATCTGAAAGAACTCTCTGCTGCAGACAGAACATCCTGGGCAACAAGATGGGAAGAAATGGAGACGTACTTTGGCGAGGACTTCGATAAATTTCTTTCGCATATCAGAACAATCCTTGTTAAGAAAAAGCAGACAACGACATTATTAAAGGAATTTGATGAGTTTGTTTATTCTAATCAGGAATATGACCGTACACAGAAAAAATATGTCCCCAGAACTCCAATCCTGCGCCGTGGGAGAGATACCTTCGAGCTGCTTTATTCTTATTATCATACATATCAGGAGGTATTTGATACGGATCATTCTGTGGTAACCGGTGATTACGAAATTACAAACTATCTGAAGCTGATGGAAACAGGATTTGGTGCGGATTACTGGATCGCACCCGTTTTAGATTATTATCGGAAATACCGCAGATGGGGCTTTGTTGCATTTCTGAAAGCACTGGACCGCAAGTTATCGGCGGATTGGATTACTGCTGCCACTCCAACTGTGAGAATGGAAAATGTAAACGCCATTCTGCGTGAGATTGAAGCAAGTCAGGATTCCGCAGTATTGCTCCAATCAAAGACTTTTACCATAAACAAAAGCGATTTTGAAAGAGTCATCAATGGAGATATTTACGGAAGATCATTTGCAAAGTATCTGCTTCTAAAATTAGACCTCATTTACAGAGGTTCTTCTACACCTATGATTCCGCAGGCAATCGCAAGCATAGAACATATTCTTCCTCGCAATCCTTCCGCAGATAGTCAATGGGTAAAAGATTTTTCTGCGGCAGAACGAGAAGAATGGACAAATAAGCTGGGGAACCTTGTCTTAATATCGAGAAGAAAGAATACCTCTCAGGGCAACAGAGATTATGTAGAGAAAAAGGAAAAATATTTCGAGAAGAATATCGAAATGTTCCCGAATTCCATACGCATTTATCAGAATTATCCGGAATGGAAACTGTCTGATTTGAAGAAGAATCATTCTGATGTTGTGACAGAACTGCTGAATGTGTATTAAGGACTATTTGCGCCGTTCCGAAAATTGTGAGGAAAGGCGCAAATACGAAATATTTTAAGTTTTGCGAACCATTGCAAATGTGTGGAGCGGATTTTCGTTCTGCAGAGACATTTTTGGCATATGATTGGAACGAAATTGGAACATCTCTGGAATTTACAATGAAATTCTTCTATTATATAATGATAGTATCGAAAAATATACAGACAGCAAAGAACACCTGAATTTTTATGATTCAGGTGTTTTTTTGTACCTGAAATAAGGAGGCAGCTTATGAAAAAGAATGGGAAAAAGAAAAATCATATCAGTATTCAACAGCTTGGATATTTATTTTTCTGTGTGGTTACGATGCAGGCATATTGGATTCGACCGGTTTATGCCGTTACGGTTTGGGAAAAAGCGTCTGAGATTATGAAGGATGTCTATAAGCAAATTATAGGGATTTCTACGATAGCAGCGATTGTGACGGCGGCAATAGCACTTCTTTTAATGAATTTTTCTCGGAGCGGCAGAACGGTTGACGAATCGAGAGCATGGCTGAAAAGGATTGCGATTACATGGGCGATTATCAATGGTTTGGGCTTTATTATGTCCTATATTACACCGTTTTTCTCCGGTGGGCAGTGGACACCCTGATGGAGAAGAAAGAGGCTGTCATTGAAAAGTAGCTGATATTTTGTTAAACTATCAGTAAGAAAAAATAGTTTTTTGAGGGAGATAAGCCATGAAAAGAATATGACATCTGCCGATGGTTTGTTGCGGACTTATGAGCAGGCGGTATCCTATTATAAGTTTGCTGTCATCAATTATATCGGATTTCATGACAGGGGGATGCTTCTTGTCCGAAGGGCAAGAAGATGGGAGAAAGAAAGAGTATAACAAATCGGAATTTGTCGTTTTATTAATTTACATATATGCCTTTTACATAAAAAAGTGTTATTTTAGTTCCGCAACCGTTCGCAACCAAAGAAATATCGTGATAGTTGGTGGTAGCAACCATGAAATTTCGCTATCATTAAGTCACGAAAAGAGGTGATTATAAGTGAAATACGATTTTTTAGGAGTTGTTGTTTTTGGTATTGTACTGCTAATCGGGGTGGCGGTGATAGCGGCATTTATCACTGTTGGAATTTTCCTCATAAGAGCATTGAGTAGATATATCAAATCAGGCAATGTCAGAAAAGAAAAGTCCAGCATCAAGAAATCTCTCGGTGAGGTTTTGAAACAGCATCGTGAAGAGTGTAAGATGACGCAGGAGTTTGTTGCAGAATCTATCGGCGTAAGCAGGCAGGCTGTCTCTAAATGGGAGACCGGAGCATCTGACCCAAGTACTTCCAATCTGCTTACACTTGCAAAATTGTTCAACACTACGGCAGAAGAACTATTACGTGAAGTACAATAAGCGTGGAAAACGGATGTAAGACAACTGATTCATTATAAAGGGCTATCAGATATGAAGAATAAAAAGACAAGAAGATTTAAGATAAGATATATCGTTTTTGGATTATTAGGTGTTATGGCTTTAGCGGCACTTGTATTTATGCGTTTTGGAGGTTTTGGCACAGGAGAAAATGTGAATCCAGAAGAGTTTTTAGCTTATGCTGAACCCGTGGAAAATATAACCGTGCCTGAAAGTGCAAAAATAATTGCATTGGGAGAAGCTACTCACGGAAATGCAGAATTTCAGCAGTTGAAGCTGGAAGTGTTCAAGCAGCTGGTAAAAAAGAATGGTGTTAGGGCGTTTGCTCTTGAAGGTGACTACGGCGGATGCGAGCAGGTAAACCGATATATACACGGCGGTGAGGGGACAGCACAGGAAGCAGCCGCAGCGATTGGATTTTCCATTTATAGAACGGAAGAGATGGCAGAAATCATCTCTTATATGCGTCAGTACAATGAAAGTGCATTGGAAGGCGAAGACCTTCGCTTTTACGGTTTTGATATGCAGAGGATTTCTTACAGCATGAGGTTTTTGAAAGAATCCTGCAAAGAACTGGAAGTGGACACAACAAACTTGCAGAAACTTGTGGAAGGCGAAAACTGGAGCAGTGAATGCGATTTATTTACTCGAATTGAAACCCTTACACAAGTGAAGAAAGAATTGGAAAGCAAGAACGGTTCGGAAAATGCAATTCACTTTGTAGATATTTTAATGCAGCATTCCGAGCTTCAAACTCTGACAAATGATGATGGTGCTACATTAAGAGATCAATTTATGGCAGAAAATGTACAGTGGATTTTACAGCAGGAGCAGCGAAATGGGCATGAAAAAATCTTTGTGACAGGTCACAACAGCCATGTCGCAAAATGGGGCAGTTTTGACTCGATGGGTAAACTTCTTTCCAAGGACGCAGCAAACGGTTACTATGTCATTGGTACCGATTTTTATAAAACCCATTGCAATATGCCGACCCGTTCGCCTGAAAAGCGTACAATTCAGGTGTTTTATTCCCATGACCCTTTAGCAAAGGCGGCAAAACTGGCGGGATTTGATATTTGTTGGTTGGATTTTACTAAAGTCCCGGAAAATTCTGAACTGGGTAGGCAGGCTTCTGAATACACCTATATGGGAACACTTGGAGAAAGCTACTCAATCATTATGCGACTTCTTCCTCCAAGTTATCGAATGTTTCAACCTCCTGCGGAGCTTTATGATAGTATGATATTTGTAACGGATGCGAACCCTACAAAAATATTAGAAGAATAACGTATACAAAAATTCCGGTTTATAGAGGTAATGCAATGATAAGAAAACAAACAGAAAAAGATTTAACTGCCATTATGCAGATATGGCTTGAAACAAATACAAAAGCACATTCTTTTATCCCGGAGGAATACTGGCTAAGCAATTATGAAATGGTAAAATCCGGTTTACCGAAAGCAGAGGTATTTGTCTACGAGGATGATGCTACGAAAGAGATATATGGATTCATTGGCTTAATGGAGAATTATATCGCAGGGCTATTTGTTAAAGAGCCGATGCAGGCAAAGGGAATCGGAAGGCAGCTGATTACATATGCGAAGAGTCAGAAGGAAAAGCTGACCTTGGAGGTATATCAGAAAAATATGCGAGCGGTTCAGTTCTACTATAGAGAAGGCTTTTCGATAACGGATGAGGCCATTGATGAAAACACAGCGGAAGTAGCATATACGATGAGCTGGCAGAAATAAAAGAAAAAATAGAAATGAGCAATCTCCTTTCGTAAAAAATACGGAGGGGGATTTTTCTTTGCAAAAAAAGGAGGGATAACTTGGGCATACTTGACGGCATTGTGGAATGGATTGCAGAGCAAGTCATGAACATTCTGGATATGATCAATACCTCTGTTCTGGGGGCATTGGGCTGTGACATGGAAACCTTCCTCAGATACTTTCCGGCGGCGAAGACCTTTTACAGTATTATCGTAGCACTGGCGGTGGGCCTTTTGTTGTTGAACCTGATTTTTCAGTTATTCCGTAACTTTGGTATCATGCAAAGCGGAGAGGCAGAAAGCCCTGTTCGGCTAACAGCAAGAACCATGCTGTTTCTGTTTTTGGCTCTTTTTGCAAAGGATATATTGGATATTATTTTACAGATAGGCGGAACACCTTTTGGTTGGTTAATGACAGAGGAGCTTCCGCCGATCAATTTTGCAGACTTCAACTCTGTATTGCTGACCATTCTGGGAGTATCTCTGAATGGTTCGATTGCTCTGATTGCGCTGATATTGCTTGTGATGCTGGCATGGAATTATTTAAAGCTGTTATTTGAAGCAGCGGAACGATATGTACTGTTGGGTGTTCTGGTTTATACAGCACCGATGGCGTTTTCCATGGGCGGTTCTATGAACACCATCAATATTTTCCGTAGCTGGTGCAGGATGTTGGGCGGGCAGATTTTTATGATACTGATGAATGTTTGGTGTCTGCGAATTTTTACCTCAATGTTTGCGAATTTCATCGCTAATCCGTTGCAGTTGGAGAATGGGAATTTTTTGATTTGGTTTTTATGCGCCGTCGGTTTCTTGAAAATCTCGCAAAAGATTGATAACTTCATGCAGATGCTGGGCATCAATGTCGGCAGGACAGGCAGTGCGATGCTGGGTGAGGCTGTGATTGCTATGAAGGGTATCAGTGCAGCCGGGAAAACAATCAGCGGCGGTGGCAGCGGAGCAGCAGATAGTGGGAGTTATATGGCTTCCGGCAGTGAAACTATTTTGCAAGGCGGTTTGGCAGGTGCAGTCGGCAGGCAGTTTAATCAAAATGCTATCCGTAATATTACAGGCAAAAGTGATAGTATAGCCTCGAATATTGCCCGTTCGGTATATAACTCCTCCATCCGAAATGGCGGCGGTTTTTCTGCCAATGTGATTAGCCAAGTGGCAAACGGCGATATATCCCGAATCGGCTCCATAAAAGGAGATGATGCTGTAAGGGCATTTCAGTCATACATGGGTATTGATCAGATAAATAGCCGAAAGGAAAGTGCGACAGCGGGCATGGAAGAAGCCCCTTCGCCTGCAATGGAACATATTTTTGAAAATCAGAATACATATTCCGATAGTTCTTACGAAGGGATGCAGACATCCATGGAACAGGTATTGGCTGAGTATCAGCAGAACATTGGTATGGAGCCCCTTTCTGTAGGAACAAAACTGTCTGATGATTCGCATTCCCCCTTTTTGTCGGATCATCAGACAATCCCTTTAGCAAACAGAGGAGTGGAACAGGCGGAGTGTTTTACGCCATCGGTGGATTCCTCTGCACAGTATTCACATATAGAGATTGGCGGTGGTCGTATTATGGGAACAGAAACATCGAAAGAGTTGGGCGGTAGTCTCAAATTTGCTATGTATTCCACAGATAAATATATGCCGCCGACACAAGGGGATTATAAAACGGTCACAGCAGTAGATGGTTCCAAATGGTATCATCAGTATGCACAGCCGACAGTCGTAAAGGAGCCGTTTATGAAAGAAAACGGCGAAATTCAGTATAAAGAGCATATAGAAAATAAGCTTCCGGATGCGCCGAAGAGAAAGGATAGAATCTAAAATGAACAATGATATGCAAAGGGCGATAAAAGCAGCGGCAATACTCCGCTATGGTATGTCAGGCCCGATTGCTGCTATGGATATGGCGTGGCAGCAAAGGCATAGCATTGCGAAAATCGGTCTAAGTCTCGGCTTTTTATTTTTACTTCCGGTGCTGTTTTTATGTTTGCTGCCGTCTTTTGTATTCGGCGGTTTTCAGATGACAGATGTATGGAACGATAACGCTGTTCTCTTACAGAATATACAGCGATATCAGACAGCTGTGTGGTCTGCGATAGATGAAGCTCACGATGCTTTGCTGCGGGAAATAGAAAGCATAGCAGAAGATGATGAGGAAATCACAATTATTGATGAATTTCATTACAGTTCTGTCAATGCAACCTTGATTTTATGCCAGTATTCTGCGGCAAAAGGGACAGATAAAATCAATACAAAGGAAATCAGAGGATTGATAAAAGCTCATAGGGATGCTCTGTTTTCTTATCAAAAAACCTCCGGTCATACATATCGTATTTATTATATCGGGGATGCTTATTTCGCAGACTACGTTTTTAAACTGACAGAGCAACAGAAAAAATTAGCGGAGCTATATGCCGCTAATTTAGAATTGTTTTTATATGGCAGCCAGTTTGGCAGCGTATCGGCACAGGTCAGTGAGGATGTTTTAAAATACGGAACTCTCGTAAAAAAGTGTGCTGAAAAATATGGTATTTCAAATTTTACTGATGTAATCAATGCAGTAATGATGGCAGAAAGCGGCGGACGCGGCACTGATGTAATGCAGGCAAGCGAATGTCCCTATAATCAGAAATACCCGAAAAAACCGAATGGTATCAAAAATACAGAGTATTCCATAGAGGTGGGGGTGCATTATCTGGCAGACTGCCTGAAGGGGGCAGGCTGTACTGCACCCAATCAGACGGAGAAACTGAGTCTGGCCCTACAGGGATATAATTATGGCAACGGCTATATTTCATGGGCAATACAGAAATATGGCGGATATACAGAAGCCAATGCACAGGAGTTCTCCAAAATCATGCAAAGGAAGCTGGGCTGGAGCAGATATGGCAACCCGAAATATGTCAGTGCGGTATATAGATATCTTGTCTTTTCGAGTAACGGGAAATGGGGCTCTCCATTTGTAGGAAAGGATTGGAATAGTAGAGTTTCCTCTGATTTTGGCTGGAGAACAGATCCATTGAACGGAAAGAAAGCCTTCCATGAAGGACTGGATATTGCATATCCCACAGGAACCAAAATCCATGCGGTATCCGGTGGTGTGGTTACTTCGGTAGTCTATTCTAAAACGGGGTATGGTCATCATGTGAGAGTGGACTGCGGGAACGGGGTTACGGTGCTGTATGCGCATTGCAGCAAAATCCTTGTAACGAAAGGACAAAGCATTTCAACAGGACAGCCCATTGCTGAGGTCGGTGCAACGGGGCGTGTGACAGGAGCACACCTGCACCTGGGGGTGCTGGTAAATGGAAAAGAGGTGAACCCGAGGGAGTATATCGGAGGATAACAGAGTAAATCATATGCGAACATCAGAAAAACTATCTTATTTTGTGCAAATATCAAATAAACTCGCTAAGAAAATGTGAAAACAAAAGAAAAAGTCGATATTATTTTGTGGAAAAGATTGATGAAAGTTTTTTTTCGGTATATAATAATATCAAAGGAGGATACTGATATGATTTATCTAAAAAGAAAAATTGATGATTTTTTAGTGTCATGGAAAGAAAATCCGGATAGAAAACCTCTGATTGTAAAAGGCCCCCGTCAGGTCGGAAAAACAGAATCGATAAATCGATTTGGGAATCAATCTTATTCCAGTGTGATTTATATTAACTTTGTAGAAGAGCCTAAGTATAAGATGATTACAGGGGATAGCTATAAAGCAGCTGATATTATTAAGAATATATCCAGAATAGATCCGTCTAAGAAATTTATAGAAGGAGAAACTCTGATATTTTTTGATGAATTACAGGAATTTCCGGAGATTGCCACAGCATTGAAGTTTTTTAAGATAGACGGTAGATTCGATGTTATTTGCAGTGGCTCCATGTTGGGAATCAATTATAGAAAGATTGAGAGCAACAGTGTTGGCTATAAGACTGACTACGAAATGTTTTCCATGGATTTTGAAGAATTTTTATGGGCAAAGGGATATGATAATTCCTTTGTTGAGGATATGTTGGAGCATATGAAAACGCTTACCCCCTTCAGTGAATTGGAAATGACTGTTTGCATGGAAATGTTTCTTGATTATTGTATTCTCGGAGGAATGCCGGCTGTTGTGCGAGAATATATCGAAAAAGGAAATTTTGAAGGTTCTATTGAAGTGCAGCAGCAGTTGCTTGCAGACTATAAAGAAGATATCCGAAAATATGCGGAGGGTATGGATCAGACCAGAATATTAAATGTATATAATCATATTCCGGTTCAATTGGCGAAGGATAATAAAAAATTCCAGATCTCCAAGGTTGCATCAGGCGCACGTTTCCGCGATTATCGTGGTTGTATAGAATGGCTGGATGATGCCGGAATGGTTAATGTCTGTTATTGCCTGAATTTCCCGGAATTACCATTGAAAGGAAATTATGACGAAACAAAGTATAAGATATATTTTGCCGACAGCGGTTTATTGGTTGCGATGCTTGACGAAGAAGCACAGGAGGATTTAAGGGCAAATAAAAATCTGGGTGTATATAAAGGCGCTCTTTATGAAAATGTTGTTGGTGAAGCGCTTGTTAAAGCAGGATATCGGTTATATTACTACAGAAGAGAGGATTCCACTTTGGAACAGGATTTCTTTGTGAGAACTGCGGATAGCTTAATTCCGATTGAGGTAAAAGCAAAAAACGGTACTGCAAAGTCGCTGAGAACACTGATTCGTAGTGAAAAGTATCCTGATATTCATTGTGGCATTAAGTTTATAAGCGGAAATATCGGGTATAGCGATGATGTTTATACATTTCCATATTTTTGTGTATTCCTCTTAAAAAGATATCTGGGGAGTCAGTCTGTATAAAAAGCAAACAAAAATGTCAATCTCTGCTAAATGCAATAAACATATAAATTATAGCATATTCGTGACGAATATGCTATAATTTATATGAGGTGATTCTTATGGAAACAAGAGAACTAAAAATCAGTGCGAATGCATCTGGCGGTACTGCGGCGGCAGGAGCAAAAACATACCGAATAACATTACCGTCCAGCTGGGTGAAAAAATTGGATTTAGATCATGCGGATGCGAAGGCAGAGGTTGTGTTCGACGGTACAAGCATTATCATTCGTCCAAAGGCGGCAGAGGATATTCTTTTATTTCAATCGCAGGCACTCAAAGCGGGACATGAGGTTGTGCGCTATGAATATTTTGATCAAAAAAACCTTTGCAGTACCATTCTCTGTGATTTTACGGAGAAAATACTGCGGGTAAAAAATCATACGGATCAGATTTTAAAAACTGCTTTCGGGCGACAGGAACGACCAACATGGGATGATTTCATTGAATTTCTGGAGGAAAGATGCGTTCCGAAAAGCAGGGAAAATATCAATATTCTTCTGAAAGAAATGGGCTTGACGGAATATGACCCGATCCAGATTGTAGAGAAAACACAGGGAAGAATGGCGGAGGATGCACAATGGCTGAAAATAACAAGGCTATAAAACTTTATACAGGAGATGTTGTTGCTGCCACTTCCTCGAAGGGCAATCAGGAAAAATGGTATGATGCGGCGACAGACTGCTGGTATAAGCTGGATCGCACTGGCTTCGAGGCATTAGCAGAGACAGTCACAAGTGGGCTTTTGCAGAGATACAGCAATATTGAAACAGAATTGGGATATAGAATTGTAGCGTATCGCATTGACTCTGTAGAGGTTCACAGAAATACCAGAAGGGCAAGCGTCAGCTTTAACTTTTTGAGGGAAGGACAGAGCATCCAGACAGCGTATCATATTTTAAAGCGTGCCCTTGGCTCTGACTATCAGAAAATCCTCGCGGCAGAAAAAACGATTCCGGGCAGATTGAAAAAAATCGTTGATACAATAGAGGACATCAGTGGTTTGGAGCATTTTGGGGCATACCTGACCTTGCTGTTTGAGGTAGATGCACTGATTGCAAATGAGGACAGGCATTTAAACAATATTGCAATTCTTGAGGAAAACGGTAAATATCACTATTGTCCGTTATTTGATAACGGGGAAGGGCTGATGCTGGACAATGTAAAATACCCATTTGATGTAGAAACAAGGGGATTGATGAAGCATTTACGGGCGAAACCGTTTCAGTGCAGGTTTGGCACAATTCTTTCCGCAGCAAGAGATTTATATGGCGCACAGCTTAAAATTGTATGCAGTGCGGCAGAGGTTTCGGAGATTGCAGAGAAATATCTGGACTGGTATCAGCCGATGTTCAGACCATTCCTGAAAGAGCGGATTTTAGATGTTGTGCTGTTGCAGATGAAGAAATATTTTTGATAAGGAGAGTGAGAATCATAGCCAAAAATAAAGAGGAGCGAGACATTTTCCTAATCCCGCCAAACTTCCTTAATGAAGGCTCGTTGTTTGGTGGGATGCTAAAGCTAAGAAATACATTAGAGGCTGTTATTTTGGTAGCCGGGATTACAATCCCGATACTGAAAATAACAGTCTTTTCTTTTACCACAAAAACGATACTTCTGTGTCTGACAGCGCTACCGATCTGCATTTTTGCGTTAATCGGCGTTGGTGGGGAAAGCCTGACAGCTTTTCTTATGAACTTCTTCCGTTTCCTGCGGAACAGGAAAATGCAGTATCGTTTGGATGCCATGCCGGAGCAGGAGAAAAGTAGGTGGTCTCTCTGGCAATCCGAGGGAGAATGGCCGGAGGAATACGGAGAGGAGGAAAAGCTGAAGAAAAGCAGAAAAACAGCAAAAGGAAAAGCGAATGAGCCGTTTCCTGTAGAAAAGATAGAAAACGGTATCTGCTATCTCAGAGATAAGCGTTATATCAAAATTATAGAGGTAGAACCCATCAACTTCCTGCTACGTTCTGCGAGAGAACAGCGTAATATCATCTATTCTTACATGTCCTATTTAAAAATCAGTCCTGTACGGATGCAGATTAAGGTTGTTTCCAAGAAGGCTGATATATCAAATCATCTGGATAAGATACAGGAGGCAATCCGGTGGGAACAGGATGAGCGGTGTAAGGTGTTATTGATGGATTATTATAACCTGATTCGTCGGATCGGGCTGAAAGAAGCCGTGACACGGCGTTTTTTTATTGTCTTTACGTATGAACCGATTCCCGGCAGCAGTAAGAAGAATGAGGAAAAGGATGCTGTGAATCAGCTGGAGATTGCGGAGCGCACTGCAAGAACCTATCTTATGCAGTGTGGCAATAACGTAGTGGAGCATGAAAATGCGGACAGCTTTATGGCGGAGGTTTTATATATGCTGCTGAATCGCAAAACAAGTACAGAAACACCATTCTCTGCGCGCGCTGCGGCGGAGGTCGAAAAGTATATCGCAGAAGGGGATGCCAACGCCATTCCAATTTCTGCTTTTCTTTTGCCGGAGCAAATGGATTTCGGTAAAGCGGCATATTGCAGGATTGACGGTCTGTACTATTCCTATTTCATGATTCCGTCTACAGGGTATAAAACACAGGTAACCGCAGGCTGGCTGTCGCTGTTGGTGAATGCAGGGGAAGGGATAGATGTAGATCTCTTCCTCAGCAAGGAGCCGAAGGAAAAGATACAGTTTCAATTAGGCAGACAAATCCGTATCAATCGTTCAAAAATGAAGGAAACATCAGATACCAATACGGATTTTGATGACATCGACAGTGCGGTACGAGCAGGCTATTATCTGAAGGACGGTCTGGCAAATAATCAGGATTTCTACTATATCAATACTTTGATTACAATTACCGCAGATAGTCGGGAGGAACTGGAATGGCGTACCAATGAAATGAAAAAGCTGATGCTGTCGCAGGATCTTATTCTGAAACCATGCTATTTCAGACAGGATTTGGCATTTCAGTCCGTACTGCCATTGAATCAGCTGCATAAGAGTCTGTACGAATTATCAAAACGCAATGCCTTAACAACAGGGGCAGCAAGCTGTTATCCGTATGTCAGTTTTGAAATGAGTGACGATAACGGCATTTTGCTGGGGGTAAATAAGTACAATAACTCCTTGATTATTGTGGATATTTTTAATTCCAGAATATATAAGAACGCAAACATGGTTCTACTTGGCACATCCGGTGCAGGTAAAACCTTCACCATGCAGCTGATGGCACTGAGACTTCGAGAAAAGAATATTCAGACCTTTATTCTGGCACCATTGAAGGGGCATGAATTTCGCAGAGCCTGCCATAACATCGGTGGAGAGTTTATACAGATTTCTCCGGCATCGAAAAACTGCATCAATATCATGGAAATCCGAAAGAATGATAAAACTGCGGAGGATGTGATAGACGGCGAAAGAGCGGAGCGTTCCGAGCTATCGGCAAAAATCCAGCGGCTGCATATTTTCTTTTCCCTGCTGATTCCAGATATGACACATGAGGAACGACAGCTATTGGATGAAGCGTTGATCCAGACCTATGCAGGAAAAGGCATTACCCATCAGAATGAATCGCTGTATGACGAAACGGGAAGCTATAAAGCAATGCCTGTTTTAGGTGATTTATATGACTTTCTGAAGAAAAACACAGAGACCAGACGCATGGCGAATATCCTGAATCGACTGGTGCATGGTTCTGCAAGTACATTTAATCAGCAGACCAATGTACGGTTAGATAATAAATATATCGTTCTCGATATCTCAGAGCTAACCGGAGATTTATTGACGGTTGGGATGTTTCTTGCTCTGGACTATGTCTGGGATAAGGCGAAGGAAGACAGAACACAGGAGAAAGCAATTTTTATTGATGAGGTCTGGCAGTTGATTGGAGCATCCAGCAACCGCTTGGCTGCGGAGTTTGTTCTGGAGATTTTCAAAATTATCCGAGGCTATGGCGGTGCTGCAATCTGTGCCACACAGGACATCAATGACTTCCTTTCTTTGGATGATGGGAAGTACGGAAAAGGCATTATCAATAACAGTAAGACAAAGATTGTGCTGAATTTAGAGGATGAGGAGGCGCAAAGGGTACAGCATATTTTGAATTTAAGTGATACAGAGATTATGAATATCACGCATTTTGCACGTGGGAACGGTCTGATTCTGACCAATAACAATACAGTGACGGTAGAATTTAAAGCATCCGGATTGGAAACGGAAATGATTACAACAGACCGCAAACAGCTGCGCGAGATGATACGAAGGAAACAGGAGTAGAAAGGAGGCATTGCATGATTTGCTTACAGAGCGGTGGAGCGATTGAAGGGAAAATCGTGGAGCTGATTGGTGAATATGGAGCATTACGGGTGGAGCAGCTGCAAAGATATTTTTCTATAGAAGATACGCAGATGGAAAAAATAATACGGAAACTGGTGAAGAAGGGCAGGCTTGTATCTGACAAAGAGAACGGTTACATAAAAGCATCTGAACAGAAAGCATATGACGAAGGTCTGGCACAGTGCTTCTGGGTTGTACTTGATTTAAAGGAGAATATTGAATTTCACGCCGTCGGGAGGTATCCGTTATTGATTGCGGTATACGCAGATGGTGAGGCGTATGAAATCTATTCCTGTAAAAAGGGTGATGAAATGTTTTTATGCCATGTGATAGAGCGATTACAGGAGAAAGTACAGGGAAAGGTGCTGATTGTGCTGGAGGATACGGAGCAGATTGGTAAGCTGCAAGGGATAAATTGCATTTTCTGTACTGTAAGCAGAGAGGGAGAGGTGAGGTATTATGAATCGTCTGCTGTTTCGACAGAAACTGAATCACCTGCGTGAGGATGCACTGCGGTTTCAGAATACGCTTTGTGCCTATGAAACAACAGATGCAGTCAGATACCCGGAAAATTTTGAAAAGCTTGGTCTGGATATGGCTAGACAGGCAGAAAGTATTGCGTGCAATACAAGAAATATCGTAAGCATTTTTCAGATGAATGGCAGGGAACAGGTACAAAGCTGTGCCGCAGAGGCACAGGGGATTACAGTTAAGGAGCAGTCCTATGGCTACGAAGTGATTCTGCCGCATTTGATGCCAAAACGAAATCATCGGAATCATACCGTATTTCTTCTGGAGCCGCTAACCTACGCCTTAAAGGAATTTACTGCGGTGCATCCAATCTGCCGTTTGGAGTATGCTCTGATCTGGTTTATTTATGAGTATACAGAAGATACGCCCATCCATTGCATCAGAGATTACGATAATATCGAGACGAAGGAAGTATTGGATATTATTAACAGCTTTTTTCTTCTGGACGATGGCGGCGCATTTTGTGAACTGCACTACAGCACAAGGCGTGGAAACAGAAACGGCACCAGAGTAATAATAAGCTCGGATATAGGTCTGGTTTCGTGTCAGAAAATAAACGGTAATTGACATAGGTTTTTCGGATATGTCGAAAAATAGAGATTTTCTCATGAAGTTCCATATTTTCAAAGAAAGGAGTAGGTAGGTTTTTGGCATAGTTTAGGAGCTTATGTTGAGAATGGTATCGGAAAGGAGGTGAGGACAATTCTTACAAAGGATTCGCAGGCTTATCGGGTATTGGCATTGGTCGCATTATCCGGTGAATGTGCAGAGGAGGCATTGACGCTTTTGCTGCCGCAGGAAAGCTATCGGCAAAAGGTGCTGCAGCGGTTGTTGGAGGAAAGGCTGTTATCCAAGTATCAGAAGGATGGCGTAAAGGGTTATCGTCTGATGCGAAAGGGGAAAGAAACCCTACTACAGTTAGAGTGGGAACGGTTTTCTTTTTATCTGGCAGACGGTGCAGATTTTTCCATGCGCAGGGCAGGCTTAACACAAAGACAACGGCAGCACTGCATTTCGGAAATACTGGCGATTATGGAACGTGCAGAGATTCTGATGGATCGCAGTAAAAAACAACCAATCTTTGAAAATATCCTGATGCAGTCAGGCGAGCTTTCGCAGGATGCTTTTTTTCATCCAAAGGAGGTAAAGGCGCAAGCAGATTTCACAAGGAAAATCATCAGCTCCAAAATGACAGGTGTTTTGCTTTCGCAGGCAGAAGTATGGCTTTGCTATAACATGCAGGCGGCAGTATCCAAGTGGTTTGAAACGGTGGAAAACAGAGCCGATATTCTGATACAGTCGATACTGCGCTCAAAGCAGCTTTGCTTTAACGGTACAAATGCACTGTTATTTGGCAGAGGAATGCAGCAGGCAGTACAATGCTTAGAGGATGCAAAAATGCGGGTGACTATCTTAAATGCACCATTTCAACGATTCTGTTTTATACCATTGGATGAGAATGGGATTCTTCTGTTGAAGCTCATATATGATGCAGAAGCTCATCAAAGCCTGTTGGCTGTTTTGGCGGAGGACTTACAGCAGAAGGAAGAGCAGCCGTTTATCATACAGGATGGCTATAACCAGAATGGACAACCGACCTTGATTTGTGTTGATTGTGATTTGAAACGATTGATACAGTTTCAGACACAGCTTTCATATCTCGGTGTGCAGGGAGAGGTAATCTGTTTTGATTTTCAGAAGGAGGCGATAGAGAAGTATTGTGGAGAACAAACAAAGATTTCGACGGTTAATCTGGAAACCGTCAGAAAAAACTTCCTCGCAGATAAATAAGCGCAGTATGAAGATGTTCGGATACGTCTGTATGGCGATATTTCCTGTTTTTTATGCAGGTGGCTACCTGACACAGTTGATAGAGAATTATAGCATCTGGCAGAAGGCAGGGCATATCCCGGGAGACGGAACTGCACCGTCCTTGCCCCAAAAGGGAGTATCTGTATGTCTCAGCGCAGCATTTTCCCTGATGGGGCTAAAGGTGCTGTTTTTCCTTGGATTAGCGATTTCTGTTATCGTTCTTTTTGCAGTGTTTATCGGAAAGGGCGAAAAAGGTGATTATGATACGGAGCGGAAATTCCATTACTCCGAAAAAGGTAGTTATGGTACAGCACGATTTATGGATAAACGAAGGATGAAGGAGCTGTTGGATGTTACCGGTATCCAGAAAACAGAGGGAACGATATTGGGAACCGTAGACGGTGCGGTTGTCAGTATCCCTGTTGCAAGTAGGATGAATCGTAATATCGCTGTTTTTGGTGCATCGGGCAGTATGAAATCCAGAGCTTTTGTCAGAAATATGATTTTCCAAAGTGTAAAAAGAGGGGAAAGTCTGATTCTGACCGATCCGAAATCCGAGCTGTATGAGGATATGTCGGTGTATCTGAAGGAGCAGGGCTATATCGTTCGGGTTTTTAATCTGGTACAGCCGGAGCATAGCGACCGTTGGAACTGCATCAATGAGGTTTCACACGATCAGATGATGGCACAGATCTGTGCGGATGTGATTATCAAAAATACAGGCGGTGGAAAAACGGATCATTTCTGGGATTCCTCGGAGCTGAATCTGCTAAAGGCACTGATTTTATATGTTGACTATGAAAAGACACCTGCTGAGCGGAACATGGGCGCAGTATATCGGATGCTATCCGATTTGACAGAGAATGAATTAAATCAGCGTTTTGAGATGCTGCCAAGCGGGCATCCGGCAAAAGCACCCTACCATATTTTTCAGCAGGCAGGAGATAAGGTGAGAGGTGGTGTAATTATCGGTCTGGGTGCAAGGCTACAGGTGTTCCAGAATGCGTCTATCTGCGATATTACGGCACAGGATGAATTTGACCTCAGCAGACCGGGACGGGAAAAATGCGCGTTCTTCTGTATCAGCAGCGATCAGGATAGTACCTTTGACTTCCTTTCTTCGCTGTTTTTTTCGTTCCTGTTTATTAAGCTGGTGCGTTATGCCGATGCAGAGGGGGTAGACGGAAAGCTGCCGATTGGTGTGAATTTCGTTTTGGATGAATTCCCGAACCTTGGCGTTATCAATGACTTTAAAAAGAAAATTTCAACGGTACGCAGCAGAAATATCGGGATTTCTGTTATTTTCCAGAACATAGCACAGCTGAAGAACCGTTATCCCAATGATGAATACCTGGAGATTCTGGGGAATTGTGATACGCAGATAGCGCTGGGCTGTACGGATGAAGTAACTGCACGTTTTATCTCCAATCGTACCGGCGAGGTAACGATTGATGTAAATAGCCAATCAAAGCAGCTGCATGCCATGCGGATGACGGATTATACACCGGAATACAGAGAGACCAACTCTGTTGGCCGCAGAAAACTGATGACAGCGGATGAGGTGCTGCGGATGCCGCTGGATGAGGCATTGATTATACTACGCGGACAGAATGTATTTAAAGTGAAAAAATTCGATTATACCAGGCATCCGGAAAGCCGAAAGCTGAAAAAGTGTAAGGCGGCTGCCTATATCCCGGACTGGAGAAAGGAAAAAGAAGACGATTCTATTGTGCAGTCTGTGGAAGATACAATACAGGAGAAAAAAGAGGAAAAACCAAAGAGCAGAACAGTACAGATTTCCAAGAAAGAACTGATGAGTAAATAAAGGAGGAAAATAAGTATGGCAAATGAAGCAGAAAAAACATTACATGAAATGCAGCAGGTACTTACAATCGATGCAAATGGAGTATACGAAACAGAGGAGGATAAAGCGGAGCTCCTCTGGCATGAGCTGCAGAACGCATACCGCAGTAAACGGATACTGTCCGGTGTATTAAGCGGTGTAGAGGAGACAAGCAGTGGCAGTATCGCAGTGGTTTATTATAAAGGACAGCGTATGATTATCCCTGTCAGTGAGATGGAGCTGAATCTTTCCGAACAGAACGGCTATGGAGAAATGAAGGGCCGTCAGGTTCGTATTTTAAATAACATGGTTGGCTGCGAGATTGATTTTATCCTAATAGCACTGGATGATACTGCACGCAGTGTTGTGGCAAGCCGCAGACTGGCAATGCTTGCAAAACGCAGGAAGTTCTATTTCCCGAATGAAAACGGCAACGCCCAGATTACCGAAGGCAGAGTTGTGCAGGCGCGTGTTATCGCAGTAGCGGAAAAGGTAGTGCGTCTGGAGGTATTTGGCGCAGAGTGCGCAGTTCCTGCCAGAGATATTGCATGGGAATGGGTCGGCGATGCAAGGGAGAAGTATCATGTAGGTGACAGAGTGATGGCGGTAGTTACATCCGTAGAATCGGATGCAGAGACAATGAATGTAAAAATCACTGCCGATATGAAACGTCTTATGAAAAATGAAGTACTGGAAAAACTGAAGGAATGTAAGGTACAGGGACGGTATTCCGGCAGGATTACGGATATTCATAAGGGTGTGATTTTTGTAAGGCTGTCTAATGGGGTGAATGCCATTGCACATAGCTGCAACGATTACAGATTGCCAGGTAAAAATGATGACATCAGCTTTGTTGTGAATCGTCTGGATCAGGAAAACGGCGTTGCGGTGGGGATTATTACAAGAATCATCCGTCAGAATATCTGAGGTGTACCGTATGAAAAGCAGACTATACGATGCCATAAGCTGCTTTCTCCTTGCAGTCATTTTGCTTTTTCTTGCAGTCCCGTTATTTACCCATCGGCTTTATCCGAAACAGCAGGCAATCCGTGTGCTGCATACCATGGAAAAGGGCGAACAGCTGACAGATAAGGACATAGAACCGATTACGGTCGGCGCATTGCATCTATCGGAAGGGATTGCACTGACAGAAGAGGATGTGATTGGCAGATATGCGGCGGTGGATCTGGTTGCGGAGGACATTCTCTTTTTATCCAAGCTGTCGCAGCTTCCGTTAGAAGGTGATCTGCCGAAGGATATTCTGCCGGAGGAAAATACCGCACAGCTGATGACACTAAGGATGATTGAAGGCAGTGAATACCCAGTCCCCGAAACAGGCGATGTGATAAAGATAAATCTGTTTGATAAGAAATGGAAGGACATCCCCGAGCTGCAATTTGTCAGAATCTTGTCTGTTGTGCCGCCGAAAAAAGCGGAAGATACCGTAGCAGTAACAGTAGCATTGAACGAAAAACAGCAGCAGTATGTAAAACGGCAGAAGAAAACAGTATTCTATGCATCGGTTATTGTGCGGAGCAATGAAGAACTGGCAGAAAAGCTATTGGCGGAGCAGGAATCATTTTTTGAGTAGGGGGCGAATCTATGGCAAAGCATATCCTGATTATTGGCAGTCCGGGCAGTGGGAAAAGTGTATTCAGCGCAGCACTGGCAAGTGCAGCGAGCAAACGAAAAAAACAGACATTACTGATTAGCGGAGACAGCAGAATTTCGATGCTGTCATTTTTTTGCGGAAATACGGATGCAGACGGACTGGGAACGCTTTATGCAGGAGAGATTACATCGCAGCGTACCGCGGATGCAATCAAAATTCTGCGTGAATTTCCGAATATCGGTGCAATGGGCTTTCAACTGCATGAACGGGAAAGACAGGAAGGAACCACAGCACAGATACAGCAGCTATATACCGTTGTGGATGGTATGGCTGAGGTGGTAATCTGGGATGGAACCTCTGACTGGACGGATGCTTTTCAGATTGTAATGACAGCAAAAGCGGAGGTTACGGCGTGTTTGTTAACTGCGGATGTAAAGGGACTGCTTTATTTCAAACAGTATCAGGACAAAATCCGACGGCTAACGCATTGTCTGCTGTTGGAAGGACTTAGTAAACCATATTCCCTGCATGAGGAAATGGATGTAACCATTGGCGGCTTTGATGGAATCCTGCCCTTTGGCAGAGAGATTGAGCGTTATGTTATGGAAGGGAATTTATTCTCCATCCTTACATGCTGCCATGCACGATACTGTGAAACAGTGGAGCATACCTTGGATGATTTACTGGAAGGGAGAATGGAAAAATGACGGCAAAAAAGAGATTTCGCAGGAAACAGAAAAAATGGAAGGCTTGGGGAGCAGCAATAGCAGCAGAGGAGATACTGATGGATCAGGAGGCGAACGTTTTATTCCCCGGGATGTGTGATAAGCTGAAAAAGGCAATGGCTATCAGACCGGAATATGATATCACAAAAGAAATCATAACAGAGCAGTATCAATCCGATCAGCAGAAAAGACGGTATGCACCAAAGCTGCAGCAGGCAGCTGTCATGCTTTTTGCTGATTTTTTTATTTTCATCGGTTTGCTGCTGCTTTTTTATATCTGCGGACAATATTTTGATGTACTCTGGTTTACCGGTTCCGTAGTAATGGCCTGTGGCATCAGCAGCATATTATTCTTTCTGTTCTGCGAGTGGCTTGTTTTTTATCTGTATCGGATATTTGAAAAGGAGGATTGAGGATGTGAAAGGTTATCGAATAGCAGCAATGGCTGTGATAGGCGTATTATGCTGTAACACAATGGCATTTGCCGCACCAAAGCCATTAGAGGAAGCCTATGAAAAAAACGGAAATTCCTATATTAAGAAAACGTATGTCATCAATAATACGGAAGAAATTTTTGATACCATGGATACAACCTTTGAACTGAATGGACTGGTGTATCATCAGATTGATATTTCCAGTAAGCCGGTGGTAGAGGTATTGACGAAAGATGTGAAGCAGACAGAGGAAACAACAGTAGCATCCCGGAATGATGCGGCTGTATTGAAAAAGCTGGGTGCAACCAAGCAATACACCGATGAGGAAGGCTATCAGGCTACGTTGAAGGCGGAGAAGGGAAGTATCAACTATACGGTTTCCGGCTACACCACAAAGAACCAGACGAAGCATGGCAGCAGAACATATTATAATCTGTCTTCCATGGATTTCAGCCAGATTCCAAAAAGCATCTGGGAGGGCGGTGTATATCTGACTCTGATGGATGTGAAATGGATTGGAGATAATAACCTTGCCAGTGGCGATACTGCGGTAGGGAATACCTATGCCGCAGTAGGCTATTATACCGGCACCTATTCTGTGAAAATCCCATCCGGTTATCGCGCATCTGTACTTTATAAGGGTACTGCAAAGAAGGAAATTTCCGAGCAGACGGCATATACCATTACCTATCTCGGAGAAGAGTCGATGCCACAGCAGGAGGAGAAACTGCCGTTAGGCTTCATCATTGGCGGTATTGGACTTGCATTGGCGGCGATTGGAACGGGTATCTATCTGTTCCTTCGCGATAAACGAAACAGTTTGGAGGAAGAAACAGAAGAATCAGAACAGGAGGAAACGAAGGATGCGGATGTATAAGAAAATTTCTATTGGCTTGATTCTGTGTGCCGTATTACTGCCTAATATTGCATCAGCTGCGGCTTATTCGGATATTGCAGGGCATTTGGATGAAAAATATGTAGTTGGCTATAGTGACCTTGGATTGGTCAACGGCTATCCCGATGGCACCTTTCGACCGGATGTGACACTTACCAGAGCGGAGGCAACTGTATTATTCGGAAAGCTTAATCTGCCTGCCATTAATGGAAAGCAGACGGACTTTCGGGATATAGCAAAGACTGATTGGTTTTATAATTCGGTGGATGCTGCGGTCAAAAGCGGATTGGTCAGTGGTTATGAGGATCATACCTTTCGACCGCAGAAAACAATCACACGCTTTGAGGCTATTTTTATGGTATCGAAATTGGTGAAAAGTGAAAAACAGAACACAGTACAGCTGCCTTATGGGGATAGGGATAACATCCCTTCCTGGGTGAACAGTGCAGTCAGAAATCTATATGCAGCAGGTGTGATTGATACCTATAGCGGAAACCGGATTGTAGGGAATACCCCGGTAACCAGAAGTGAAATGATTAAAATGCTGTATAAGGTACTGGAAAGCTATCAGTTTCAGCTGACAGGCTTATCACAGGCAGTGAAAAGCACAGGAACAACAGGAGCAACTGCGGTTCAGTTGCCACATGATATTCTGGGGTATCTGACGATTGAGCGAATCGGGATTAAAAAATACCCAGTAAAGGACGGAGCAGATCTGGCGACAATTAAAACAGCAATCGGGCATTTTGCAGAATCCGCCTTATGGGATGGGAATGTTGCTTTCTGCGCCCATAACAGGGATTATAAATATGATTTTAGAAACCTGAAAAATATCAAAAAAGGGGATAAGGTCATTTATGAAACACGCTTTGGCACCAGAACCTATACAGTTTCTGTCATAAAGGCAATCAATGAAACAGATTGGACAGATATTACAACGAGCGATGAAAGAAATAAGCTGACAATGGTAACCTGTATCGAAAATGAGCCGACCAAACGACTGTTGGTGCAGGCGGTGCAGCAGCAGTAAATTTATTTTTTTCAGTCTTTTTTTGAAAAAATTCTGAAATTTTGTTGCTTTTCCGGAATGAGAATCGTTTATTAAAGTATCATTCATTTTTGAAAAGGGGGAGTATACATGAAAAAGAAAGTATTTTTAGGCACTTTGGCGGCAATGATTTTCAGCATACATATTTCTGCATTTGCGGCACCTGCTGCCGCATTTGGAGATGTGTCAGCAGGGAACCATATCGCAGCGCCCTATGCCAAAAGTGACATTATTGTACCAAGACCGTCTGCATCAAAGTACGCTGCATTGCAAAAATATGCGTATATCGGGATTCCTGCGGATGTAAAAGGGCATTGGGCGGAAAAATATTTGACCTATTTTTTGCAGGCAGGCTGTATGGATGGGAGCGCAGCGGCATTTCATCCGAATGAACCGATTACCTATGCTGACTTTGCTTCGGTAGTTGCAAGATTAGGCTTAAAGCCTGTAGAGTTTAACGGCGGTACTGTTTCGCATAAGGTGTTCCGTGACGCTGCTCTTTGGGATACAGCATATCCTAACGCACAGGCGGCACTTATTTGCGGCGAAGCCGGTGTATGGGGAAATCCTTCAGAGGCAAATTATACCATGCTTGGGTATTCTGGCTTTTGCCTGCAGGATCAGGTGCAACGACAATATATCGCGTCTTTTCTGGTTTCCATGCTGCCGATGCAGGAGAAAGAAAGGGTGTCAGAACAGCAATTTGCGGATGAAATACGCTTTCAATCTGCTTTGTGTAAGGATGCAATGAAGCGGCTGACGGGTGAAAATATAATTTCATGTTATGCGGATGGTACGATTCGCCCTGAGGGTACTGTGACAAAAGCAGAGCTTGCAGCAATGCTGTACAAGGTCATGGAAAAATCACAGTTTGACCGAAATATCGTGAGTGATAACCTGTATGGCAAGTATCACTCCTATTATTGGGATGAGGAAGAAAAGCTTTTGAATTTGGTGAATGATGCACGCCGGAAAGCCGGTGCAAGAGAACTGAAATATGATGCCGATTTAAATGCTCTCTGTGAGGTGAAAATGCTTGAAAAATCCATCTATGGATTGGATACCTTTACCAAGCAGATACAGTATGACGGTAAAACCATAGCGGATGGACATGTTTCAAGGTTTTACGGCAGATGCACTGCGATGGCAAGAGCCTTTGGTCTGACGGATTATTATGTGGGAGAAAATGCAGTCCTGTATGCGCCTTATGCTGCAAAGGCACATAACCGTCTGACAGATTCTGAGGCACATCGAAAGAATTATTTGAATCCGATGTATGAGGTTGCAGGCTTCGCAGTAGGGGAAAAAGCAACCTATCAGATGTTTGCGTATGTAAAATAAGGACCCACAACTTAATAATAATATTTGATAAAATAGACAATAACACCATTATTGTTTATAATATTAAACATTAAGAGGTGGTTTTTATGGCAAAAAAAGTGCGGTTCTTTTACCGAAAACGCAGAAAATATTAGAACAAATGGGAGAACAGATCAAGTATGCCAGATTAAGACGTAAGCTATCGATGGAATTAGTTGCGGAAAGAGCTGGGATAAGCCGCGCTACACTATGGGCAATCGAGAGAGGAACTCCGTCTGTATCTATTGGTATGTACGCTGCAGTCCTACATGCACTAAATAATATGGATGAAGATTTACTGTTAGTAGCAAAGGATGATGTGTTAGGAAGAAAGCTTCAGGACTTGGGACTGAAAACAAAACAACGTGCGCCAAAGAAAAATCTGAAATAGAATAAAACAGTAAGTTTTATCCAATCAGCGAAAAAATAAATACTATAAACGCAAAGGAGCTCTGATTTAATCAGGGTTCTTTTTTATATATACAATTCAATCAAAGGAGTGGTTTTATGAAACACACAAAAAGGTGGGTATCCCTGCTTTTAGCGGTTATGATGACTGTCGCTGCACCGTTATCCGCTTTTGCGGCATGGGAAGATGGATTTGTTATTCCCGGGCAGAACAGTGGTAGTAATAGCTATGATGACCTGTTTTGGGATACCACGAACAAGAGCGATAGCACAACCATCAGCAGCAGTATAACAGAGGATAAAAAGAAGGAGGATACAACAGAAAAAGAGGATACCGGCAGTAAAAAATCCGATGAGAAAACAGCAGATGCAGTGCTGCCGGATACAAAGACATTTTCAGTAGAATCCAGATATTCTGCTGTCCCTTTACTGGCAGATAACTACACAGAAATCTATGGGACGGATTCTATACCAAAGGCACGTTCTGCTACAGGCTCGGGACCGTATGATTATTTGCAGGCAAATGGCGGTTATGTAACCATTACAGCAGACAGGCCTTTGAACAATATTCTGCATTATGACGGCAAAATTGTAGACAACATCCATATTGCGAAATGGATTGCTGATGATCCTGCGGCTTTGGAGTATCCAGCATATTGCAAGAATCCGGGATGGAAGGGAACTGCACAGCATGCCGATGGGAAATATCAGGTAGATCCATTAGAAAGCATCGGCGTTACAGAGAAGAAAATCCTTGGGATTGCCAGAGCAGGCTATCCTTATAAAACGCCTGCACAGTTAGGCTGTAATAGTGTAGATGAGGCATATTATGCAACGCATGGTGCGATTCATACAGCTATTGTTGGCGGTTCTCTGGACAAATGGTCTATCCAGAGTGGGGATACGGCAAAAAATACACGCGTATTGAATGCATTAAAAAAGATTTATAACGAAGGCATTGCAAACCCGTATACACCGCCGGCAGTAACTGTACAGCTTGCGCCTGTCAGTGATTCTGAGGAAGCGACTGCAGAAGGTGACTGGGTTGTAAATACCTATCATTTTACCAGTAGCATTACCAGAGATAAATGGAAGTTCCGTATTCTTGGGGACGATATTATGGCAATGGTGGAAAATGGAACCATTGAGGTCTATGCAGGCAGTAAAAAAATCATGCCACAGACAAATGTAAGCGGCGCATGGGACACATCGAAAGCGTTTGCAGTTGATATGGGGCAGGATGTAACGGTAAAAGTACCAAAGACATTGGCAGAATCCACAGGGATTCGATATACACTGTATGGTACAACCGTTGGTGGTTCTTTAGATACAGCCGCCAGCTATCTTGGGAACCCCGTAGGTCTGTCCGGTAACTGGCAGGGGTATATTTATAACTTCCGTCCGCAGGGAACGGATTCTGCAGAAATGACCTACAACGCATCCCCCACAATCCCTGATACACCGGAGAATCCCGATACGCCTGCATCCGCTGATAAAGGCAGTCTGGTTGTAGAAAAATTGGACTATCAGACTAAGAAAAAAGTTGCAGATGCCGTGTTCCATATCCGCGGCGTATCGGAAAGCAATGAGCACATCAACATTACTGTAAAGGCAATAAATGGCGCAACAGAGCCTGTTCTTGGCAAAGGTGCAAGCATTACGATTTCCGATGGTGTCCTGAAACTGACAGGGATTCCTGCGGGGGTATATGAAATAACAGAGGTATCTGCGCCGCCGCATTATTCTGGTGCAGTAGGGAAAAATTCTCAGAGCGTTCGTGTGGAAAACAACGCAGAGGTACATCCGAAAGTAACCTTTGAAAATCAGCCGTATGGCTCCCTTACAATCCGAAAGATTGATGCCCAGACACAGGAGACGTTAGCCGGTTTTTATTTTCAGGTCATCAATCATACTACGGGCTTTGAACAGACAGTAGAAACAGGTAAGAATGGCGAAGTAACGATTGAAGACCTGACGGAGGGCAGCTATGAGGTTAAGGAGCTTGCGGCCAGATTTGATTATATTCTGGATGCCACACCGCAGATTGATGAGGTTGACTGGGGCAAGGAAACAGTTGTTGTAATGAAAAATAAGAAAAAGCCATCTGTAGAGATTAAGAAGATTGATGCAGAAACATCAGAACCCATTGCAGGGGTACACTTTGAAATCACAAATAAGAATACCAGACAGGTATATATAGGTGTAACGGATCAGAACGGTCGCATTACGCTGTCAGATGTAGAAGAAGGCTGGTACGAGGTGACGGAAGTTACGCCTGCAAAGGGCTATCTTCCTTTAGAGCAGGTGTATGAGGTTTATGCAGAAAGCGGAAAGCCCGGCACTGCAACAATTCAGAATCATAGAGCACCTGACCTTACGATTATCAAACGAGACAGCCAGACAGGCGCTGCATTATCCGGTGCAATGTTTACTGTAGAAAAATTACAGGAGCCTGATAAAGGTTTTGTATCCGGCAGTCCCTTTACAACGGATACTGATGGTAAAATTTTGCTGAAAGGTCTGACACCCGGCGCATATAAAATCTGTGAAGTAAAAGCACCGAATGCTTACGAGAGCGGCAATGAGGAACGTGTAGTAAATCTTGTTGCAGGACAGGATTTTACAGCCGTATTTGAAAATACGAAAAAAGCAACATTAACAGTCCATAAAGTAGACTCCATTACCAAAGAACCCTTGAAGAATGCAAGGTTTGAGGTGCTGAAGGCGGTAAATGGCTCTCTTAGCGGTGAGGTAGTAAAGGTCGGTGAATATACATCTGACAGCAATGGACAGTTCCAACTGCAGCAGGCAGATAGCGGATGGTATCGTATTATAGAAAAACAGGCTCCTGCTGGCTATGAGAGAAAAACAGAATCCATGGAGGTATTCCTGAAAGCAGGCGAGGATAAAGAGATTACCTTTGAAAACAGTCCACAGTCTGCCATTATCATTAAAAAGATAGATGCAGAAACAGGAGCAGCTTTATCCGGTATTCGTTTTGAGGTAAGATATTTAAGCGGTGCTACGGGAACAGAAGGTACTGTAATCGGGACTTATACAACATCGAAAAATGGTACGATTACTGTTGCAGGCTTAAAACCCGGTGTGTATTCCGTGGCAGAGGTATCTACTGACAGCGACCATATCTTAGATGATACACTGAAAACGGTAACACTGAAGGATGATAATGCGGTTGTTACCGTTGAATTTACAAATGCGCCGTTAGGCGGTCTGCTGATTAAAAAGATGGATGCTGTGACAAAAGAACCGTTGAGTGATGTTATCTTTAAGATAACAGACATCAAAGGCGCGGTAGTCGGTGAGTCCAATGGTGAATATCGCACTGATGAAACAGGCAGTATTTATATTCCAAAGCTGGTTGGCGGCTATATCGTACAGGAGGTAAAGACGAAGGACGGGTATCTTCTTGATAATACTGCAAAGACGATTTATATTGAAAAAGGCAGAGGTTACTCTCTGGAATTTTTCAATCAGCCGCATAACAGCCTTATCATTCAGAAGGTAGACCGAAAAACACAGAAGCCGCTGGAGGGTGCAAAGTTTGAAGTAAGAAAGATTGACGGCACCTATATTGGTGAATATATCACCGCCGCAGACGGCAGAATAACCATTCCGGGTCTGAAACCCGATTGGTATGTGGTAAAGGAAACAGCGGCACCCGAAGGCTATTGCTTTGATACCGCAGTCAGCAAGAACGTACAGGTAAAGAGCAATGCACCCTCTATGGTGAAATTTGAAAACGATAAGAATGCGACACTTCGTATCTCCAAAACTAATAGTGTCACAGGAGAGCCGATGGAAAATGTGGAATTTACCATTGTGCGTGAGGACGGCAAGACCTATGGAAAGCATTACACCAATAGACAGGGTGAAATCAATCTGGAATATAAACTCCCCGCAGGCACCTATCTCATCAGAGAAACCAATACACTGAAAGGCTATGCACTGGATACCAATGTAAGAAAAGTTGCGTTGGATTGGGGCGATGACCAACTCATTGAATGGGAGAACTATCCTCTGGCCTCTATCCGGATTGAAAAAACGGATGCGGAAACGGGAAAACCCATTTCCGGCGTGAAGTTTGAGT
Source organism: Clostridium sp. MCC345 (assembly GCF_018785345.1). Lineage (NCBI taxonomy): Bacteria > Bacillati > Bacillota > Clostridia > Eubacteriales > Clostridiaceae > Clostridium > Clostridium sp. MCC345. The sequence goes on from NZ_WQPP01000035.1 coordinate 44,035, forward strand.
TCTTCGATAAGAATAAGGAATCCATCGGCACATATATCACCGACAGTAATGGGGAAATTCATCTGGATAAGATGTTCCTTGGTGATGCTACCTACTATATCGAAGAAACGGAAAATGAAGGTTATGTCGTGACAAAAGGCCTACAGACAGTAAAAACAAAATGGGGGAAGACAACCTATGTAGAGCTGGAAAATAAGCCGATTCAAGGAAAAGTACAGATCCATAAAACTGCTGCGGATAATAATGCTATCACCGGTCATTTAAAAGGGGATGGCTTAAAGGATGCAAAATTTACGGTTTATGATTCTGACGGGAAGAAGGTTACTGTTCTAAGAACAGACAGTAAAGGCTTTGCGGAATCCGATTGGCTGAGATATGGCAAGTATACCATGAAGGAAACAACCAGTCCGCTGTATTTCCTTTTGAGTGATGAAACGATCTCTTTTGAAATCAAGATAGATGGAGAAATCGTAGAGATTAAAAGGGAAAATAAAAGCACGGCTTTGCAGACGCATGTGGAAAAAAGCGGCTATCAGGAGACAATGGGCGGAAGTGTAATCAGATATGATCTCTATCATATCCAGAATAAATCTCTGGTACCTTTGGAGAACTTCTATCTGCATGAAAGCCTGCCTGCGGATGCGGCATATATTACAAGGCTGTTTACCGGTACATTCAATCAGAACCTGAACTATACCATCTATTATAAGACGAATAAAACAGGCAGCTTTAAGGTATTGCGGGATAATCTGTTTACCAATAAGGTCTATGAAATCGATTGCACAAAGGACCTGATGGCAGGGGAATATATCACTGATATTAAATACGAATTTGGTACGGTGGACGTTGGCTTCTGCGAAGTAGAACGTCCTTTTATCTATTGTAAAACATATCAGAATCTGCCGAACGGCTATCAGTTTACGAATAGAGTGGAGGTAGGCGGCATGTATGAAATGCAGAAAGTAAAGGCGGAGGATTCCTATACAACGAAGATTTATGCACCTGTGGCAAGCAGAGGGAAACTGCCGAAAACAGGATATTGATAGGCTACCGACTGTATGAGAGTATATCAGCTGTAGGGTAAATGATGAGGCACTTGGAAGTGGATTCTAAGTGTCTCTTTTTTTATTGAATGATGTTGTGAAAACATTCTATAGCAGAATAGTATCCGGTGAATAAACAGTGCTAAAGAAAATATGATTGCGAGCAGGCGTTGTACCTGATACAATGATAACTGATGAGTTATGCGCTTGGTTAAGATTATTTTTTCTGAGTGGTGTAATGCTGAAAGAATACAGAATCGGTGAGGGTGCTATGGATACACATTTTGGAAAAGAAAACAATTGCAAGTTATATATGCTGAAAAGCAATGATGGCAGGAATCAGGAAATCTGGGTGAAATGGGATGAATGGATCAGACCGAACAATATTATTTCCGAAGGCAGTGAAATGCCGCATGCGGTTCGTGAGCTTCTGAGAAAATGGAGCGATGAAATCAATAAAATCAGAAATGAGTTCCAGAATAAGGCTAATATTGGGTATGCCTATATTGATTTTGTATATGACAGTGTCGTGTATAAACTGGAGCCTGCGGCGATTGCAGCAACCAAGGATATGTTTCATCATCTTGCAGAAATGATACAGAGGGATCTGAAGCATGTCGGATGCCCCTATACACAGTATAAGTGGGAGCTTGACTGATATAGTTTTGATAATTAGTGGTACTTAGAATGGTCTGAGTACCGCTTTTTTAATAAAAGGATTCATAGATTGAAAGAAGAAAATAAGCTGTTTATCAAAAAACCGAGGGATTATTATGTAATAAGAAATATGGATATAGATTTTTATGATATGCTGGATTTAAGACAGCGTTTTTTTAGTTCTTGAATTTCATGAAGAAACAGGAGATTAACAGAAATGGTATATGGATATGGACTATAGTCAATAAAAAAGACACGATTTTTAAATATATTGTGTGAAAAAAGCCATTCAGCATCAAATATTTGATATTTTCAATTGTATATATAAAATAACTATGCCGAAAAGCAAATCTCAGTCCGAGATTTGCTTTTTTTGTTGCGTAAAAAGGTGCCGATCACCACCAGCCTCTGACTTGAATTTGCCATGAAAAAACAAATTTGAATCGGAGGAATAACTATGAACAATGATGGAAAGAAATATTTTATAAAAATCAAAGGCGCATTGGTAGAAGTAACTGATGAAATATACATAGCTTATTATGAGATGGAACGCAAAGAAAAGTATATGGTAGAAAAAGATAAAGCCCATGGTCTTTTATACTATGATAGCTGGGACACTGAAGATACCAGAGGAATTGATTACATTATGGATAGCACAGTGAATGTTGAAGAAGAAGCCATAAGGACAGTAATAGCGTCAGATATTTGGTCATATGTTGCTCAGATAGATGACAAATATCATATATGTGAAGGGATAGCAAAAGGAACTACGGAGATAGAAATTGCAAAGGTAGCGAATGTTACACAGCAAGCAATCCATAAAAACAAAAAAAGGGTTTTGAATAGTTTAAAGACTATAATTGAAAAAAATTCTTAAGTTTGGTTGTTAAACAAAAATAAAATGAAAGCAATACAGCAGGTAACCGATAGAAATAAAAAAGGATTTTGAAAAAAATTAAAAAAATTGCACAAAATTTTCAAAATTGGTTGTTAAGGGGTATGTATTTTCGGCTTATAAGTGAGGGTTATTTTTCCTCCCTTCAGTTTTGCATTGAAAATGCCTACCCAAAAACAAAAATTAGAGCAATATAACAGACAAACCAATAAACACAAAATAAGATTCTGAAAAAATCAAAAAAATTGCACAAATTTTAAAAAAATTGGTTGTTAAGGGGTATGTATTTTCGGCTTATAAGTGAGGGGTATTTTTTTTCCCTTCGTTGCACATTGAAAAATACATACCCAGCAATATAAATACGTTACTCTGTTTTGCCCGAAAGGGACAAGCAGTACCATGCAGTGCGCCATGACGATTCGTTACAACAGAACGTGAAATAAACATATTTTTGAGAGTGGTTCGTTTGTCTGTAATACATAATTTGAGCGATTTTGCTGTATGGGATTGATCTTTTGGCAAGATCAAATGCCACGACCGAAGCAGAGCCACAATGATACTTCTGCCGAGTCCCAGACATCGCAAGGACGGCAGCCCGCATGACGGGGGAGGTGAAAAGCCTATGTGTGCAGCCAAGCACAGTTTATATTGCTGCCTAATGTCCGGGAAGTAGTGTCAAATACGGCAAATTTAAGTCAGAATAGTGTGCCGTTTTTAAGCGGCACACATTTGTGACTTTTCATCAGAGAAAGAGTGACTCTTTGATGAAAGGTCATAAATAGGAAAATAGTCATTAAGGGGGGAAAAAATTATATGTCAAAAGATCAGATGCAAAATGAAATCAGATACCAGCTTTCCAAGGAGTTATTGACAAGAATGCTCTTTCGAAATCTGATCACAGAAGAAGAATATAATCAGATGAACAGTTTGAACTTGCAAACCTTCCAGCCGGCAGAAGCCAAACTTTATGAAAAAAATAGTAGATGTGTCACTGAAAAGCAGGTATCCTTTGCTTGAAAAAAGGAGGCATAAACATGAATGATACAGCAAAAACAACAGACATAAATGAAGAACCGATGATGAAAAATGTTTGTGCTTACTGCAGAGTCAGCACAAATATTCCTCACCAGAAAGGCTCTTATGAATCTCAGCTTGAGTATTACGAAAATATGATCCGAAGCAAGGTAGGCTGGAGCTTCATAGGAATATATGCCGACTACGTCAAAAGCGGTACAAAGAAAAAAGGCAGAACGGATTTTATGCGTATGTTGGAAGACTGTGAAGCAGGGGAGATTGATATTATCTGTACCAAATCAATCAGCAGATTTGCCAGAAACACAGTAGAATGCATTAAGATTGTCAGAGAGCTTAAGAAAAAGCAAATAGATGTGTATTTCGAAAAAGAAAATATTCATACACTTTCTGAAAAAAGTGAATTTCTGATATCCATTTATTCCTCTGTGGCACAGGCGGAATCGGAAAGCATTTCATCAAACCAGAAATGGAGCATACAAAAAAGATTTATGAATGGTACATACATATTGCCTAATCCGGCATATGGCTACTGTACAAATACAAACGGATTGCTTGAGCTGAACCAGAAGCAAGCAGCTGTCGTGAGATTTATATTCGACGAATATCTGGAGGGGAATGGAATATGGCGGATTGCCAAAAGCCTGAACGAACAGAGGATACCAACAAAAACAGGAAAGGCGGCATGGTTAGGCGGAGCCATTTATATCATTCTGAAAAACAACATCTACACAGGTGACTTGCTTCTTCAGAAAACATACAGTGAGGACATTGTACCATTCGTAAGAAGAAAAAATAATGGGGAATATAGTCAGGTGCTTATTGAGAATGATCATGAACCAATCGTAACCCATGAGGAGTATGAAGCCGTTCAGCGAATGCTGAAACAAAAGGCAAAAGTAGAAAAAACCGGCAAAGAAGAACAGTCGGAAGAACCTTCAGAGTTTAAAGGAAAAGTTATCTGTGGCATCTGCGGTTCCTCATACAATCGTCAGGAGAGAAAAGAAAGAACAGGTAAGATCAATATTACTTGGAGCTGTGTCAGACGCATACAGACAAAAGAACTTTGTGAGAATGACATAATAAAAGAAAGTCAGTTAGAACAAGCCTTTATCATCATGTGGAACAAACTTTCAAGCCACTGTGATGATATACTGGTACCATTGGTGAACGAGCTGGAGCAGTTAAAAGCAACACCCATGATACAGAAGCAGTTGGAACAATTAGACAAACGAATACAAGAACAGAAAAAGCAGAGAGAGAGTCTCAACCACTTGGCAAGTGGAGAGATGATCGACTCTGCTTTTTATATGGAACAGCAAAATATGATCAGCAAAAACCTAAAAGAGTATCAGAGAGCAAAGGAGCAATATCTTCAGAAATCTAGACAGAGAAAAGAATTGATACAGACAAAAGAACTGATTAAGCAGTTCAAAAAAGGACCGCAATATCTGGAAGTATATGACAAGACATTATTCCAAGCAATCGTAAAAAAGATTATTGTAAATCCCAACGAGTTAGTATTTGAACTGACAAACGGATTAAAGCTAACAGAAAGAAGGAAATAAATATGGGAAGAAAAGTAACAGTATACGGCTATCAATTTAAAAATGGCATATTGCAGGCAGATAAGGAACAAAGTAGATTTGTGCAGGAGATATTCAATGTATATAACAGCGGCATTTCAGTATCAAGGCTAAAAGACCATATTGAGGGACTGGAAATCAATCGAGTAAAGCTCAATGATATGCTCAGCGACAAAAGGTATATGGGGGATGAGAACTTCCCAAAGATTATAGAACCGGAATTATTTGAAGCGGTACAGCAAATGAAAAAGGAAAGACGCAAAGCAATAGGCAAGGAACAGTCCTATATCTATTATAAAGAATACTTCCTTCTGGGTGATAAAATGAAATGCAGAGAATGTGGCAGTGAATATCACTGCTACAAGCATGGAGATAAACAGATATGGGATTGCAGTAAACGAATTGTAAAAGGCAGGGTACACTGCAGAAATCAGCATATACAGGAAGCCCAAATCAAAGAATTATTTATGCAGGCAGTAACTAAAATGAAAAACCATCCGGAAAAGATTAGAAAAATTACGATACATATATTCAAAAGAAATATCCGTTTACAGGCAGTAGAGCATGAAATAGAGCTTCTGAAAAACGACAGCAGTCATAACATAGACGAATTGCTGGAGCTGATATATAAAAGAGCATCGTTACAGTATGAAGACTCCGATGATGGCGGAGCAGAATACTATACAAATAAAATTTTAGACTTGCTTCAGCAGCATAAAGAGCAGACAGAAGAAAAAACATTCGACAAAGACTTATTCGAATTTATAACCCAAACAATTACCATATACAAAGATGGCAGAGTGATGTTCACACTGAAAAACGGAGTGAATGTAACAGAAATGCTGCCATAAAACGGTGTAAAGAGTATGGAAGAAAAAATAGCATAAAAAGAAAGGAAGTATATTATGAATAGCACAGCGACTGATCGAAAAATCAAAATAATTCCGCCCAAAGCTAATATGAATACAGAAAAGAAAAAGAAAGTAAAAAAATCAATGTTGCCGCCTATTGCAGAGTCAGTACCGCACAGGAGGACCAGGAAACCAGTTATGAAGCGCAGGTGGCATATTTCACTAAGCTGATTACAGAAAACCCCAGTTGGCAGTTAGCAGGTATTTATGCGGATGACGGCATCTCAGGAACGGATATGAAAAAAAGGGACAACTTCAATGCCATGATGGAAAGATGCTTGCAAAAAGATGGAGATATCGACCTGATTCTGACAAAATCCATTAGCCGATTTGCCAGAAATACAGTTGACTGTCTGTCCTGTATCCGAAAGCTGAAAGAACGAAATATCGCTATCTACTTCGAGAAAGAGCATATCAACACACTGGAATCCACAGGAGAACTTCTGATCACCATACTCAGCAGTCAGGCACAGGAAGAAAGTCGAAATATCAGAGAAAATGTGAAATGGGGCTTAAAACGAAAATATGAAAAAGGAGAGATGCTGGTCAGAAGAATGTTTGGATATGGCAAAAGCACAGATGGACAGCTGTATATCATTCCAGAAGAAGCAGAAGTGGTACGATTGATTTACGGAAAATATCTGGAGGGGGAAAGCCTGAACAGTATCGCTCGCATACTGAAAGAAAAGGGTATTAAAACCATAAGGGGCAATACAGAATGGAATGTGAATTCAATCCGTACAATCCTGATTAATGAAAAGTATATCGGTGACGCCATGGCACAAAAAACTTTCACAATAGATTATTTGACCAAAACACGAAAAGAGAATCAAGGGGAACTTCAAAAATATTATGTGGAAAATACCTATGAAGCAATTATTCCAAGGGAAGTATTCTATAAAGTGCAGGAAAAACTGCATCAGCGAGCCAATATATATAAGAAGTCCAGTAAACTGAAAACAGAATCAAAGGGCAAGCATAGTGGAAAATACGCTTTGTCGAAAATTACCATTTGCAAAGAGTGCGGATGTGAGTACCGCAGACAAATCTGGTCTAAGTATGGGGAAAAGAAAGCGGTGTGGAGATGCGAAAACAGGCTGAGAAATGGGACAAGATACTGCAAGGAATCCCCGACTATAGAGGAAAATGTATTACATAGAGCAGTATTACATGCTATCAATCAGGTTCTTGAAAACAAAGGTGACTTCGTCCAGACATTCAGAAAAAATGTAGTCACAGCCTTGACGCATGACACAGAGGATTCCGAATATGCTGAAGAAAAGAAAAACTTGCAGAAAGCTATGGCGGAACTGATACAGCAGCAAGCCAAGCAGAACGGCGATAAAACCGCATTTGAGGAATGCTGTCAGGCGATCACAGCACAGATAGAAGCACTGGAAATAAAGCAGATCAAAGCAGCTAGCAGAGGCGAGAAAAGCAGAGAGATGGAAGATATCGGGCGTTTTCTGGACAAAACAAACTGCGTACTGACAGAATATGACGATAAATTGGTGCGGCAGCTGATTCAGAATATCAACGTGGTGAATGCAAGAAAGATAGAGGTAGTATTCAAATCTGGAATTATAGTTGAGAAGATGCTTCCGGAATATTAAATACACGATGATGAAAAAAGTTGGTGGTTGTTTTAAAGTTGGAAACAGCCATCAACAAATAAATGCATTAAATTTTTTGATTTTGTATCAGGCTGTGTGGTAAAATAATAAATATAGATTAAGATAAAGTGTATTTATGTTATATACAATTTATATCATTCGACATTTTATTTATTTTATATAGAAGAAACCATTTTAAGTGGAAAGTAATTATGAAAAAGAGAAATGAGGTATCATATGCCCAAAAAACCAATAAAAGAAACGATCCATGCCAAGGGTGTTGAGATTGGAATTTATACTACGGATTTTCAAAATGAATTTATTTCTTTGACGGATATTGCCAGATATAAAAGTGATGAACCAAATGATGTGATTAGGAATTGGATGAGAAATCGAGATACCATAGAGTTTCTTGGTTTATGGGAAAGTCTTCATAATCCAAATTTTAAACCCGTCGAATTCGATGGGTTTAGAAATCAGGCAGGGCTGAATGCTTTTACGATGTCACCTACAAAATGGATTTCCGGAGTAAATGCCATTGGTATTGTATCAAAGTCAGGACGATGGGGCGGTACATTTGCACATTCTGACATTGCTTTTGAGTTTGCTTCATGGATTTCTGCTGAATTCAAACTGTATATTATCAAAGATTACAAACGCCTGAAAGCGGATGAGAACAGCCGTTTATCTCTGAATTGGAACTTGAATCGAGAGGTGGCAAAGTTGAATTACCGCATTCATACCGATGCGATCAAGCAAAACTTAATTCCGCCTGAATTAACACAGGAACAGATTGTCTATACATATGCGAATGAAGCAGATTTATTGAATGTAGCTTTATTTGGTCAGACAGCGAAGCAGTGGAGAGATGCTAATCCAGGGAAGAAGGGAAATATGAGGGATGAGGCAACAATCCAGCAACTTTTGGTATTGGCGAATATGGAAAGCTATAATGCAATTTTAATCGAACAGGGGAAGACGCAATCAGAAAGATTGGTTCTTTTGCATGATTTAGCGATAAAACAGCTTGAAACAATAGAATCTTTGAGTGTGCAGCATTTACCTCAAATTCAAGGTGATGACAAATTAATATAAACCTCAGTTAGATGAGATAATTCCATTTACGGTAAACAACGAAAAAAGACTGGAATAGCAAGAGAAAATAATTATTCTAGATTTTTTTGTTTCTGCTGTTTTTAAGAGAAACAGATAGCAATACTTTTTACTAAATTATGATACGTCGGCTTATGTTGAGTATGGGGGAGAGTATTTTGGTAGTATGTAAAAATCAAAGATTATAAAATATAACTTAATCTTTGTTTGGGTGTAGTATAAAGATGGCAATTACTTTCTTGATTAAGGTTTTTTCCTTATGCTGAGCATTTTCTCTTTGTAGTTTCTGTATCTGTTTAGCTGTTAATATTTCATCATTAGATGTTTTAAGGGTGAACTTATAAGAATTTAACCCAATATTATATATACACTTAAGACTATATAAAAATGCAGTTTGCATTAAAATTAGAAATATATGAATAAGATTACTTATGGGAGGATAAAATAAATGGAAAATTCCTTACAGAAAGAGATTGATTTAATGGCTAAGTCAATAAAAACAGATAACTATCCAATGTCTATAGGGGAATTGGCAAATCTTTATCTAGATGGAGACTTGCAAATAAATCCCATCTATCAAAGAATGTTTCGATGGGACATAACACAACAGTCTGCGTTGATAGAATCAATTCTATTAAATATTCCGATTCCCCCTGTCTATGTATATCAAAATGAAAAGGGAAAATGGAATTTAATTGATGGTCAGCAAAGATTGTCAACTATTTTCAAATTTATGGGTATCTTAAAAAACGAATCAGAGGATGGATCAACAGAGGAGGTTGAGGTTGAACCTTTGACCTGTACAAAATTTTTACCATCATTAGAAGGAAAATATTGGGATAATGAAGATGAAGATATTTCATTAACTGATGCACAACGTAGATATATAAAAAGATCAAAGATCCTTATTATAATTATTGATAAAAGTAGTGATGAGTTTGCTCAGTATGAGATGTTCCAGCGTTTGAATACTGGTGGAAGTCATTTGAGTCCTCAGGAAATTCGTAACTGTATTATAGTAATGAAAAATGAAGAATTTTATAAAAAGTTGCGTGATATGAGCAAATATACTAATTTTATAAATTCAGTTCCCATATCAGAAAAAGACTCGGAAGAACAGGGCTATTTAGAATTTGTAGTAAAATTTTTTATTCTTAGGTATTCAAAGTTTGATGTAAGTGACTCTGAAAATTATAATAATTTTTTAACTGATGAAATTTTGGAGTTAATAAATAAAAATAATATCGATTTTGAAGAAGAAAAAGACATATTTCAAAAGACATTTGATTTATTATACGAAGTAATGGATGAAAATGCCTTTAAGAAATATGACAAAGAAAAAAATAAGAGTTATGGACCTGTTTTGGTGGGAGCGTATGAAGCGATAATTCCTGGATTGACAGCTAATATTGATTATTATCAAGAAAATACAGAGGAACTTAGTGAGGTAATAAAACAAGTATATAGTTCTGATGGGTATTTAGCTGCGATCAAAAGAGGGGTTAGACCAGTTGGAAGGATTAAAAGGCTAGCAGAATTTAGCAAGGAGATATTTTTACGTGGCGAGTAATATTAAAATTAAAACAGTTGAACAGTTAGAAGAACTTTTAGTACAAGATCTTGCTTGGAGGAAAAAAGAAATGATTTCATTGAAAATTTTAGTTGAAAAAGATAAAGTAAATGAACCCATTTTGCTTAGAGCGGGAATTGCATTATTATGTGCACATTTTGAAGGATTTATAAAACGAGCGTCAAACTGTTATGTAGGATATGTTTCGCAACAAAAAAAATTATATAGTGAGTTAAAAGAAAATTTTACTGCACTAAAGATGGAAAAAGAGTTTAAGTCTTGTTCAAAATCGGATAAACATAGTGTGCATAAAAAATTATTGATCTTGCACAAGGAGCTTTTAACAAAAAGATTTATAGAGAAATATGATGAAAACAATCCTTTTATTTCTACTCATTCAAATCCGAGTTCTGCAGAACTAGAAGAGATTTTAGAGACGATTGGTATTGAATCTGACATATTTGAGACAAAAGCTACATATATAGATAGTTCATTGCTAGAAAAACGTCACAAAGTTGTTCATGGAGAACGTTCTGATTTGGATAAAGAAGATTTTTTAACAACTTTTAAAATTATCATTGATTTAGTTGAGGAGTATAAAACTTTATTAGTCAATGCTGCTGATAATAAAATATATATGAGAGGTGGAGTTCATGGGGAATAATTGTCAAGTGCCTACTCCACAAAAATATGCTAATGAACTTTTGGATTGTATTGGATATACTCATGGTTTGTATGATAAGTCAGTATTGGAAAATTCTTGTGGAGAAGGCAATATATTGAAAGAAATAGTCAGAAGATATATAACAAGTTCACTAGAAGATGGATATAGTAACGAGCAGATAATCGTAGGGTTAGAAAATCATATTACAGGATATGACATTGATCATAAGTGTATAACTAAATGCATTGATACGTTAAATGCAGTTGCGAAGGAATATGGATTAACCGGTATTCGATGGAATATATGTAAGCAAGATTATTTAAAGTGTAAGAAAAATAGTTTTCATTTTATTATTGGAAATCCACCTTATATTACATACCATGATTTGTCTACAGAACATAGAATTTTTTTAAAAGAGAATTTTGAAACGTGCAAAGAAGGTCGTTTTGACTATTGCTATGCATTCATAGAAGCAGGTTTAAGGGATCTTGCTGATGATGGAAAGCTAGCTTATCTAATTCCATATAGTGTGATACGAAATAAACATGCTGAAAAAGTAAGGATGTTGATTAAAGAATACCTTAAAGGAATTATTGATTATAAAGGAATACAACTTTTTCCTAAAATACTTACTTCTTCTATTATTATTATGTGTAATAAAGAAAATAATGATAATATATATTATTGGAGTAAGAAAGATGGAGTACAAAAAAACTTATCAAAAGAATCATTAATTGGTAAATGGATTTTTGATAAAGAACAAGAAGAAAGTTTGCGACGCTTTGGTGATTATTTTAAAGTTTCAAATAGTGTTGCAACGTTGTATAATGATGCTTTTGTGTTTGAAGCTAAAGAAGAGGATGATTTATTTTTTTATCTTCAAGACGGAAAAATCGAGAAAGATTTAGTTTTTGATGCGGTTAGTGTTAAAAGTGAGAAAAAATATCAAAAAAGTGAGAAGCGTGATAAAATAATTTTCCCTTATAAAATAATAGGTAAAAAAATTTTTTCTTATTCTGAAAAAGAATTTAGACAAACATTTCCCGAATGCTATGCTTATCTGCTAAAAAACAAGGATAAACTTCTAAAGCGCAAATCTAGCGAAGGCGTACAATGGTTTGAATATGGTCGAGTTCAAGCAATTAATAGTATTTTTGTAGAAAAACTTATTATGTCAGTGGTTATTACAAATAATGTAAATGTTTATAATGCTGGAATTGATACTATTCCGTATGCTGGAGTATTTATTCGAACTTTAGATGAGTATAAAAGTGGTTTAAATGAGGCCAAAGAAATACTTCAAAGCAAATCATTTTATGAATATATTAAAAAATGCGGAACACCAACGACAACGTCTTCATACCGAATATCTGTTACTGATATAGAAAATTACTATTTTTAATGCTACAAAATAAAATGATGTTGCTATAAAGTGATTTTATAGTGGGGGTAGGCAATAAAAAATTAATCTAAAAAATAATATATAGCTTGTATAAACCAAGTATCATTTCTTTAGCATAAATCTATTTTATATAGTTTATTGTTAAATGGAGAAAGATACAATATTAAAAGGATAATATCAATACATAATGAAAAGAAAAAAATCTGGAATGTAAAATAAATCACCATTCTAGATTTTTTTGTTTCCACTATTTTTTAGAGAAATAAGGAGCAACACTTTTTTGAAAAATAACCCTATGCAAGGGGCAACCAGCTTCATCAGGCATACTTTTAGTTAAATCAAAATGGGATGAGTGATCAAAATAGATGACATAGCCGCAAAGTCAGTAAAATCAAGGCTTCCAGCGGTTTTTGAGGGCGGTTTTCAAAGCCCCAAAAATTCGAATTTTATAGATGACATAGCGTTTTTGGAGTTAAAAACCGATTTTCGGGCAGTGAGGTGAAAAAAATCTCACGGCCTTTTTTCGTCTCTGAAAATCTACAAAAAAGTGGTTTCCAAAAATATAACCATTTTTTGAAAAAATTTTTTCGACAAATTTTGAAGGAAAATGTCATTAAAGTGCCAAAAGTAAAGTTGTATGAACATCCTGAAGTCTTTAAAAAATTGAATACAGAGGAAATGATTTATTTTTATAAATCTTAAGTTTTACATAAAGTGCTACCTACAAGGATGGAATGTTTATGGAAGAACATGAAAGAATTTTAAACCTATATTTGCCAATATTGGTAAATTAACAGAGGTTGTTGTACTAGAATCTTTGTGATATACTTTTTTATAAATGTGGATCTTTGTCTATTAGGGGTTTTAAATATAAAAAGGAACTAGAATGATTGTGGATTAACTATGTGGGATTGATTTATATATGTGTTTTGAAAAAAAGAACATCATGCAGTTGTGAAACGAACAATTATTACAACACTATATAGCAAAGGAAAGAGGTGTGTTATGGATACCATCAATGCTTTATTACATAATACAAATTCATTAAGAAATACAACTATTTTAGCGGGAAGCAGAGGTTTGAATAATAAGATATCTGGTGTTACTGTCTTAGAAATGTCTGATCTAAATGAAGAGGGGAGTTCTTTATTAAATCTGAAGCAAGGAGAAATTGTAATTACGTCTTGTAATGATATCAAAGAAAATGTTGAAAAGCAGCTTCAGTTAATTTATGCGTTAAAACAAAGAAAAATAGCAGGTATTGTTTTATTTTATATAGGCTATGTTATAAAAAGTTTGGATTATAGTGTGATTGCGTTATGTGATAAGCTGGATCTTCCATTAATTTGCCCACCTAATGATCCCCAAATATCTTATGCTTCTGTGATGAATGATATAATGGGTCTTTTAATGAGGAAAAGTGAACATGAATCAAAGAAAGAGAGAACTATTCTAAAGGGGATAATGGAACTAAATCAGAAACAAAGATCTTTTTCAGAAGGATTAAAATTTTTAAGTGATTCATATGATATTACACTGATGCTATTGGAAAATAGTATGGAAGAGATTTGTTCCTGCGGTTTAGATATCTTGCAGATGAAGGAGCTGTTGAAAAAACAGGGTTTGTTTGATGATAGAAAGGATAATGTCTTTTTTTTCATTGATGATGGAAATCGGTGTGTTTGGAAAAAGATATGGCATAATAATACGTATTTATGGTTGGGCATGTTTTCAAGAACACAGCAATTGCATAATGTAAGTTTTATTATGCAAAGTTTTGAGATGATTATAGATATATGGGAAAAAGATATTCTTCACAAGAGTCAGCATGAATTGATTTTGTCAATTTTGAGTGATAATAGGTCGCAGGCATTTGCTGTTGCAGAAAAGCAGAAAATTGATCTGGAAAAAGCTGTAGGTGTTATTTGTATTGCGAAGCAAGGAGATTTTGAGAAAAATAGAAATATAAAGATACTCATGGATTCTATTATAAAGCAAGAAGGATTTAGAGTTGTACACACAGAAGTTCAACAAAAATCTGTTTATCTATTATTTGGGCATGAAGAAAATAAATTTTTGGATGTGAAGAATTCCATTGAGAATATATCTAATTTCCCGTATCATACAATTGTAGCAACAGTATATGGAAAGGAAGATTTATTCTTATTTCTGCCTAAAGTAATTGAGGTTTTTGCTGGTCTAAAAGAAATAAAAAACAGTAGAATATATGATCGAAGTGAAATTCAATCAATTCTTCAAATGCAGTTTCTTCTCCATTCACCAATGCGGATACTGTATCAAAGCATGCAAAATAGGCTGGATATATACGATAAGAAGAATAAAAGCAATTTGAAAAAAATGATTGTTGACTGTTGTTTAGAATATAAAATGAATTTGAAAGAGATGGCAAAGGCAGAATTTATCCACTATAACACAGTGCAATATCGAATGAAGAAAATTGAGGAACTCCTGCAGATCAACTTAAAAAGGCCATCAGATATGGATACATTATATACATTGGCTTTGTTTATGAAGATGAAAGAAAAGTGAATAAAGTGTAAAAAAACAAACCATAACTTGGTTTGTTTTTTTTATAAAATTTGGTTTGCATTTTTGTTTTTTTGACAATTGTTTCAGAATTATGGATTTGTATAATTAAAGAAAAATACAAAACAGGAGAGTGGTAATTATGGCAACAAAAAAATTGACAAACATTCAGGAAGCAACAGATTTTGTAAGAGGTTGTACATTTTATGCAACTGGCGGGGGCGGACTTCCTGAAAATGGGATTGAGTCTTTGATGAGCGAAATTAATGAAAAAGGCTTTGTACAAATAACAGATATTTCAGAGATTCCCGATGATGCTGTTGCTGTATGCCCGTTTTTGATGGGTTCTATTGCACCGCATGATGAAGCAACTCTTAAGGAAATGGCAGGTTTTGGTTTTATTGATGGCGTAAATAAAGAAAAAGCCAGACTGGCAAAAGCAATTCAGGAACTGGAAGCATATATAGGGGTAAAAACAACAGTAGTTGTTCCTATTGAACTGGCAGGTGCGAATACTTCTGGCCCCATTTCTGCAGGCAGTTCTTTGGGTATGATGGCAGTTGATGGAGATTATTGTGGACGTGCTATTCCGGAAATTTTGCAGATTACACCATATTTGTATGACAGAAAATGGCTTCCTGTCGCTTCTGTTGATGAATGGGATAATGTTTGTATTATCAAAAAGGCAACCAATCTTCGTGTAGTTGAAAGAATTGGTAAGCTTATTAGCGCTGGTGCATATGGTTTGGCCGGTCAGGCAGGTTTTATTATGAGTGGGAAAGAACTGAAAGAAACCGTAATTGCTGGAACTCTCTCCAAATCTTATGAACTTGGTAAGTTTATTCGTGAAGCTCAGGAAGCGCATCTGGATCATATTCCTCAGAAAATTGCAGAAAAAGTTGGCGGTTGGGTGTTGGCAGAAGGAAAAAGAACAGACTTTGAAGATGAAGATCGAATCGGATACTACTGGGGAACGACAACCATTCAGAGCGATGCTGGAGATGAATACAAAATCTGGTTTAAAAATGAAAACCATGTATGCTGGAAAAATGGAGAACCATTTGTTTCCAGTCCGGATTTGATTTGTGTTGTTGATCGTCATACAGGTGAACCAATTCCAAATCCGAAGATGCGTCAGGCGCAGGATGTGGCAATCATTGTTTTGCCTTGTGATGAGAGATTGAGACAAGACAAAATCAAAAAGGTATTAGACCCTCAATATTTTGGTTTCGAAGATATTTCCTATGTTCCAGTAGAAGAACGTATGAAATAAATAAGATTGTATATGTTGACGTATAAACCTTAAGGAGTCTGAAAGGAGAATTGTTATGGATCAAAATGTTTATACGCCAGAGGATAAATATTATGATTATCCTGATAGACCTGTACCACATGACAAACGGAAAAGTCCAATCAATATTGCTGTAGTTACAACTGGGATGGCAGTTGCTATGTCAACTTTATATACAGGATCAGCACTGGCGGAAGTTATGAATTTTAAAGAAGGCACGATTGCAATTGTTGTAGGCAGTGTGATTTTGGCCATACTTGCTTCGCTAACTGGGGGAATCGGAGCAAATCAAGGCATTTCTACATCAATGTTATCTAGAGTTCCTTTCGGTAGAAAAGGTTCCAATATTGTTGGTCTGGTTTTGGGAATATCAATGTTGGGGTGGTTTTCATACCAATGTGGGTATTTTGGTGAAACTATCGCGCTGATGCTGCCAGGACATTTTTTGACATCCCCAGTTGTTGCTACAATTTGGGGTGGATTGCTCATGATGTCAACTGCCATTGTTGGCTATAAAGGGATGACTTATTTAAGTATGGTAGCAGCACCGTTACTTTTGGGACTTTGTCTTTACTGTGCCATTATGGCAATCAGCACAACGGGTCTGAGTCCTATCATTGCACATATGCCAGATAATCCTGCTACCATCGGAACTGGTATTACAATTGTAGTAGGTGGTTGGATTACTGGGGCAGTTTTACAGCCGGATATTTCCAGATATGCGAGAAGCAAAATGGATAATTCCGTGGGTGTTATTGTAGCAATGTTTGTTTTTGCTGCAGCAAACTGGGGTGGTTTTGTTGTGGCAAAAGCGACAAATAGCGCTAATATCATGGAAGGCCTCAGTATTTTAGGCATGGGTGTTTTGGGCTTACTGATTGTTGTATTAGGCCAGTGGACAAGTAATGATAATAATTTGTATTCCGCAGCTTTGGCAATTATCAATATTAAGCCAGGGATTAACAAGCATATCGTTTCAGCCGTATGCGGTGTCATTTTTACTGCTTTGGCTGTTACTGGCATCCAAAACCATTTTGTAGGGTTCTTGTCTGCGTTAGGAACATTTTTACCTCCAATAGGTGCTGTTTTGGCAGTAGATTATTACTTACTAAAGAAAAAACATCAATATGATTTCGAAAATATGGATCAGACGACCTCTTATAAACCACTTGCCTTTGTATCAGTTGTTTTAGGTGGAGGAATCGCATATATTTCCAAGTTTGGTTCTACAACAATCACTGCGATTATTCTCACGGTTGTTCTGTATTATGGCTTAAGTAAATTGATGGAAAAGAAAAATGTGTGAGAAAACGCCATGCTGTATGTTCAGCATGGCGTTTTATTTAAAGGAGGCTTTGTAATGGTACAAAAGGAAATTTTAGATTTATGTTTGGAACGGTATTATGACAGAATGATAGAAGGAATTCAAAATAATATGCGTATTCCAAGTGTGAAAGGTAAGCCAGAAGCAGGGGCACCTTATGGGAAATTTGTGAATATGGCTTTAGAGGATGCTTTGTTGCAGGCAAAAGAACTGGGACTTCGTGTGAAAAATATTGATCATAAAATAGGCTATGCTGAGATTGGAAAAGGAGATCAAATGATTGCAGTATTGGGACATTTAGATGTAGTTCCGGCAGAGGGTGAATGGAAACATCCTCCCTATGAAGCAGTCATTTCAGAAGGGATTTTATGGGGACGAGGTGCCTTAGATGATAAAGGCCCTATAATAGGGGCATTATACGCATTAAAAGCAATTCAAGATAGTGGTATACAGCTAAATAAAAGGATTCGTGTCATTTTAGGCACAGATGAAGAAAGCGGGTCTTCTTGTGTAAAGCATTATATAACGAGTAAAGAGGAAATGCCGTCTTGCGGATTTACACCAGATGCACAGTTTCCAGTTATTTATTCGGAAAAAGGAGCCATCCAAATTGTTATTGAACAGAAACTTACAGCAAAAGAGGATATGTTATTTGAGGAATGTAATGGGGGCAAAGCTATAAATGCGGTAATGTCAAACTTTTCAATAGCTTTTTTTGATGAGCAAACGAAAACAAGGTATCAAAAAAACTTTGAAGGGAAAAATGCTCATGCCAGTGAGCCATGGAAAGGAATCAATGCTGCTCTAAAAGCATCGAAGGAATTGTTGACTCTTGACGATGTTCCTGAAGCTATTAAGAGAATGAGTTGTTTTATACAGGAAAGTCTGATGATGTTTCCGCGAGAATTAGAGAAGGGTGTTCAATCCTTTGAAGAAGATTTGGGTAAAATAACGATTAATCTGGGAAAGATGTACAAAAAGAAAGAATCGGTTTTTTACGAATTTGATATCAGATATCCATATGGAATTAATGCAGCAGATGTGATAGATCAAATGGGTCAACTTTCAGGTAAATATGAAATGACAATAGCAGATAAAAAAAATAATCCTCCACTTTACATTTCAAAAGATACTGAGATTGTGAGAAAACTCATGAATTTATATTGTAGTGAGATGGGGGAAGAAATTGCACCGATTGCTATTGGTGGCAGTACCTATGCAAAATCTTTTCCTAATATGGTAGCTTTTGGCCCCATTTTTCCATTTCAAGAAAATAAGATCCATCAACCAAACGAGTCAGTAGATTTAAAAGATCTTTACCGAGCGATTACATTAATTATGTATGCAATGGTAGTCTTGGCACAGTAAATAATGAGCTATTGTATATGCAAAATAAATTGCATACTAGGACTAGTGATCAAAATAGATGATATGGCGTTTTTGGATTCAAAAAACGCTTTTTGGGCAGTGAGATACGTAAATCCCACTGCCTTTTTTTATTTCTAAAAATCGACAAAAAGTGGTTTTCAAAAAACAACCATTTTTTGAAAATTTTTTTTGACAAATTTTGGAAGGGGGTAAAAATATTGAAGGAAAATGTCATTAAAGTGCTAAAAGTAAAGCCGCATAAACATCCTGAAGAAAAATACATTGGAAGCAATGCAGAAAGCGGTGGGAGGATATACTGAAATCGTGGGAATAGATGAATCCTATTAAACGATGACGGGAATTTTGATTGGCTTGAGAGCTAGGATTGCTTCATTAAGTGTAGGGTAGAAAAATTTACAGTTGTGTAGTAAAATAAATTATCTGTTTAGAAAAGAGAAAATGTATGAAATAGGTATATAGGTTAAATGTATTAAGCTATTAGAGTAGTTTTGGATAGATCAAAATAGGAGGTAAAAATGGTACATAAACCATCCTTTGCTGTTGGGGCAGTTGTTTCCAATGATGAAATGCGAAAAGAATTTAAGATTGGTAATATGGGTGGAATGAGAAAATCCAATACATATGGGTGCCTTGTTATCATCTCTGACCATACAAAAGGTTTGTATGAAGATAAATGGTATGGTGACGAATTACACTATACTGGAATGGGTAATGTTGGTGATCAAATACTTACTGGAAATCAAAATGGAACACTCTATAATGCAAACATGGACTATAGTCAATAAAAAAGACACGATTTTTAAATATATTTTCTGGGAACGGCTAGATTCCTTGCCGATCCCAGAATGTTGCTTCCATTTCATCTGGTGTCAGATAGCCTAAAGAACCATGTGGTCTGCGAGAGTTATAGAAGCCTTCGATATATTGGAAGACAGAGTGGTATAGGTCACGATAGGTACGAAAATTACGCCTGTTGGTTTCTTCTTTTTTGAGATATTTGAAGAAACTTTCGCAGCAGGCGTTATCAAAAGGATATCCCTTTTTGGAGAAGGACTGGACAACATTCAGTTCATCAAGCAGTTTTCGAAATGCAAAGGCTGTGTACTGTGATCCTCTATCAGAGTGAAACATCAGTCCAGCTGGACAATTTCTGGAATAATATGCTTTCTGAAAGGTCTGGATGACCAGATCTGCATTGGGTTTGGATGATATATTCCAGGAGATAATTTTTCTGGAAAAAAGATCCATAATGATACAAAGATAATACCACTTACCTCCGGCTTTGAGATATGTAAAATCACTTGTCCAGACCAAGTTGGGAGCTTTTTGATGAAAGTTTTGATGCAGGCGATCAGCATAACAACCAGACGACTCATCTGGGCGAGAAATGGATTTTGGTTTTATTGTGGACATAGGTGGAAGCTGCATGGAACGCATCAGGCGGTACACTCGACCGACGCTGATGCAGATGCCATAGTCACGACCTAAGATATATGTGATTTTATAAGCACCGATGCGTTTATCGTAGTCAGCGTAAATGTGCAGAATCATTTGTTTGATGTTCTGATTCTCAATGGTTCTGGAAGAAGGCAGAGAATAAAAATGTTTGTAATAAGTGCTGCGGTTTACGTTGAGTACACGGCAGAGGGTTTTGATATTGTGCTGGAATCGAAGCTTATAAACTGCGCTTAATCTTTGTTTGAGTGTGGCGTGAAGATGGCAATCGCTTTTTTAGGATGAGGTTTTCTTCTTCAAGCTGAGCATTTCTTTTCTGGAGTTCCTGAATCTGTTTCGCAGTCAGAATTTCACCATTAGATGTTTCAACAGTGGAGTATTGCTTGATCCATCTGGAAAGAGCAGTTTGAGAAACACCATACTCTTTGATCAGAGAAGCTTGTGTTTTGCCATTATGATAGAGTTCAACAAGAGTTCGTTTGAAATCCTCATCATAATAATTTTTTTTAGCCATAAAGATACCTCCTTTTGGTGTCTAGTATTATGGTACATCTGTTTATAAATCGTGTCCACTTATTTAATATAGATCCAATATGTGCGTGTAAGTGCTAAGGATCAAAATGAGGATAGACAAATAATCGCTATGCGAGAGGTTGGAGTTTCTGAAAAAAATATTTATATGGATAAGCAATCGGGAAAGGATTTTAAACGGAAGCAGTATAAAAGACTGGTAAGAAAAATGAAAAAGGATGATTTATTATACATAAAAAGCATAGATCGTCTTGGGAGAAATTATGAGGAGATTATAAAGCAATGGAGATATCTTACAAAAGAAAAAAGGATAGATATTATTGTTTTAGATATGCCGTTATTGGATACCCGATGAGGAAAGGACTTAATGGGAACATTTCTAAGCGATATTGTATTGCAGGTGCTTTCCTTTGTAGCGGAAAATGAAAGGTCAAATATTCGCCAAAGGCAGGCAGAAGGAATAGCAGCAGCAAAAGCCAGAGGCGTAAAATTTGGGCGACCTCCTAAACCACTTCCGGAAAATTTTCATACAGTTTATCAAAGATGGAAAAATGGGAAAATTACAGGTACAAAAGCGGCAGAAGAATGCAATATGCCTATTACAACATTTCGATATAAAGCAGATATTTACGAAAAAACTAATTTTTTGTGAAAGGGGATTTCTGCAATAAAGTGTACTTTTTTGCAAATCTTCAGTAGATTTCTTCACACTTCAATATTAACATACACATTTGTTTTTTACAACAAAATTCCACATAATTAGCACAGCTTAAAGAGTCAGAATTCATCTGCAAAAAAGTACACATTTTGAACAAGATAAAGGAGGATAAACTATGGCAGCAATCGCTTCGGTAATCAAGTACGAAGGCGATAACAGCACCTTCATCTGGAAACACCCCTGTGAGGACTTCAATACATCGTCTCAGTTGATTGTCCACGAATCACAGGAAGCAATTTTTTCCTAAATGGACAGGCACTTGATTTGTTTGGACCGGGACGGCACACGTTGGAAACAGGGAATATCCCACTCCTGCGTCATTTAATCAATATTCCGACTGGCGGCGTGAGTGCATTTCATTGTGAGGTCTATTTCATTAACAAAACCGAACAAATGGCAATTCGCTGGGGAACGGACAGCAAAGTTCAGTATGTAGAGCCTACATATAAGTTTCCGATTTCTATTGGTGCAAACGGTGAAATGTCCCTTTGCGTGGATGATTCGCGTAAGCTTCTGGTGAAATTAGTCGGCACAGAGCGAGTTCTGGATCGTCAACAGTTAACAACCTGCTTTCGCAGTATCCTCATGACCAAGGTAAAAACTTATATTGCGCAGGCGATGCGTGCTAACGCCATCAACATCTTTGAAATTGACGAAAGCCTTGAAACATTTTCTGCAGACATTCAGAAGCGGCTGATTCCTGATTTTCTTGATTACGGCGTGCAACTCAAACGCTTCTATGTTACTACAGTGGTTAAGCCGGATGGTGATCCGCAGTATGAAAAGTTCAAGGAATTGCATTTCCGTCAGTATGCCGATATAGCAGAGGCAAAGCTGAAACAGCAGACCGATATGATCCAAGCACAGACCGAAGCACAGAAAGTTGTTATTGATTCTCAGGCGCAGGCAACCAAGCGTATGCAGGAAGGATATACCTACCAACAGGAGCGTGGTTTCGATGTGGCACAGGATGCTGCCCAAAATGAAGGAGCAGGACAATTTTCTAACATGGGTATCGGTTTAGGAATGATGGCTGGTGTTGGTGGTACAGTCGGCGTAATGGTAGGCGGAGCCGTATCTGACGCATTTGCGGGAATAACAACACAGCCACAGTCGGCAGCAAACCGTTTCTGTGAACAATGTGGAGTTGAGTTGACACCGGGTGCAGCATTCTGCGATGAGTGTGGTGCACCGCAGGCAGCGCCAGACACTTGTGCAAAGTGTGGTTTCAAGTTCATTAAGCCTGGCAAATTCTGTCCGAAATGTGGAACGAAAAGGGAGAACTGATGATGAAAAAGAATAGCACAAAAGGATATATAATTCTTGGGATTCTATTTGCGCTGGTAAGCATTTTCGCTTTTGCTGTTCCAACAATAAAAACAGCAACATTCTGGATTGCTTATGTATTTACCGCTGTAGCATTTGTTGCACAGATTTTTATTTGGAAAACTGCCCTTGGAAAGGAAGAAACCTTAAAAAGCAAATTTCTTGGTTTTCCGGTTTTATACATTGCCATTGTATATGCAATCATTCAGATGGCTGCATTTGCAGTATTCCTGTTTGTACCGGCATTTCCGGCATGGAGCGCAATCGTGGTGTGTCCTGTTATTGCCGGTGTTTCTGCGATATGTATGATTACTGCTGATGTGGGACGCGATGAAATCAAACGAGTGGAAGTAAAAGTGCAGAAAAAGGTTTTCTATATTCGGGAACTGCAAACGGAGGTTGAATTGCTGGCTGCGGCTGAAACAGATGTTGATATAAAAACAGCACTTGCGCAGCTTGCTGAAAAAATCCGTTTTTCCGATCCTATGAGCAATGAACAGTTGGCGGATTTAGAAAATAAAATATCCGCTAAAGTTTTGGAACTGAAAACAGCAGCAAATAAGAAGGAGGTCATAGCAGAAATTACTTTGCTTTTAGATGAACGGAACCGAGAATGTAAATTTTTAAAGTGAGGGAACAAATGGACTATTCTGAATTATTTGAAGGGGCAAGAAAACAAATATCTATCATCCCTGATGAACAAATTTTTCTGGCAAAAGATCTGTTTACTGGAGCAGAGTGGAATCAGCTTCAAAAGGGAGAGAAGCTGAGCTTCGGAAAGCGATTTAAAAACGCTGTTATTGATGGAAAATTCCCTGATGTTGTATATATCGGAAAGGCACCAAATAACTCTGCACAATATAAAAAGACAAAAAGAAAAGAGAGGAACAATGATGAAACAGTTAACTTGTGAAATGTGCGGAAGCACAGACTTGATAAAGCAAGACGGTGTATTTGTTTGTGAGACTTGTGGAACAAAGTATTCCGTTGAGGAAGCAAAGAAAATGATGGTAGAAGGAACCGTTGAGGTCGCTGGTACCGTTAAAATTGATGATTCGGCGAAAATTGCAAACTATTATACTATAGCAGAGAGTGCTTGTGACGCGGGCAATCAGAAAGAAGCGGAGAATTATTGTAATAAAGTTATTGAGATTGAACCGAATAATTATAAAGCGTGGTTGTTGAAAGGTCGTGCTGCAGGCTTGCAGTCTACTCTTGACAATATTCGTCTGGAGGAATCTATCAGTTATTTTTGTAAGGCAGTTGATAATGCACCCGAAGATCAGGTCAAGGAGGTTAGAAAATTAGTGCGCAACGAGTTTTCCAGAGTGGCTTTTGCCCTGATTGAGCTTTGCTGTGACGCTTATTCTGAAAACGGATCTTCCGACATTGAAGATAAAATCCTGGATATTGTAAGACCGTTTGTAGAGTACAGTAAGCCGGACCTTTACACAGGGTGTAGTTACTTAGAGTGTGATTTGCCATTCATGGAATTGGGCGAAGATGAAGAAAGAGATATAGAGATAGGTGATATTATGTCCGATATGGCAAGTGAAATTTTCTCTGCCACTCGTTGTGCACGGTGGAGAACCGATTCTTTTAGCACTGGTGGTGTCAGTTTGCTACGTAGAGCCATTGATATAGGGCTAGATAAGAAAGATGGTTACAGAGAAATAATTTCACTTTTGCGTAAGGATAAGCTCCGGCTGCGTGATATCCCTTCCTCCCAATCGTATGCGTATGTCATTAAGGATATTGTGGAGTACCAAAAAAAGCTTAGGGAAATAGATCCGTCTTATACGGAAGATTTTGAAGACTCTCAGCAAACCAGTAATCAACAGACCGGTAATCAACAGACGAATAGTGGCTGTTATGTAGCAACTGCCGTTTATGGTTCTTACGATTGTCCGCAGGTTTGGACGCTGCGCCGTTTCCGCGATTATACTCTGGCTAAAACATGGTATGGCAGACTATTCATTAAAACATATTATGCAATTAGCCCAACCTTTGTTAAGTGGTTCGGACATACCGAGTGGTTTAAAATAATGTGGAAGGACAAGCTCGACTGTATGGTTGCTAATCTGAACTCTGTGGGTGTTGAGAATACACCATATGAGGATAAGGAGTGGTGAATATGGTTGGAGATTATCGAATGTGCATTGATGAAGCGGAAGTATTTTGAATGTGACAAAAGTATGCTTTGATGATACCGGTGAATTTCTGTACGGAAAATTGTATCCATTTGTAGTTAATGCAAACTTTTCCTGTGAGTTGTTTATCAAGGCAATCATGATCAAGCAATCCCCTACTCAAGAGTTTAGTTGAGGACATGATTTGAAACAACTCTTTAACGCACTTGATAGTAAGGAGAAGGAAAGGGTTGAATTGTACACAATTCCAAATACAACAAGTCAGTAACTAAGGGGGAAC
Organism: Clostridium sp. MCC345; assembly: GCF_018785345.1. Taxonomy (NCBI): domain Bacteria; kingdom Bacillati; phylum Bacillota; class Clostridia; order Eubacteriales; family Clostridiaceae; genus Clostridium; species Clostridium sp. MCC345. The sequence continues at coordinate 69,532 of NZ_WQPP01000035.1, forward strand.
TTGACTGATATATTTTTTATAAGTAAAACAATAAAAGTAGCTAAAAACAAATGGGTGTCGATTTTATCGGCACTCTTTTTCTATGGAGGGATAACATGATTTTATTGATTTATATGGGAGTATTATTCTTTTGCTATGGCATTTATAACCTGTTTTGCTACTTTAGTATGTTCCCGACGGCAAAAGCAGGAAGGCACCTGTTGAAGCTGTATCGGAAGAGGGTACGCCTCTGCGACAATATTTTTATGGTTCAGTTGGCGGAAAAACTTGTAAGAAAACTTGATTTTGAACAGAAAGAACCGAGTATGATAAGTGCTGTTTTGAGTTATAACGGTGTGAATTATTCTGCGGCAATTTATCTTTTCAGCAGACTGCTTATGGCAGCGTGCGGCATTGTATTATCCTTACCGTTGGTTTTTATAGATGTGCGCTGGATGCTTGCGATGTGCGCAGGGATAATCCTGTTTACAGCAGCAGACTATGCTTTCATGCTATTACAATATTGGCGGTATATCGATGAATTAAAGAAAGACCTGCCTGTGCTTGGATTACTTGCTGAAAAATATTTTGAAAGACAAGAGGATATGAGTCATTTTATAGAATTAAGCCGCAGGATTTCGGGAGATGCATGGTATGAAATCTGGTCTGGTATGCTGTGTCAGGAAAAACAGCTTTCAGAAGAAGTGCAGTATCAGAGCAGGGGATGGACAGATATATGGTTGTTGAGATTTATAGAGGGAATGGTATCGGAGAAGAAAGCGGAGTATTACAAGGATTTCTACAGAGACCTATGTAGCGCCCTTTCACAGAAAAGAGAAAAGAGATTACAGCAACACTGCAAATGGCTTAGATTCCTTCCGGGAGTCTTTTTCTTTTGCCAGATTTTATTGCTTATTTCGTTGTCGACATAAGTTGTCCCAGAATTTAGCCCACGGATTTTTATAATTTGTAGATTTTATAAATTTGGTTTTTTACAATAGAAATAGGAATGTATTCAGTAAAGAGAGGATTTTTATAACGGAAGCATGTATAGATATAAAATTTTCCGAAAGGAGGGCTATCAGATGGATGAGAGATTAACACAGGAACAAAGAGAGTTGGTTGAGGAAAATCTGACAGTGATTGATTCTGTAATCAAAAGTTGTGTTCATGTGAATAACAATATCTGCGGTATGGAGTATGACGATCTTTATCAGATTGGGGCGATTGGTCTTTGCAAAGCAGCAAGCCGCTATAAACAGTCCAAGCAAGCTGCTTTTTCTACATACGCTTTTCATGTGATAAAAAATACAATCATTGATTACCTGCGAGGGCTAAATACAAGGTTGCGAGTACAGAGCTGCTTTTTAGAGGAATCAGAGCGATATATAAAACAGCAGTATATGACAGACCTTGCAGGAACTTTATACGAAAGGGAACTTTTACGAGCGTTACAGCAGTCCAAGGAGAACTGTAGTGGTAGTGTACGAAAGGGCATTGAAGCTATAGAACTGAAAATGCAGGGATACAGCGGCAGAGATATTGCAGAACGGTATCATGTGAAGCCCAATTATATTACTGCTTGTATTTCCAGAGCGCAGAAGCATTTGCGGCAAGATGTGGTATTTGTTCGTAAGGTCGCATAAAGGAGAAGAACAAAAGGGGGAACTTACAGGTGATTACATTATATACATCGGTTGGGAGATATGAATTAAGAAAGAATGAAAACGGCGAAAAGCAGCCGATTGTAAAAGTAGATCAAAAGGAAATGGCATTAAGCAGAGAGGAACTGCTGCTCTGGTCCTGCCTGATGTGGGAGATTCTGACGAAAGAAGAAGCAAAAACTTATTTTTTGAAGAAGGCTGTGAGGATGGACGTTTCTCAGGAACGCTTTGATGCAGTTTTGCAAAGACTGGAAGTCAGACAGTTAGTAGTAAGCGCGCAGGCGGAAAAAGGAGATATTGCATTATATCGTCTGTTGGCGAACCTCTATGTCATACCTCTTGAAAGCAGCTTTATGGTTAAGGTGCAGGCATTTTTTCGTTTTATATTTTTTGAAAAGCTGCCGTTGACAGTGGCGAAGAATGTTTTTCAAAAAGAGAATTACACAGAAATGGAGCGACGTGTGCTACATCTGGCAAGAAAGGCAAGGTTATCCTGTGCAGAGATTCTTGCATGTATCGCAAATGATGAAATTGATACTTCTATTGGAAACCAGTCGGAGCTTCAGAAGGAGAAGGCACGCGATAATCTCGGTTTCTTTTTGTGGTTTTGTGACGGACATAGAAAGGCTTTGGAGGCGATTTCTACATTATATTTGAATAAGGATATAATATTTGATAAACGAAAATAAAACGGTTTGAAAGAGAGGAGAAAACAATGAAGAAATTAGGAAACGGTTGATTATAAATCAGCCGTTTTTTATATAATTATGTGTTTTGTCCAAATATGAAAAAATTGTCTATAAAGAAAATAAGTAGTTGACAAAATCTTACACGACGTAATAGAATGAAATTACAAGGCGTAACAGAAGGAGGTGATATGAGATGGATGAAAATATGAGTATTTCTAATGCAGAGATGAAGGTAATGAATCATATCTGGAAAACAGGAGCAATGATTACAGTACCGGAAATGCTGGCAATTTTAAACGAAGAGGGCGAAGAATGGACATACCCTACCGTAGCAACATTCCTGAGACGTTTGGAAGCGAAAGGTATCTTGGGAGTAACCAAAAAGGGGAACAAGCTTTGTTATTTTCCACTGGTAAGCAAAGAGCAATATGAAACAAAGGAAGCAGAAGGCTTTGTAGAAAGCAAATTCGGCGGTTCCTTAAAAAATTTTCTGGTCGCTTTCCGAGGTAGTGACAAAATCAGTAAGAAGGATATGAATGATTTGAAGGCGTGGTTAGATGAACTTGATGATTGAGCGAGCGTTTATTGTTGCATTATTGTTATCTATCAGCGGATTTGTATTCTGTGCGATTTTTCTGCCATTTGAAAAGATTGCATATAAGTGGACTACGGCAAGGACAATGGTCTATATAAATACAATAGCTCTATTCTCATTTGTAACACCGCTGTATTTTGTTGTATCGCTAAGGGATGGCAGTGAAAAGGCTTTTATTCAGTCAGATCTATTGATACATCAAGATATAAGCAGATATGATGGCTTTATATATAATGTGCGAGAGCAAATACACATGGAATACCTTGGAACCATTTGGTTGATCGGAGTTATTGGCTTTTTCGTTTATTATGTATGGAAATATGCCAGCCTGTTGTATGCCGTTAAAAAGTCTATGTTCTATGTGCAGGACGATTTATGGCATGAAACATTCTGTAAGATTAAAGACAGTAATCAGGTATCAAACGTAAGCCTGATTGGGTGCTGCAATATATCTACACCATGTACAATCGGTATAAGGAAAAGATACATTGTGATTCCTGCTTATATGATAGCTTTCTTTGATGAAGAAGAAATTGGTTTTATCTTAGAGCATGAGTTTTATCATGTGAAGCATCGGGATTTATTGCGGAAGTTATTGGTGTTGTTCTTAAATTGCCTGAATTGGTTCAACCCGTTGTATTATCTTTTAATGAAAAATCTTTCAGAATGGACAGAAGCTGCCTGCGATGAAGATGTAACAAAAAAATATACAAAGGGGCAAAAACGAAAATATTGCGAGCTGATTATAAAGGTGCTGGAGCTGGAACAGGCTAGAAGCAAAGGAACATTTTTCAGCATTGGCTTTGTAGGATTGGAGATAAAGAATTATAAGTGGAGGATGATAAAGATTATGAAAAAATGCAGTATGAACAGCAGATTAGGGAAGGTGACAGTAGCAACGATTGCGATGGTGGCAATGTTTTGTGGCAATGCATCGGCGAAGGAATTGGATGTTCCTGTAAATATGCTGTTTTCTAAGAATGTTGAATTTGTAAAAGCGGGCGAATTAGAAAAAGTAGATGCTGATGATATTCAGATGGAAGGGGAATTTGAAAGCAATACAAATATAAATAGAGACAGTCTGGTGGAATTTGAACTGTGCAATACAGATGATACAACATACGAAATTATTTATCAGGGGGAAGTATCTGATATGCCGGAACAGGTGCAGGTGCAGGTTGAACCCAGACATGTTCATAAGCTGGTGAATATTACTTTAAAGGAGCATAAGAAAAAAAGTAATGGTTCTTGCGTAACAACATACTATGAAGGGCAAGAATGCAGCACTTGTGGAACTGTTTGGAAAGGTGATGTAATCAGAACTGTTACAGATGCGAAATGCACACATTAAGTTAAGTAGCACTTATTCAATATGAGTGCTGTTTATAAATTACATAAATGAGAGGAGGCGGTGCTATGAATGGTAAGAAAAAATCGGTAATGGAGGTGATAAAAAAATCCTGAATGAAAAGGCAGAATCGTGCGGCTAACACAAAATCTGTTTCAAACAGGACAATTTTCATTATAGTATAAAAATGCTTAATAGTCTATATTTATATAGATTGTACAGCACATTTAGAGAAGTTTATCCTATATAAGTCTTTCAGATGTTGTCCATAAAAGGGAAATAAACAAATTACAAGAAAAATTAAATTTTTCCTTAGCGTTATTTTTACTTTAGTTATAGCATCAAGTTGTTTGATAGCGGAAGTAAAAAAATTTCCAGTAACAATAATCAGGAGAATAATCAAAGATACGTATTTTGATAATTTGGATGAAACTTCAGAAGAATGCAATTCGATTGACGTTACACTTGTTTTAGAGGATGGAAGTATCTATACATTGTCTATTTATAAAAATGGTATGTTGGGATAATTTCTTTATTCTATAAAAGGAAGAAGAAGTTCCTCTGGATAAAACTGCATTTAGGAAAGGAAGGATAGATTATGAAGAAAAAGTTCTTATCAATTTTATGCTGCTTTTCGGTGTTACTGGCTGGTACACAATTACAGGAAGTGTATGCATCTGAGAATCTGAATGCTGAGCAACTTGATTTAGAAATGATAGACGTTATGGATATCGCAGATATAGGGAAAAACGCGATGGATAATGCGTTGATTCAAGCATATACGAATAAAATCCAAAACATGACTGCCTCTGAGTTTGACAAAATGATTGCTGAAATGGTTGAAACTACAGAGAACAAGTCCGAATTAAAAGAAAAACTTGCCTTGTGCGGAGTAGAACTTAGTATTGATAAGAATGTGCCTATATCTCCAATGTCTCTGGATGATAGAGAGGTGAATTTTTCCAATTATACTGCAAAGCGTGGTGGAGAAAATTATTACCGGTTATATACAACAATGACTTTTGATAGTCAAGAGTTGCACCCTGGTAGTTTAGATGCTTTAATTACTTTTTTTGATCCGAATTTGGCAAAGTTTAAAGATTATAATATTGTAACAGAAGATGCATTTACAATCAATTCACATCGTTCTTCTAGTAAGGGATATGTTTCATTTAATTTTCATGATGAATTGATTTGTGGTTTAGGATATAAGGACAGTTACACGGTGGTGCTTTATGTAGTGCCAACTTCTAAAGGAAAAGAAATTTCTTATGGTGCCGAGTTGGGACATTCGTATACAAAAACAAATATTCAAGTTTCGGGTTCTCTTAGCTATACACTACCCAATGTATTTGGCGGACAAATAACATTTACCCCAGTAAAGAGTGAATTATACTGGAATACTGGAAGTGCTCCGCAAGGATTCGTTCCTAACTGACATATGAAATGAGAGAGAAACATATATGAGCTATAAAATTGGCTTTGGCATATTTTGTTTATGCGTATGTTTTGTATTCGTAGTCTCAAATACTATAAAGGGATATAAAGCGCAACTAGGGGAATTAGAGTATTTTATAAACAATGAAGCATATTCTTTTAAATATGCAGAGCGAGAAGCTGAAGATTGCACATTGCGTTTTGATTTTGACAATCCGGAGTCTGTTTTAGGGCAAACCATTTATGAAAAAGATGGCAACAGGATAGTTGTATCTGAAATTGATGGTGCCGATAAAAGTTATGTCAGAATATCCTTTGAAGCTATAGGAAGTTATGACGATACAAAAAAAGAAGGAAGTTTTATATCACCGGTTATTGCGCTTCCCGATGAGGAGAATATATGGAGGATTATAGATAGCTTGCCTAGGGTTGCGCCTGCGGAAGAATATAGTTGTTCATTTGCATCCAGAACCTGTGAATATGAAAAGCTGACAAACCGATTTTCTATATATGTTAAAAAGGTTTCTCTTCTAGAAAATAAGGAAGAAGTAGGCGATACGGACAGAACCGTAACAATTAGGTTTTCCAATCTATGGGAAATGAAGTGGCACAAAAAATAGAGCAGAGTCCTATCGATAATGTATATTTATAGAATGACTTGCAGGTAGTAACAATGCGGGAACTGTATCGAGTGCAGGTTTTTTGCCAAAGGTGCGGAGATACATACCACCAAGATAGTTATGACACATGAGAGGCACTCCTCGTAGCAGCTTTTAAGTAGAAATAGCTTATGGGCTGCTAAGCACAATTTTTTGTGGCAGTTTCCTTTAGACTTTGAAAATAATATTTTCAAGGTTGCTTTTTCAAAAAAGATTTTCATCCGGCAGCTCCGGGGCAAATTGCCTTGGGGCTGCATTCCTTTGTATAAAAAATGGGAGGCCTATGCTCACCCATTCGATTTTTAGAATTTTTTGCTATACAAGTGTTACATTAATACGGGAACGAAGATGGAAGGAAGGGAAAAGTGGCTGAAGCTGATTAAGAACGTCCGACAAGGGGACAGAATCGTTTTTGATTCTGTCAGCCGTATGTCGAGGGATGCGGAAGAAGGATTCACAGCCTATGAAGAATTATATCATAGGGGAATTGATTTGGTATTTCTCAAAGAGCCGCATATCAATACCAGTGTCTACAAGAAGGCAATGGAGTCCGGCATTGAAATGACAGGTACTACTGTAGATTATATTCTGGAAGGTGTAAACAAGTATATGCTGGCTCTTGCGAAGGAGCAGATAAAAATATGTTTTGAGCAGGCAGAGAAGGAAGTTAAGGATTTGCGGAGAAGAACCATTGAGGGAATCGAAACGGCTCGTTTGAATGGTAAGCAGATAGGACGAGCTGCCGGCACAAAAATTGAATACGAAAGTACAAAGCAGAAAAAACGGGAAATATATAAGTATTCCTCGTCCTTTAACGGTATGCTGAAGGATAAGGAGGTTATAAAACTGCTTGGAATTAGTAGAAATTCCTCTTACAAATACAAGAGAGAGATAAAAGAAGAAATAGGGTGGAGAAAGTGTGTGGAGAAAGAGCCAATAAAACTATCATAATTCTTATAGTTTTTAATGTGTAAACAGAAAAAGTGTTTTAAATTATATAGTTTTTTGTTATAATAAATAAGAAAGGTGATGATAACATGATTTTTAGACCGGATTATATCGAAGCAATAAAACCATTTATAAATCAACCTCTGGTAAAAATTCTTGCAGGTATCCGACGCTGTGGAAAATCTACTATTTTTGAAATGCTAAAAGAAGAATTACTTAGCCGGAATGTACCGGAATCATGTATTATAATGAAGAGATATACAGAAATGGATATTCCTGAGAATATTACAGCGAAGCAGATGTACGATGAACTTATTGCAGAAATTGCAGGAAAAGAGAAATGTTATATACTTCTGGATGAGATTCAAGAGATTAAAGGTTGGGAGAAAGCAGTTAATAGCTTGCTTGAAGGTACAAATGCGGATGTTTATGTAACCGGCTCTAATTCCAAACTTATGTCCAGTGAGATTTCTACTTATCTAACAGGGCGGTATGTTTTGATTCCTGTATTTACATTATCTTTTCGGGAGTATTTAGATTTCAAAGCGAACAGTACATTGTCCAGACGAGAGCTACTTGAAGAGTATATTTGTTCTGGTGGATTTCCGATAATTGCAATCGGAGATTATGAAACGCAGCCGGCATATCAAATTGTCAATGGCATTTATCATACGGTTGTTTCTCGTGATATAGTGAAGCGACACCGCATCAATAAACAGGATTTGTTTGATCGTGTGGTGAAGTATGTCATAGAAAATATAGGGAAAACATTTTCTGCGAATTCTATTTCTAATTTTCTTAAAAATGAGCATAGAAAAATATCTGTAGAGAGTATTTATAATTATTTAAGATGGCTGGAACAGGCATTCATCATTTATCCTTGTGCAAGATACGATTTACAAGGAAAAAGTATTTTGAAAACACAGGAGAAGTATTATCTTGCGGATATTTCTTTGAAATATGCACTGATGGGGTATAACCGTAAAATGTTGGATGGGGTAATGGAGAATATTGTTTTTCTTGAATTAAAACGGCGAGGATATGATGTTTTTATCGGAAAGAACGATACCAAGGAAATAGATTTTGTGGCAATCCGGCGAGATGAGAAGATATATGTGCAGGTGTGTGTGCAGCTTCCGGAAAAATCTGATCGTGAAGTGGGAAATCTAATGGAAATTAAAGACCACTATCCTAAGTATGTTGTTACTTTAAATGATTTGGATGTGGGAATTGAAAATGGTATTAAAATTGTCCATTTGTCAGATTTTCTTCTTTCATCACAGTGGTAAAACGGTAGAGTAGACGGAGTCAAAAAAGAAGAATACGGATAACGTGATGAGGAAAATATTGAAATAAGTGTAATTGACTTTTATGCCCTGAAACATTGTAATTGAGGGCATGAAAGTCAATTTTAATTTTGAAAGAAGGTAATTGGATGAATGTGTTGTAGACAATCACCCTCAATATGCAGTCAAATTTTCAAAAATGGGATATAGAAAGGACGGTAATATTACCAATATTCCATTATATCTAGTCGGAAAGACCAAGGAGCTTTTAGAGGGTGAGAGAGATTTGGAGTGAATATAGAAATGGTTTTGTGACAGATATAAAAGAAAAATTATAGCTTAGTAAGAAAACGGTTGATTATACATTAACCGTTTTCTTGTGCCTTTATAGGAAATTCCGATTTTTTTATAAAATTTTCTGAGAAAAAACCGTTTGATTTACAGAAGGGGGATTCTGTCAGTCAGCAGAGGAAAGCATAACCGAGGCATAGAATACTCCTTCCCTCCATTCAAAACGAGCATCCCCATTATAGCGTTCCGCGGTCATTCGTACAGATTCCGTCCCAATCCCAAAGCCATCGTGCTTGGAGGAAATGAGCCGTTTTTCATCGGAGAGTGGCGGTTGGTCGCTGGTGTTATCCATCGTCAGATAAAGGGTTCCCCGCTGGCGAATGTGCAGACGGATGAAGCGTGGTGTTTTGGATGCGGCGCAGGCCTCAAGGGCATTTTCCAGAAGGTTTCCCAAAAGCGAACAGAACTCCGGCTCCGGAATAATCGTCTGCTCCTCCATTTGAACCACAGCCTCCAAATCGGTTTTTTGGAGGAGGGCCTGCTCTGCATAGTGGTGCAGAATGGCATCCACAGCATAATTTTTGCAAAATGGATGAATTGTATCGGGTGGGAGACTTTCTCCGTATGCTTTCACATAGGCCGCCACTTTGGAGATATCGCCGCTTTCCACACAGCCCTGTAATGCCTTGAAATGCTGATGCAAATCATGTCTGGCACGGCGGGTATCGGCAATGCTCTTTTGCAGAGTGCGATACTGGGCAGTTTGCATTTGCAGCAGTTTGTTTTCCTGTGACAGACGGATATTTTTGGCAATCCCTCTTGCCATCCAGTAAAACAGGGCATAATAAAGCAGCATCAGTCCAAGAAGTGCAAGAATTAAAATCGGATAGAAGTGCATCACACGGTTGGTATAAAGCGTGGAATATTTCCTGGGGCGAAGGGTGGTATTCAGACACCAGAACACCAACGGCAATATCCAGAATATATACCAGGTTTCCGGTGTTTCTACCTCATCCAACAGCCAACGGGCAGCGTGTGTGGCAGGGTAGCATAAAATTCCCAGCAGCAGCCAACACAGCAGGACATAAAGAATGGTACTGTTTAGGGAAAGCACAACTGCACCACTCCGCCGAAACAGAAGGGCATCTATCAGAATTGCCAGATTATACATGCAGGAAAATACACCGCAAACCGCCAGAAATACGTTGACGGTTTTCCACCGAGATAGCGGAACTGCTTTGCAATAAAACAGCAGAAGCAATACCTGCGTCAAAAGCATACAGAGCTTTGTGCTATAACGAAACCGCCAGCAGAGCCAGCCCATCCCTACACACCACAAAATCAGAGTGGGAATGCCCCACAGCAAGAGGAGCTTTCCCTTGCCGTTCAGATGGTTTTTCATCGGCAGAAAGCACAGAATGATAGCGGGGAGAGAGGCGGAAAGCTCCAGCATCGGGTGGAGCATATCATAGAGTTCCATTTGTGAAGCCTCCTCTCATGCGGGCATAGGCAAAGGAAAGATACTTTTCCCGCACCTCCTTATATTTTAATCGGCTGACAGGAACAGATGTCCCATCTGACAGAAGAAAATGCCTTGCCGTTAAGCTTTCCACCTGCTCCAAATTGACCAGAACGCCACGCATACAGTCGCAGAAATAGGGATACGCCAACAGCAGAGCCGCAAAATCAGCCTGCCGCATGGAGATGAGGCGTGTTTTTCCGCCAAGCAGATGAACCTCTACATTGCGACTTTGGTATTCGGTATAGGTAATTTGATGGAGCAGAAGTGGTGGCTGTTCTGTAGCACTCGGAATGATTACGCACTGGCTTTGCTCCAAAAGCTCCGCACTGCAGCGTGAAAGTGCCTGTGTTAGATTTTCATAGGAAAAGGGCTTTACCAGATAATATGCCGCCCCAACTTCATAGCTGTCCACAGCGAACTCTCCGGTGGTGGTTGTAAAGATTAGCTGGCAATGTGTATCCTGCTCCCGAATTTTTCGGGCAACCTCCATACCGGTTATGCCGGTCATATAAATATCCAGAAAGATTATATCAAAGGCATTCGGAGCGAAGTGGGCAAGCAGAGCCTCGCCGCTTTCCAATATAACAGGGGAAGGAACCAGAGGAATCCCCTGTTCCGATGCCCAACGGCAGAGAAACTTCCGCAAAGCTTCGGCATCGGTGGAAAGGTCATCTACAATGGCAATCCGCATAATTTTCGCCTCCTAACTTAAGAATTTTGCTTTTCAAGAACTATTGTATCATATTTTTTTTGGTTTGACCTACATTTCATGCGGATTTTTAACATCTCATGCAAGACCTATTGACAGAGTGGTAAAAAATGGTATCCTAAATTTAGTCGGTTCTGTAAAAGAATCGATTTTTTTTATGCTTTTTTAATCTGCTGTGGAAGGGAGGAGGCGTGTTGAAGATTGCACTTTACAATGAAAACCTTGGAGAACTGGAAATTTTGTTAGGACAGCTTGACCAATGTGCCAGAGAATATCTGCGTTTTGTGGAGATTACCCCCTATGTGAGACAGGAGGATTTTTGCAGCTTGGTGCGGGATGGGCCTGAGGTTGATTTATTTGTGGTGGCGCAGGATGGCACCTTTAGTCTGGAAATTGTGGAGCTGCTGTGGGAGAAAAGACCGCATGCGCATATTTTTTGGTTTTCGGATTTGGATTTTGCCCTGCGTGCCTATCGGTACAATGCGGACTGGTTTGGGAAAAAGCCTGTGGATATTCATAGCCTGCGGAAAGCCTTTGGACAGGTTTTGTATCGGAGAGAATGCTTATGACAGTGTTATTGAAAAAATGCACCGAACAGGGTGCAGAATCAAATACAGGAAAAAAGAGGAGGTATTGAGTATATCCGACAGAAAATGAGGAAAAAGAAGGGAGAGAGTATAAATGGGAAATCGAAAGAGATTGACCGCATTTTTATTGACAGCGGTAATGATTTTGACCATGCCGCAAATGCAGATAGCGGCGGCAGAGGTTGAATCCCCTGCTGATGTAGGCTTATGTATACACCACACGCAGCATACAGAGGATTGTGGGTATACGGAAGGAGAGAAGGGAACACCCTGCGGGCATGTGCATACAGAGGATTGCTATGCACCGATAAAGCAGTGTGTGCATGAGCATGGGGAGAGCTGTTATCCTGTTGCGAAGGACAGTGCATCAGAGAATGTGGCAGAGAATGTGGCGGAAAGAGAGCCGCATACCTGTACCCATGAATGCAGTGAGGAAAGCGGCTGTATCACAGAAAAATTAGACTGCCGACATGAGCATAATGCGGACTGCGGCTATTCCCCTGCTACAGAGGGAACGCCCTGCACCTATGAATGTGAGGCCTGCTCAGGACAGGAGCAAATCAATGCACTGCCGAACGTAGAGGATAGCCCCAGAGAAAATGCCGAAGAAATTGAAACTCTGCAGGCTGTTGCGGCAGAAACAACAAACAAACAGCCGAAGGGAGAAGGCACAAAACAATCCCCCTACCAGATTACCAACGCAGAGGAGTTGGCATGGTTTCGGGATACGGTGAATAGCGGAAAAGCTAATATTCATGCCAGACTGCTGCATGACATTGACCTGAATAACGTCAGTTGGGAGCCCATTGGAACCCAGAAAAAGCCCTACACCGGCACCTTTGACGGAAACGCCTATATCATAAGCAATTTTCGGCTGGGGGACCACACTAAGCCAGACCAAATTTCTGAAAAGGGCCTTTTCGGCTGGATTGGATCAGGCGGTACAATACAGGATGTGGTTGTGAAGGTTGAAAACATCGGTTCTGCGACGAACCCCAACAATTTCAATATTACCAAATGCGGACTGATTGCGGCGTATAACGCAGGCACTATCCGGCGCTGCAGTGTTATGGTCAATTATACGCTCTATGTTGCGGGGGAGATCGGCATCATCGCCTACCAAAATAGTGGCATAATCGAAAACTGCCTGAGTGCGGTAGGGACGGGAACGGGAAATCCAAAATTTCCGGGTCGTATTCCGGATGAAGCCTCTGCTGCGGGCATTGCCTATGAAAATTCAGGCACAATTAAAAACTGCCTGTTTGATGGTAAACTCCGAACGGATGGGTTCATAGGCAATTCCTATGTGCCGAAAGACTATGCCATTGCAAAAGGTGGTACAATCAAAAACTGTTACTATTACCACTCCGAACCAAGATTCGGCGGTGCAACATACAACGGTGAACTATACAAGGATGGAGACAAATTCACAGTAATATCCAAGACGCAGAAGGTGATGGGCACCGGCGAAGTGACCTGGCTGTTAAATGAAAATGGGAAGAATGACATCTGGCGGCAAAGAAAAATCGGCTCTGCGGACATTTCTCTGGATAAAAGCTACGGGAGGGTCAAGCAAAATAATGAGGGGACGTATTCCATTGTAACCCCTCATATACACCGACTGGATAACGGCACGCAGACAGAATTCAAGGAGGTTAACTCTTTGGGTGAAATCACAGGAGACACATCAGACACAAAATACTACTGTCTGAGCAAAGATGTCGTACTGAGCACAGTATGGGCAGCTCCAAATCGGGACATTTCGCTTTGCCTGAACGGAAAGAGCATCACAGCCCAGAGCGATGCTCCTGCAATTACCGTAGGCACCGACAGCACCTTCACTCTGATGGACTGTGGGAAAGGCAAAATCAGCGGTAGCTCCTCCGGCGTTGCGGTGACAGGCGGCACGTTCAACCTGCACAGCGGCGAAATCAGTGGCAATACCACCGGTGTACTGCTTGATAGCGGGACATGTACGATGAAAGGCGGTTCCATTACCAAAAACACCATAGGCGTGGACTATCGGGATGGCACGCTTACCCTCAGCGGCGGAGCAAAGGTAATTGAGAATAAGACGAAAAATATTCTGCTTCACACAGGGAAAACGCTCTCCTTCGGGAAGCTGAATGACGCTGCACGCTTTGGCATTTCTGTAGGGAATTCGGATTCCTCCGAGGCACCCATCCCCGTTACTGACGAAAACGGCGGGAAATATTTCAACAACCTCTTCCCGGATGATGTGCTCACAAACGAGCTGTATCGGGAGAACGGTGTGGTGTGGCTTCGCACACAGGGGCATACGGCGCACTGTGTCTGTGGTGGTACACACAACACCGCCATTGTCAATCATACGGAAGAAAATAAGTTGAATTTTCAGCCGTGGAATCCCTATAAGGAAAATCCCGCAAAGCCTCAGATGCCGACCTCTATGCCTGCAGGTGTGGACGGCTACTACCTGACACAGGATGTCACGCTGAATAGCACTTGGAGCCCGTCGAATGTGGTGCTTTGTTTGAATGGACATAAGATGACCTTCTCCGGCAAGGGTTTCGTGGAGATTCCTGGAAACGGAAAGTTGACGCTGACCGACTGCGGGACAACCGGCAAGCTTTGCAGGGAAGGCAGTGAAGTATACAAGAAAGGTGGCATTTCCCTCTCAACAGGAAGCACCTTTGACATGTACGGCGGCACGATTACCGGCTTTCAGCACGGTGTATCCACCGACCAAGTGGGTGGAACAATCCATCTGTACGGAGGGACGATTACCGGAAATGAGACTGTCCACGGTGCCGGCGTGTTTTGCTGGGGCAGTAGTAGCAATCCCTCAACATTCATCATGTACGGCGGAAAAATCACAAATAACCATGCAACCTATTCAGGTTCAGATATCAACGTAAAACCGTCAGGCGGAGGCGTATTTCTGAGAGAGTACAGTAAATTTGAAATGTACGGCGGCGAGATTACCGGCAACACCGCTACTTATGGCGGCGGTGTGTACTGCGGTGCAATCATAAGCCCCAACACCGCAGAGATGATTCTGCACGGCGGCAAAATTACCGGCAACACCGCTACTTATGGCGGCGGCGTGTACTTCAAGGACAAAGCCTTTCAGGTCACCGGCAAAGGCAAGGTAACAATTACCGACAACACTGGAAATGGCGGAAAAAATGTGGTTTTGTTTGATGGGAAAATCATTCAGGTGACCGGTAAACTGCATGAAGATACCCGCATCGGTGTGAGATCCTTTCATAATCCTACAGATGGAAACCCGATCACCATCGCCAAGGCAACTGATGGAGGCTGGATTCAGAAAGGAAACTTCACCTCTGACATTCCCGACTATGGTATCGCCCTATCGGAGGACGGCAAAATCGTGCAGCTTCAGACACACCAGCATAGCTGGGAGTACATCGTCAGTCAGGACGGTACAACTATTACGGAACATTGTACGGCAGAAAACTGCGGACTGCCCGAAGGCAACGGTGGCAGTGTGATTATCAAGGCTCCTGCGGATAATTTGATCTATGACGGAAAAGGAAAGGCCGCAGTTCTGGAAAAAAACCTTATCTCCGGTGTGACTGTATCGGACATTACCTATACCAAGGATGGCACCGTTATTACCGGAACGCCCACCGATGCGGGCACCTATACCGCCGCTGTTACCGTGGAGGGACAGACGGCAACAGTGCAGTACACCATTGCGCAGTCCGGGACTGAGTTTAGCGGCGGAGTGAAAGTGAGTTTCTATGCCTACGGCGATCCTATCTACGTCACTGTGACACCTAAGGCAACCGGCAAGGCTCCTATTAGAAAGGTGCGAGCACTTAGTACACCTCAGGCGGGCCAGATGGCAATTTACGAAGGAGACAGGCAGCTTACTGAGGCGAAAGATGTAACCTCCGGCAAAGAGCTGACCTTTACCATCGACACCGCAAAAGCGAATCTCGAAAATGGATGGCACACGCTCATCGCAAAATTTGTAGGATCGCAAAATATGGCAGAGCAGGCAGAAACGAAGAAAGTATTTATTCGGCAGGCCGGGATTGGAAGAGCAGATGTTGCGGTAGAGGGCGAATCGTTTACCTATACAGGCTCTCCGATTACCCCCGCTGTAAGCGTAACATTAAAAAATGGAACACAGCTCATTAAGGGCACCGATTATACGCTTGCCTATACGAATCACACCAATGCGGGCACAGCAACCGTGACCGTTACCGGCATAGGCAACTATATCGGTACAGCAAAAAAAACCTTTGTCATCAGCAAGGCAGCGGCCCCTGAAATCAGTTGGCCAACGGCAAGCGCACTTACCTGCGGGGAAAAGGTGTCGGATAGCCTCTTGAGCGGAGGCAGTACCCAATACGGTACATTCACTTGGTCGGATGATGTAAAGGATACGATTCCCACAGTGGGAACTTACTCGTACAAAGTGGTGTTTACTCCCAGTGCAGATACAGAAAACAACTATGAAACGATTACCACAAAGGAGAAGGAAATTTCTCTGACTGTCAATGCAAAAAGCTTGACCGGTGCCCAAGTGACGGTATCCGGCAGCTATACATATACCGGTCAGGCTCAAATTCCGGCCGCTGATGCGGTAACAGTTCAGTTAGACGGTGAAACGATTCCTAATGACCGGTACACAATTTCTGCCAGTGATAATACGAACGTCGGACAGGCAATCGTGACCGTCACCGGCAAAGGCAACTATACCGGTACAGCAAGCGGAACCTTTACTATCGGCAAGGCAACGCCTAACCCGACCACGCCGACCGAATTGAACGCTGTTTATGGCAGCACACTGAAGGATGTACCTCTGCCGAAGGGATGGGCTTGGGATACTCCCGATACTTCGGTTGGCAATGTGGGAGAGAAAACCTTTGCTGCTACTTACACCGAGGACAACAGCAGCAACTACAACACAGTACAGAAAAACCTTACAGTGAAGGTGGCGAAGAAAACGGTTACCGTGACGGCATTGGACAAGAACGCCTACATCGGCAGCGATGTGCCGGATCTGAGCAATCCGGAAGCAGGTAAGGATTATAAGGTAGAGGGTTTGGTCGGTACAGATCGCCTGAACGGCGATGTAACATTGACCTATGCGCAGACACCGGATATGAACAAAGCCGGCAAAATCGCAATCAACATCACCGGTACGCTGTCAAATGATAATTATGATATTATTTATGCCAATGGAACACTGACCGTTTCCAATCGACATTCCGGTGGCGGTGGCGGCGGTGGCGGCAGCAGTAAGCCTGCGGAAAAGCCTACAGAAAAACCCGAAGAAAAGCCTGCTGTATCTCCTACCGTGGAGGACAAGAATGATACCGTAAAAATAGCAGAAACCACAGCAGAAGCAAATGCGGCGGCGGCAAATGCAGCGAAGGCGGATGATAAGGTAACACTGGTAACAGAGGGTACAAATGTTTCCGGTAAGGATTTTGCGAACCCTGCGGTTTTGAAAATTCCTGCGGACACCAAGGATGTGAAGAATGTAAATCAACTGACCTTGGCAAGATTGAACGCCGAAACAGGCAAGCTGGAAATTGTTGGCGGCAGCTATGATGCAAAGGCGAATGCGGTTGTTGGTTATGTGGTAGAGGAAGGCAGCTATTTCGTTGTGGAAAAGGAGAGCCTAACAACAATTAGCATGCAGATTGGCAATAATGGTGTTGTGCTGAATAATGAAAACAAGATTTTGGATGCGGCACCCTTGATTTCGCAGAACAGAACGATGGTTCCGCTGAGATTTATTGCAGAGGCATTCGGTGCAAATGTAAGCTGGGCGCAGGATACAAAGACAGTTACCATCGTGATTGACGGCAAGGTCTTGACCATGAGAATCAATCAGGAATTGGAAGACTTTGGCGCAGCACCCATCATCAGCAACGGACGCACGATGGTTCCCATTCGCTATATTTCCGAGGAATTGGGCGCAAATGTGATTTGGGTTCCTTCCACAAAGACAGTTGCGATTGCAAGATAACTATGCTTGGGAAAAAGAAAGCAAAATGAAGTATCCCAAAAAGTGAGAAAAATATATTTAATGTAAATTATTTTAGGGGCGAAAAGGGCTTGCTATCTGTGTATTGCAGATGGCAAGCCCTTAAGCCTTTTCGGCAGCTTAAAAATGGATGATTTGGAGCCTTTATCTCAAACTTAGGTTAAAGTCTATTTTTTATATGCTGAGATTGATGATTTCACAACTTTTCTATGTGGAATTGGCACCAGGAAAATGGAATCGGAACGACGTAAACAAAAAGCTTCTCTGGGTAGAATACTGTGAGCAGAGTGTCGCATGAGCAACGAAGAGCCTCTAATGTATTCTCAGTTCTGCTACTACATCCAGAAGGATGAAGAAAAACGCAGGGCTACCATGCATATCCCCAGAAAACCAGGGGAACAGATTGAAGTTGACTGGACCGGTGATCCTGCCCACATCATTGATCCGGACACCGGAGAAATCACAGATGCATGGATATTTGTAGGTGTATTAACTTACAGTCAGTATGCTTTTGTAAAAGCATATATGAATGAGAAAACCGACAACTGGATCAAAGCTCATGTCCAGATGTTTGATTTCTTTGGCGGTGTTACACCTATGCTCGTTTCTGATAACTGTACAACCGCAGTGAATCATAAAAAGAGTGACTGGTACAACACTGCCTTAAACACAACTTATCGTGAGATGGCAGAACATTACAATCTTGCTATCCTTCCGGAAAGAGTCCGGAAACCAAAGGATAAACCGAATGTAAAGGGATCAGTAGGAAAGATATCCACATGGATAACAGCAGCTCTTCGCAATGAGCAGTTTTTCTCTCTTGCAGAACTGAATTCATCTATCCGTGAAAAACTGGATGCCTACAATGCCCGTAAATTCCAGAAAAAAGAATGTAGCAGACTTAGTTTATTTCTTGGGGAAGAAATGCCATTACTGGCTCCGTTGCCTGCTACACCTTTTGAACTGGCTGAGTGGAAACAAGCCACCATCCAGTTTAACTATCACATCGCAGTAGACAGAATGTTCTACTCCGTGCCTTATCAGTATATCAAAAATAAGGTTGATGTGCATATAACAGATACAACGGTTGAAATATTTTATAATCACAATCGTATTGACTCTCACAGAAGACTCTATGGAAGAAGTGGTCAGTATTCTACTGTGACAGAACATATGCCGCAGGAACACCAGAAATATCTGGAATGGAACGGTGACCGGTTCCGTAAGTGGGCTGATTCGATTGGAATTAACACAAGTAAGGTTGTCGATGCAATACTTACCTCCGGCAGGATTGAACAGCAATCCTACAGAAGCTGCATGGGATTATTGAAACTGGCAGAAAAATATTCACCAGAAAGGTTGGAGCAGATCTGTGCTAAGGCACTTTCTTATTCCGGTAAACCCAGCTATAAAAGTATCAAAAATCTGTTGGCTGCAGCGAAGGATGTCCTAGTACTGAACCAGAATCATCTCAAGTAGTAAAACCACACGGCATAACTAGAGGAGCCAGATACTATGGAGGCAAACAATCATGACAAATCAAAGTACAATCGATAAACTTATTGAAATGCGTCTGTCTGCTATGGCAGATGCATTCCGCATCCAGATGGATGATCCTGCAATGAAGGAAGTTCCATTCGAAGATCGGTTCGGCATGCTTGTTGATGTCGAATACAGCAACCGCAAAAACAATCGTCTGAAAAGGCTGATCCGTCAGGCTGAGTTTGAACAGCCAGATGCCAGCAGCGCAGCGATTGATTACCATTCTGGACGAAAGCTGAACAAAGCACTGATCAACCGTCTGGCAACCTGTGAATACATTACAGAATACCGGAACATCTTTATTACTGGAGCAACCGGAAGTGGTAAAACTTATATGGCCTGTGCCTTTGGCATGGAAGCATGCAAGCACTATTACTCAGTACGGTATGTACGACTTCCTGATCTATTATTGGACTTACAGGCTGCCAGGGACAACGGAACTTTCTCGACTGTCCTGAAGAAATACACCAAGCCAATAGTACTGATTATTGATGAGTGGCTGCTTCTTAAACTGACAGAAGCTGAAGCCAGAAATCTTTTTGAACTGATACATAAAAGACGAAAAAAATCTTCAACGATCTTTTGTTCTCAGTTCCGTGAAAGTGAATGGTACCAGCAAATCTGTGATGGTGAAAGTACTCTTGCCGATGCCATCATGGATCGTATATCGTATGATTCCTATAAAATCGATATTGAAAGTGTTGACCCATCTAAAGACCTCTCTATGAGAGAAGTATATGGACTGGATCCAGCAATGGCAAAGTAACTTAATAAACAAAATGGGGTGGCTCCGTTAGTCCGGACAGGTGGCTCTCGCCACAGCGGACTGGCGGCTTTGCCGCACCGTAATATTCATAAATAGAGGAAGAACAAGTTATGGAATAAGTATAAGTTCAAAAAATGTATGTAGCAATTGCGAGTTAAGATTCTGTATACTTATCGGTTTCAATGGTCAAGTAGATCATGCAAGCTACAGAAATATTCTAAAAAGGTCCTATAAGTTCATAGTCAATGCTGATAATTTAGCAGATTTTTTAAAGAATTTGTAAAAAAGTTGGAGTAATAAAAAAAACATTCTTAGCGTTCATATAGGAAATTTTTTCTGGCTGCTAAGCACAATTTTTTGTGGCAGTTTCCTTTAGACTTTGAAAATAATATTTTCAAGGTTGCTTTTTCAAAAAAGATTTTTCATCCGGCAGCTCCGGGGCAAATTGTCTTGGAGCTGCATTCCTTTGTACAAAAAGGCTATTAGAAATTTAGAGTGGGTTGACTAAAAAAATTTTGTTTTATAATTCGTTTTTCTTCCAAGTTTGGGGTGGGTTTTAAAAAAATAACCCACCCTTTTGTTATGTTAATTCTTCCAAGTTTGAGGTGGGTTAAATATTCTTAACACTCTTGACAATTATGACAATTAGATTTTACAGAAAATATAGGACCTGTTGACAAAGGGAAGACTACCCCTATCTCAGCTTGTAGAAAGTTTTCGCCCGGCAATTGCAAGAGCATATAAATTTGCACAAGCGAACATAGCGTAGAGTCGATTTTTGTTCTTCATCAGCCCACGATATGCGGTTTTCCTATAGCCGAACTGGCACTTGATAATACGGAATACATGTTCTACTTTACAGCGGACAGAGGATTTGTGACTCTCAATATGCCGTTCCCAGTCGATGGCTTTGTTACTTAATGCACACTGAACAAATCCAAAAGCCTTGCACTCTCTACGGGTGCGCTGTAACACATCGGTGGAAATTCGCATTGTAAAAATGGCTGAATTCCATAAAAGTGCACTTTGTGAGCTTTTTTATAAAATTGCGCAGCTACTGCCGCGCGAATAAACCGCAAAGTGATTTATTCAGTAGACATTAAGTACTGAACTGAACCAGTAAAATCGGACAATAGTAAAAAAAGACCTCTTATTGTAGAATTAAACTATGATAGGAGGCTTTTTTATGTCTAAAAAAATCGAAGTTTTAACACCTATTATCATGAAATTAATCCACGAAGGGCATTCTTATTCGGAGATTGCTGAAGATTTGGGGCTTAAAAATGAAAAAGTAATCAGAAATTTAGTATATCGAATCAATCATCCGAAAGAAAATTCTTTACCTAAAAAGCGCGGAAGAAAACCAAAAGAAAATCTGCGGGACTATAACGATGAAATCAAAAGATTGAAAATGGAAAATCAACTGCTGCGGGATTTTCTCTCGCTTATCGGAAAGGAGTGAAAGCCTCTGTAAAATATAAGGTAATCTATCGTCACAAGGATAGTTATTCTATCAGTGAAATGTGTCGCTTCTTCGAAGTGTCCAGAAGTGGCTATTACGATTTTGTAAACAGATTAGATACTCCGGCTAAAGATCTGCCGTTGGATCAGATGATACAACAGTGTCAGGAGCAATGCCGCAACACTTATGGATACCGCAGAGTACATATCTGGCTGGAACGGCAAGGCGTGCATAAGAATCCAAAAACAGTTCTTCGTATTATGCGTAAATATAACCTTCTTGCTGTAATACGTTGCAGAAAATACAAGCATTACAGAGATACGCTGCACCGTTATCCAAATCTGCTGAATAGAAATTTCCACGCTGACAGACCGAATCAGAAATGGGTAACAGATATTTCCTATATCAAAACACTTCAAGGGACTTTATATTTATCAATCATCAGAGATTTATATGATAACAGTATTGTTGCATATCAGACTGGTACGGGGCAGAATAATCAGTTGGTATTAAATACGATAAGAAAAGCAAAGAGAAAAGAAGGGGTCACTGCAGAGCTGCAACTCCACAGTGACCAAGGCTTTCAATATACCTCACACGGATATTTTAAGCTGACTCAAGCATACGGCATAACTCCGTCTATGTCAAGGAAGGGCAACCCTTATGATAATGCACCTGCTGAAAATTTCTTTTCTATACTAAAAACAGAATGCATCTACAGAACAAAACTTAGCAGTTTTGAAGAAGCACGCAGTATCATTGATGAATACATATATTTTTACAATTATCAAAGGATCCAGACAAGAACAAAACTGACACCGATGGAATTACGATGCCAGTTTCTAAATAGCTAATTTAATTCTACAAAAGTCTTTTTTGTGCTGTCCGCACAAAATGGTTCAGTTCAGTACAAGACCTTTTCTATGATTCAGGATATATTATCTACAGAGAAAATCTCATAAACTCTTTAATAACTTAAAAGAGCCTGCGCAATAACATCCGTTTCACCTTTATTAATATATTTATGAGGCAATGTTGCATCAAACTCAATAGCCTCTCCACTTTTCACGATATAAGAACGATTTTCAACAACCAACTCCAGTTCTCCCTGAAAAACTGTAAGGTATTCCATTTTTGCGTTTTGATGGGTTACAGATTCGTGGTCACATCCTGATTTGTAAATACAATAATAAACTTCGAATCCCGTTGTTGGAGAAAATGGAAAAATGCAGTACATATAAACTCGTTCATGATTATCAATCACAGGGGATAGGTTATTGATAGTGATAATCTCATAATATTGCTTTCTTTTACCGCTCAACAAAGAATCTACTTTGATTTTTAATCCATTGGCAATTTTGAAAACAGTAGCTATTGTTGGAATAGATTTCGAGGATTCGATTTGGCTAAGCATGGTTTTGCTTACGCCTGTTAATGCAGACACCTGTTCTAGGCTAAGCCCCATATTGCCTCTAATTTCTTTTAACCGTTCTCCTAATTCCAAGTAGCTTTCCATATTATATCATCCTTTTCCTCAATTAGTGCGTTCGCTAAATTGACCGCCTATGAAATGTAATTTACTCCACTTCCGCCTTCTTGTCAAGTGAGCAGAGCAAATTTGTGTCTAATTTTGACATTTCACTCCAAAAAAATCGTTATATTGAATAAATTTTCGCTATAACATTTATTCATTATTAGATATTGACCAATTTTAAGAAATAGATTATAGTTGAAGTACGTTATAACGGATTTGTGTAATACCATAAAGGAAAAAATTTAACGAACGTATTGGGTAAGGCTAGAAAAAATCAAGCCTTCAAAGAAAACAGAAAAGGAGGAATATGAAAAGTGGGAAATAAAAAAATAGGACTTGGATTGATGCTCAATCTAATCGGTGCAATGTTTGCATATCTGATAGGTTCTGGATTTGCCAGCGGACAGGAAACGATGCAGTATTTTTCTGGCTGGGGCTCTGTTTGGGCTAGTCTAGGTGTTGCTGCTATCGCACTGCTGCTTTCTTGCTTGGCTTATATTGCATATTCTTATGCAGGTCGTACGCGCGGACTGCAAGATTTAGCGGGAATTTATGATTTCTATGCCGGTAATGTATTTGGGAAATTATTTCAGGTTTTTGCATGGCTGTTTAACGCTTGCTGTTATATGTTTATGATTTCCGGATTTGGCAATGTGATTCACCAGCAATGGGGAATTTCCATTCCAATTGGCTCCGCCATCGGTGTAGTGCTTTCGGTTACAATTGCTGTCATGGGTTTAAACAAGATTATAGATATTATTGGTAAGGTTGGACCGATTATTGTATTATTCACGCTGTTTATCGGTATTGTAGCTGCCTTTAGATACTATCCGATGATTGCGGAAGGAAATGCAGCTATCAATAGTGGCGATGTGGATGTGATTCGTGCTGGTTCCAACTGGGTTACAGCGGGTTTGTCATTTGCAGGCTGCAATCTGTTACTAGTTTCCGCATTTGTTGGTACAATTGGCTACAATTTAAGAGAATATAAATTCATATATAATCAGCTCATTATGATTATCAGCTCCGGTGGCATCATGTTGGTTTCCTTTCTGATGGGTCTTAACCATATCGGAAACATTCAGGCAGCTGTACAGGCCTCCATCCCTAATCTGCTGCTGGCGAACAACGTTTTCGGTGGAAATGCCGGAATCATTTTATCTCTGTTGTTTGCAATCATCATTCTGGCAGCAATTTTTTCTACCATCTGCCCGATGTTGTGGACTTGTGCGTCTATGCTGGCTAAAGATGATAAGAGTAAAAAATATAAGCTAATTTGTGTGATTGCCGGGATATGTGTATATATCATCACACTGTTTGTCCCCTATGAAACCCTGTTGAACTATATTATGACCTATTGCGGTTATTCCGGCTGTGTTGTTGCGGTTGTATGCATTGTTCGCTATTTCATAATCAAATCTCGCGACAAAAAGGAGGGCTTATTCACGGAAAGTGTATAAGTATAAAATAAAAACAAAAAGAAAGGAAATGGTAAAAAATGAAAAGAATAGCTGTTCTTGGTACTGGTAATATTGCGCAAACTGTTGCGGTTGACCTGAAGTCCAATGGGCATGAGGTACGTTTATTTGCGCCAGACTACCTGATTTCCAGAATCCAAAAAATCGTAGACACACACGAAATTGAATGTGTCGGTGTATTTGAAGCAAAAGAAAAAATTGATGTCGTTACTTCCGATATTGACGAGGCGGTAAAAGGTGCAGATTATATCATTCTGTGTGTCCCCGGCAATCGCCACGAAGAATATGCAAGAATTCTGAAGGGACATACCACTGCACAGCAGATTCTGATTACGTTCAATGGTTGCATGGCTTCCCTGATTTACAAAAATGTATGGGAAGAGGATGCGTCCTGCCCCATTTTTGCAGAATCTACTATTCCTCCCTTTAGCGCAAGGCGAGTTGAGCCTGGCAAGGTTCGTATGTTTGAGCGGCACTTGGCACCCATTGCATTTTTTCCTGCTTCTGCCGGAGAAAAATACTATGATCAGGTAAGAAAAGACATCTATGAATTTCCAGGTATGTATGCGGATATTCTGGAATGCGGATTGAGCTTAATTAACCCCACAGTGCATCCCGGACCGTGTCTGGTGAACCTGAGTAACATTGAAAAGCCAGATTTTACCTTCTTCCTATATGAACATGGTTTTCAGCCCTCTGGCTTGAAGATTGACGTGCTTTTGAATGAAGAACGCCTGGCTATTGGGAAAGCTCTGGGCTATCGGATTCATGCTTTGGAGGATTTTGCTGGTGTTGAAAAAATCGAATCATGGGAGGCTCTGTATGCTATGGGTCATGGTTGCCATGCGCTGACATCCATTGCCGGTCCTAATGACATCCATTATCGTTATCTTACGGAAGATATTCCCATTGCATTGGTTTGCTGGGCCTCCATCGCTGATTTGTTAGGAATTGAAACTCCTATTATGGACGCTGTTATTACATTGGTTGGTGTGGCTCATGATACAAATTGGTTTGTAAACGGTCGCTCTGCAGAGGTTTTAGGCATTTGTGGGAAGAGCGTGGAACAGATTAAGAACTATGTAAAAACAGGGAATTTTTGACAAAGGAATATCCTCAACTAGAAACAATACAGATTTAGTTAGATATATATCGCATGAATTATGAGATATATCAACAATAATAAATTCAATCAAAAAACGCGAAAGAAAAGAAAGGAAGGAAATGAGTATGAGTAAGACAATTTTTAGAGAACTGTTGGACAAGGAAGCTTCCCCCGCTTTGGGTTGCACAGAGCCTATGATGTTTGCTTTGGCAGGTGCAATTACCCGCAAGCACGCTCCTGGTAAGGTGTTGCGTGTTGACATGGTGGGTTGCGGCTTAATGGTTACTGGTGTCCAGGCGGTCGGTATTCCCAATACTGGCGGTAAAACCGGCGCATTCTTGGCATCTGCTGTAGGTATTGTAAACGGTGATGCAGAGGCTTGTAAAGAAGTACTGCACAATATTCGCCCTGAAGACGTTGTTGCAGCAGAAGAATTGATTCAGAATGCTGAGTTTACACTGGACATGGACAATAGCACCGGTAAACAGGTGTATTTCAAGCTGACCCTCACGACAGATGAACACGTTGCAACAGTTATCTTTGAGGATGAACATCATACATGGACATATTTGGAAGCGGATGGCAAGGTGCTTGTTGACAATCGCAAACCCGCGGGCGAAATGCTGATTCCCGCAAATGACGTTGACTGGGATGTTTTTACGATTGAGAACATCTATAATTGGTGCAAAACAGCTGATATCAGCGAATTTGGTCGGGCAAAAGAGGCTGTTGAAATGAATACAAAGGTTGCTACCGATGGTTTGGAAAATCCTCGTGGTATTCAGACAGCGCGTATTTTGCGTAAAAATGTAGAAAGCGGTTTCGTAGCTGAAGATGAAATCACACACGTTTTAATGTGGGGCACTGCTGGTGCAGACGCTCGTATGGGCGGCAGTGACTACCCCACCATGGTAAGTACCGCTAGCGGCAACCAAGGGTTGATGGTTGTTATGGCTCCTTGGGCATCCTCTCAGTATCGCAAGATGAGTGCTGAAGATGGTTACCGTGCTGTAGCCTTTGCATTGCTGATGAATACATTTATGAAATATGCTTCTAAAGAATATGTTTATATGCCTCCCACTTGCTCCTGCGCAACAACAGCTGCACCTGCAGCGGCTGCCGGGGTCGCATTTCTCCATGGCCTAACTCCTCAGCAGATCAATGATATGCTGTGTACAGCACAGGTTCAGATGGCCGGCGTAGTATGTGATGGTGCAAAACCTTCCTGCGCTACAAGAATGTATGTTGCCCTGTTTGGTTCTTTGCAGGCTATGATGATGGCAAAGGAAGGCATCCGTGCTACAAATGTAGAAGGCTTTGTTCATAATGATTTGAAGGTTACGCTGGAAAATCTTTATCGCCTGCAGCATGATGTTTTACATAACAAAGTGGATGCAATCCTGTGGGATATTGTAAAGGAACAGAAGGTTATTCATTAAAAAATATCTTAGACAGCTTCCGATTTATACCGTTGCAAATATAGGCAGTGTTTGCCTCTTGCCAAACTGCGACTGTAAATCACTTGTCCACTATGATACAATAAGCTTGTAGGACAGGTAAGCGTATTTCAGGTCAGAGTATAAGGCTCTTTGGGATGAATCATCCCGAAGCCGGGTTAAAGAAATCATCGGGCTCAGCTTGCCTGACAAAAAATTACAAACATATAAAAAAAGACCGTCAATTCTAATTTCAATTTGTATGAAAGGAAGAATCGCGGTCTTTTTGTTTTCAGAAGGAGATAAGAAACTGAAAATTCCTTGAAAAATAAGGAAAAAAGACTGACCGCATCAAGATAAGTTCGCAAAAAGGGCGGGTATGTGAGACTTTTTCTGTAAAATAATGTTTAGAAGGTTCTTCTATGATACAATAAATATCATTAGGAGGACCTTT
>NZ_WQPP01000036.1:0-265 GCF_018785345.1 Clostridium sp. MCC345
TTTGAAGGTTTGATCCTTCAAAACCGAACAATGAATATCTTTCACAACCTTGCGTTGAAAAATGTTTACGAAAAACCATTCGTAATGCTTCGCATTACTCATGTATTTGCTCCGCAAACCTACCTAAAACCTCTTTGTCAGCCTGTCTTGCAAGCAATCCATTCTGACAAAAGCTTTTATGCAGCTTTTCTCCGCTTTTCTCCATAGAAAGGAGGTGATCCAGCCGCACCTTCCGATACGGCTACCTTGTTACGACTTCACCCCA
>NZ_WQPP01000037.1:0-207 GCF_018785345.1 Clostridium sp. MCC345
AGCTTTTCGCAGCTTACCACGTCTTTCATCGGCTCCTAGTGCCAAGGCATTCTCCTTGTGCTCTTTCTTGCTTGACCAGTTTTATATAGCTTTTCTCTGGAATGTTTCGTTGTAGCGATACAACTTTTGTTACATTTGAAAATAGAAAATTTTGTTTTCTCGATTGACTCTATTTTTGCTTTACTTGTATTCAGTTTTCAAGGTGCA
>NZ_WQPP01000038.1:0-226 GCF_018785345.1 Clostridium sp. MCC345
TTATTTCCGGGCTTTTCTCCCTTATAACAACCAAAACAACAGAAAAATAAAAGAAAAGTATAAATAGTAACCATCGCCAGATTGAGATTGTTTGCAAGGTCTTTTGAAGCCCGTTGCCGGACTTCGTTGCCGACACCCTCTGTCTGGCTATTTTCATGTATGGAGGATAACTGCCTATGGCAAAAAACAAAACAGAGATTCATGTTACAACGGTGTTTGACGGGGA
>NZ_WQPP01000039.1:0-1080 GCF_018785345.1 Clostridium sp. MCC345
GCTGCGGAATATCTTTAACGAATGGCTGGTGAGAGATACGAGCAAGAAAATCAAAGCAGTAAAACGCTCAAAAGGCATGAGTGGCAAGCCCATCACAAGCAAGCCTGTGTATGGCTACCTCATGGACGAGGACGAAAATTTCATTATTGACGAGGAAGCTGCACCCGTAGTCAAGCAGATATACAACCTCTGCCTTGCCGGGAATGGTCCGACCAAGATAGCCCGTATGCTCACAGAGCAGCAAATCCCCACGCCGGGGACGCTGGAATACCGCAGGACGGGCAGCACCCGCCGCTACCACCCCGGCTATGAGTGCAAGTGGGCGACCAATACCGTTGTGCATATCCTTGAAAACCGGGAATACACAGGCTGTCTGGTAAACTTCAAGACGGAAAAACTCTCTTACAAAGTCAAGCACAGTGTAGAAAATCCCCCGGAAAAGCAAGTGATTTTCGAGAATCACCACGAGCCTATCATAGACCCCCAAACATGGGAACGGGTGCAGGAGCTTCGCAAGCAGCGCAAACGCCCCAACCGCTATGATGAAGTGGGCTTGTTCTCCGGCATACTGTTCTGTGCGGACTGCGGCAGTGTGATGTATCAGCAGCGATACCAGACGGACAAACGCAAGCAGGACTGTTATATCTGCGGCAACTACAAGAAACGCACCCATGACTGTACGGCGCACTTTATCCGCACCGACCTCTTGACCGCTGGTGTACTCTCCAATCTGCGGAAAGTGACAAGCTATGCGGCAAAGCATGAAGCCCGGTTTATGAAGCTCTTGATTGAGCAGAACGAGGACGGAGGCAAACGCAGGAACGCCGCCAAGAAAAAGGAACTGGAAGCCGCCGAGAAACGCATAGCCGAGTTATCCGCTATCTTCAAGCGGCTGTATGAGGACAGCGTGACCGGGCGCATATCAGACGAGCGTTTCACAGAACTGTCGGCAGACTATGAAGCAGAGCAACGGGAACTGAAAGAAAGAGCCGCCGCTATCCAAGCGGAGCTTTCCAAAGCACAGGAAGCCACCGTGAACGCAGAAAAGTTTATGAATGTTGTCCGGCGGCATACCAGCTT
>NZ_WQPP01000040.1:0-1898 GCF_018785345.1 Clostridium sp. MCC345
AAATTATACCATAAAACTTGTGAACAATTCTACCGCAACTTTGGACTATATGAGAAAAGTCCGAACAGTTTTCTGCCCGGACTTTCTCGCTCAATCATAAATCAATTCCGCTTTCACAACTTCCTCTGCCTGTACCTTGCAAGCGTTCATCTGCCGCACCCATTCCATTTGGTTTTCGGCTTTCAGTTGCTCGGTCACGCCGTTTTGCTCTGCCAGTGACCGCACGATCAGCTCCATGCGGTTTCGTGCCGCTTCGTCAATCTCGGCGCAATGCTCAAAGAGCTTGTCGGATAGCACCAGCTCATTGAACAGTATCGGACGGTGCATTTCCAGATACGCTTTGCGGAGTCTGCCGTAGTGTCCGAGGGGCTTGGTCTTGCGGATAATGATGTTCGGGATAAGATAATCGCCGTTCTGTGTGTAAGTGATATTCATGCTGTTTGTACTCCTTTCATCGGCTCTCTCTGCGGTAAACTGCTGACAGGGACGAACACGCCCTTTGCAATATCCTCCGCACGAATGGCGGCTTTCTTGGCTTCGATTTCTGCCTTTTTTCTCCCCTTGATTTTGTCCTCGTATCGCTTCTGCGCTCCGCTGGCTTTCCGCTTCAAGTAGTTCTGATGAAGCCTGTCCTTGCGTTCCTCACGCTTGCGGATTTCCTCTAATTCCTCCGGGGTAAGCTCCACTTCTCCAAACGCCGGGGGAACAAATCGACCGACAAAATTGAAGTAAATCTCGACCTCCTGTGTGGTCTGTATACTGCCTTTGCGGTCACGCTCATGCACAAGGATTTTCTCGATAAACTCGTTGAGCATGGCAATGGTCAGCTTGTCGAAGTTCTCGTACTTATCAATCAGAGCGATAAAACGATCAGCGTCCTTTTCGTGCTTCTCATAGCTCTTGACAGCCTTTTCCAGAACAGAGATTTCAGCGGTAAGCTCGGTCTGTTCCTTTTCGTATTGAGCGTCCAGAGTGGCGTATCTGCTGTCGGACAGCTTGCCTAAAATGTTATCCTCATAGATTTTGCAGAGCAGGACTTCCAGCTCGGAAACTCTCTGCTTTGCGGTGGCAAGGCGTGTCCGCTGTTTCCTGACCTCTGCCGTCTGCTGGCTGGACTGCGCTTCCTGCACCACACGGACAAACTCGGCTCTGTCATGCTTCGCATACTCGGCAATGGCTTTCAGCATTTCAGAGACAAGGGACAGTACCACATCTTCATTGATACGGTGCTGGGTCTTGCAGAGCGTTCCGCAAGGAACTTTGGTGTACTGTGAGCAGGTGTATTGAGAAATGCGCTTGCCGTTGTTGGTGCGGTGGACATACATCTTGCCGCCGCAATCGGCACAATAGAGCAAGCCCGTGAGGGGAGCTGCTTCGCCCCAGCCGTCCGGGTAGCGTCTGACATTCCCACGGATTTTCTGCACAAGGTCAAAGGTCTGCTGGTCAATGATAGGATCATGGGTGTTCTCGAAAATTGTCCATTCGTCCTCCGGAACATAATGGCTTTTCTTGTCCTTGAAGTGCTTTCGGGTCTTGAAGTTGATGGTGTGTCCCAGATACTCACGCTTTTCAAGAATGTTGCAGATGGTGGAAGAACCCCAACCGTACACATCTTTGAAAGTCTTGTTTTTGTTCACGCCCTCGCCGTGCCGGGCAAGGTAAGCGGACGGAATGAGGACTTTTTCTTCTTTCAGCTTGCTGGCGATCTGATACGGACCGTAGCCTTCAATCGTCATGGCAAAAATGCGCTTTACCACCTCTGCGGCTTCGGGGTCAACCAACCATTGGTCTCTGGCTTCGTTCCAGAGATAGCCGTAAATGACCGTGCCTGTGAGGTGCTTGCCGGACTTGCCTTTGGACTGGAAAGTGGAACGGATTTTACGGCTGGTGTCTCTGGC
>NZ_WQPP01000004.1:0-7853 GCF_018785345.1 Clostridium sp. MCC345
GAAGCAATAGAATGGCTTGTTTCGGCAGGAATGCTAAACCGGATATATAATGTTTCTAAGCTGGAGCATCCGCTCTCTGCCTTTGATAAGTTAGACCAGTTTAAATTATTTTTATTTGATACCGGATTGTTAAAGCAGATGGCGGGCATTGATAACAGTGCAATCCTGTTAAAGTCAACCTATCAGTTCAAAGGCCCGCTGACGGAAAACTATGTTCTGCAGCAGCTTAGGGGGCAGTTTGATGTAATGCCGAGATATTTCTCAAGCAGAAATGGGGAAATTGATTTTGTGCTACAGTGCGGCATGGATATTATTCCTGTTGAAACAAAAGGCGGTGAAGATAAATCAGCACCGACCTTCAAAAAATATGTTGCAGACAATCACCCTCAATATGCAGTCAGATTTTCAAAAATGGGATATAGAAAGGACGGTAATATTACCAATATTCCATTATATCTGGTCGGAAAGACCAAGGAGCTTTTAGGGAGTTAGATAGATTTGGAGTGAATATAGAAGTGGTTTTGTGACAGATGCAAGAAAAGAATTATAGCTTAGTAAGAAAACGGTTGATTATAAATTAACCGTTTTTTTGTACTGTTTTTTGGCAAAATATAACAAAAGGTGATATAGCAATATGCCATATTGACTATAGAAATAGTCAATGGTATAATTTGACTACACCAATAGACAATATTATGGGATGTATTTAGAGATATTTTAGAGAGAAGAAAGAGAAAAAGTTTATGGAAAAGAGTTGGTTATATGAGGTTTTATGATTCGGAAATAAAGGTTTTAGAAGTTCTATGGGAGCATGGAGAACTTACCGCTGGGCAAATTGCGGAAATTTTAGGAAAAGAAGATGGGTGGAAAAGAACAACCGCTTATACGGTGGTTCAGAAATGTGTTGATAAAGGCTATATTGAAAGGAAAAAACCGAAATTTACCTGTAAGGCTTTAATCACAAAAGAAGAAGCACAAATGAGCAGTGTTTCTGAGCAGATAGAAAAATCTTATCCTTCCAAAATTGCTTTTTTTAAGGCTTATCTAAATAAAGATAATTTGACAAATGATGAGATTAAAGGCTTGTTTCAGGTAATAGATGATTTAAAAAAATAATGTGCTGAAGAATGGAAGTGTGCCATGAGTTTTTTATATATGAGTTTTTCGGCAAGTTGTATTGTATTGTTTACAGTTATTTTAAGGGGGCTTTTTAAAAGATTTTTGCCAATAGAATTATTCTGCGGTCTTTGGTGGTTGGCAATGATCAGAGCCTTAGTGCCATTCTCAATTAGTTCTAACTATAGTATTTATAATATGAAAATAGCATTAGAAGGTGGCTTAAGGCAAATTTTAGATATTACACTCTCGGAGAGAGAACAAACAGAGTGGATAATTTCCATAGGGTTAATAGTTTGTACGGTACTTATAATTTTTATTTCAGTATTTTTTGCAAGATATTTTTTAAAAATGCACAAATACTGTAATGATATTGCAGAAAATTCTGCTTTGATACAGAACTTAGGGATGGAAGAAGTTTTTGAAAGCATAAAATTTCCTGTAAGAAGGATAAAAATAAAGACTTCTGCTGTTTTAGATACGCCTGTATCTTATGGCTTTCTGAACCCGGTTATTATAATGCCTAAAGATTTAAATATAAATGATAAGGAAACTCTACAGTGTATTTTATTGCATGAGTGTATTCACATCAAATATATGCACTATCTGTGGAAAATTATATCTGTAGTTGTTGTTTGTATACATTGGTTTAATCCATGTATGTGGCTGCTATATTGGTATATGGATAAGGATACAGAGATTTTTTGCGATAAAAAGGTCATTCAAATCTTACATGAGGATAAAAGAGAAATGTATGCCAAAACGCTTGTAAATATGGCGCTTTGGCAGAACGAAAGTAAGGTTTTGGCAAATAATTTCATTAAAAAAAGCATGTTAAAAGAAAGGATTGTAATGATTATGAAATTTAAAAAGACATCTTTGGTAATGACATTGGCATCCCTGTTTATTTTTTCAAGTGCGGCAACCGCTTTTGCTACAACAGGAGTTTCTGTTGCAATGAATGATAGCAATAACGATCAAATACAGGTAATAGAGGAGTCTGATGAGAAAATTTGTTTTATGAGAGATGAGGTTGTTATTTTGGATCTTTCCTATGAGGAGTTAGAACCGTATATAAATATGAATGATGCTGAAAGAGCCACAAAATCTATTTATATTAAAGATTACAAATATACATCTAAAACTTCTTGTCCAGCCAGTCTGAAGGTATCTATGGAGAAAAATGGATATACATATACAGGAACATTAACCTTTTCGTATGGAGAAAAGACAGCCAGTGGAACTTATGTGGGTTATTATTGCGGATATTTATATAGATAATCCATAATGGTTTGGGATCATTTTAATTTGAGTAAAGAAAAACATCACTAATATAAATGTTATTTAATATTTAATTGAAAGGGGATGGTTTTATGAAGGGTAAGAAGAAATTGGTGATGGAGGTGATAAAAAATCCTGAATGAAAAATGCAGAAGCGTGCGACCAACACAAAATCTGTTTCAAACAGGATATAACTAATTATACCATAAGTGCAGTTAATATAAAATGAAAAATTTTATGAATATATAAGCAGTAAAGAAGGTGGAAGGGTTATGACTTTTAATAAAAATAAGTTAAGAAAAGTACTTGTTTTAGCATTAAGTCTATTTATGATACCGACTCAAGTTCATGCTGAGAACGGCAGTGGTACGGATATAACAACAAAATGGTATAGTGAAATAGTGAGCGATATGTTTGCGAGGGGAATTATTTCAGATACTGTAGGATTAGAGGAACCATTGACAAGAGGGAATATGGCAGAAATTTTAATTGCTACTGGTAAATTCTCTGATAATACATATGCAGTTAATCCGTTTACAGATTTGTCGGTAAGAGATAAAGAGTATGCAAATATTATTAGGCTGTATAATTCTCATGTCTATGCAGGAGCTGTTGATCAAAATGGAAATTTTGTAGCTCAGGTGAATGGGTTATTAACAAGGGAGCAGGCAGCAACATTTATTGTTAGAATGTTTAACCTTGAAAGTAAAACAGAGCATCTAACCTGTGAATTTAAAGATGGACAGGATATATCAAAGTATGCCTTTAACAATATTTTGATTTGTGAGGATCTAAATTTAATTGCAGGTTATGAGGATGGCACATTTAAGCCGCAAAACAATATTAGCAAGATTGAATTTCTTACAATATTAAATAAGGTGTTGAGGTATGGCTTAGATTCTAATGTTAATATGAGTAACTTGGAGACAACCTTCTATGACAAGTATGAATCATCTGGAATTGTATTAAATGTGGATACAGATATACACAATTCTAAGCTTGATTTGGAATTTGAGAATAAAACTGCTTTTGTATATTCATATGGGGAATTTCAAATAGAAAAATTAGAAGGAGGTAGATGGATTGTAGTTCCTTTTGAGAAAGGTATAGATATAGATGATTCTGCATCTATAATAAAACCAAATGACAAAACAGTAGAAACTGTTTTCCTTGAAGATTATTACAATGAATTGGATAACGGAACATATAGAATTGTATATGTGTTAGATAAGCAGATATATAGTATTAGGAAAACGTTTTTCAATGTAGAATTTTGTGCTGCAGAATTTGAGATTTAAAAATCTTATATTTCTGTGAGGTTTGTTTTTATGTGTACGAGGAGGTTAAGATATGAAAAATACATGGGGAAGGCTTATAATTTCTTCTATTCTTATTATGGGTCTGACTGTTCCAACTGCTGCTTTTGCAGGTGAGGACAGAATCAATGATACGAGGTATGACCAAGAAAAACCTAGTAAAGAAGAAATTGCTAGAAAAAAGGCACAGTATAAAGTGCCCAGAAGTTTAAATAGCGACGATGTAGAAACTTTTTTACAAGTTGAAAGTGATGTTTGGTCAGTGTTGTCGGCAAATTTAGATGAAGATGATTATGGTGGTATGTATATTGAAGATGATGTGTTGCACATTAAAACAAAGAAAGAGCAGAAAGTACAGAGTTTAGTGTCCCAAGTAAAAGGATGTGTGCCAGCTAAATTGAGAAGTGCTACACAAAAAATTGTTTATGAAAATGATTGTGTTTATACCATGAGTGAGTTGGATACAGCTTGCGATAAAATTTGGAATGCCGAAAAGAATGGGGAAATTGATGTTGTTGGTATAGGTACAGACGAAAAACTTAATGGTTTAATCGTAGAGGCACCTGAATGGAATGATGAAAAGAAGCAAACCATCTCTGAAATTTCGGGGATTGATATGGAACATTTGATTTTTGAAATTTCAGAAGGTAATTTTGAAGATACAGCACTTAATAGTGCCGGGGCAGGTAGTAACCTTCATTGTGATGAAACTGGGACAAGGTCTACTTTGGGCTGTGGTATTTACTATGAAATTGAAGGATTGAGCGACGAAGGTTATGGTGATTTGGGGTGGATTACCTCTGCACATAATTATGAGGATGGCAGTGAAATTTATATGTGGGATTATTATATGGGTTTTATTGAATTTATGAATATAGGCCCAGTTAATGATAATGACTATGCATATGCAGATGTAGCCGTAATTTACAAACCTAAAAGTTCAGAAGTTATACATGAAATGAAGGTATGTGGAACAGATAAACTAATTATGAATACCGGAAAGGCAATTCAGGGTGAAAAAGTTACAATGTATGGGGATAAATCCGGTCGTATAGATGGTAAAGTAATTAGCGAAAATTATCAATGCAAATGGAATGGTGAAGGTGCAGGTACCTATCGCAGAATGATAAAAACAGATATTGAAACTCAAAAAGGGGATAGTGGTGGTCCGTTGCTGAGAACTTTGGATAATGGGCAGTACACTTTACTCGGCATTGTGAAGGGAAGAGAGCTTTCCGATGATCAAGCCATTTTCACAGCTTGGAGTTCCATCGAAAGTAGATTAGAATTTGGGAAAAAAGGAAGAAGTGTTGATGTTTGGCTTTGGCCCTAATGATTAAAATCAGATTGAGTGAAATATTGTAAATAATTACAATATCTACATGAGTATGGTTTTTTAAAGTCATGTTGCAAAATATCACTAAAAGACAATGCAGATAGAATCTTACTGAAATTCTATCTGCATTGTTTGTTGTATATTGGTTTTAATTGTCTTTCTGGTTATACATATAAAAAGAAGTGTTCTGATCACTTGCTTGAACAGGCGTTTTTTGGTAATATAACCACAGAGGAAACTGTGTCGGGTGCAGGTTTTTTGCTAAAGGTGCGGAGATACATACCACCAAGATAGTTATGACACATGAGAGGCACTCCTCGTAGCAGCTTTTAAGGAGCAACAGCTTATGGGCTGCTAAGCACAATTTTTTGTGGCAGTTTCCTTTAGACTTTGAAAATAATATTTTCAAAGTTGCTTTTCATAAAATTTTTCATCCAGCAGCTCCGGGGCAAATTGCCTTGGGGCTGTATTCCTTTGTATAAAAGGGGTAAAGATTATATCGGAAGAACTGTTCATGATATTCGCATGAGATACAAGGATTGGATGCGGGGCTTAACACTAAACCTATCCGTAAATGGCAGAAGCAATGGTTTGACGAGTGTGGATCTATTGCAATATAATATATACATAAAGAGAGCAGTCAAGTATCAAATTCGATAAATAGCGATAATAGGAGGGTAAAAGCATGAATGGTTACGAAATAATGGCAGCCAGTTACAGACAGATGGTAAAGCAGGGAAGAATCGACAAGGAAACGGCAGACAAGGAGATTCGTATTTATGACTTCCTTGCCACCTGTGATACCGAAGATATTTGCCGTATGGTGGACAGCTCCGCATTCAACGATATTATCAAAGCGTTTGTCGAAACGGCTGTTAAAAATGCAGATATTGACGAGGATGCAGGGAAAAAAGTGGTTGCCCAGCTCTGTTATTTGTTCGATGAAAAGACGGCAAGACAGGTTCTCGATGGCAGATTAAGCGAGAAAATGTAAAGTGGCTGTATAGGTAGCAATAATTATTTACAGGTGTATTTTCCAAAATATCCGTAATAGAAAGCTCAATGTGGATAATTATCAGAATATCTATAGAGAATATTTTGAGCGGTCTTAGAGCTAAAAAAAGGTGGGGGACTGGCCCTCACCTTTCCTTAGCTTATGGGCTGCTAAGCACAATTTTTTGTGGCGGTTTCCTTTAGGCTTTGAAAAAAATATTTTCAAAGTTGCTTTTCACAAAATTTTTCATCCAACAGCTCCGGGGCAAATTGGAGCCTGTGAAAAAAACTCTGTAAAAACATAAATAACAAGGCCTTCTATGATAGAATAAAAATATCATGAGGAGGCCTTAAATTATGGCAAGAAGAAAAAGAATGTCCGAGGGTAAGAAAAACATTATTGCAGCACTTCTGCAGGAATACGATATCCAGTCAGCAGAGGATATCCAGGACGCTCTCAAAGATCTGCTGGGCGATACCATCAAAGAAATGATGGAAGCTGAAATGGATGAACACCTGGGTTATGAGTCCTATGAACGCTCTGAAAATCCCAATTCCAGAAATGGATATAAACAAAAACAGATTCGCAGTAAATATGGCGAAACCACACTGAGTGTTCCGCAGGACCGCGACAGTACATTTGAACCTAAAATCGTCAAGAAACGTCAGAAAGACATCTCTGCAATCGATGATAAGATCATTTCTATGTATGCCAAAGGCATGACAACACGCCAGATTTCTGAGATGATTGAAGATATTTATGGTTTTGAAGTCAGCGAAGGCATGGTTTCTGATATCACAGATCGTCTTTTGCCGGAAATAGAAGAATGGCAGAACAGACCTCTGGCAGAAGTGTATCCGATTCTTTTTATCGATGCCGTCCACTTTTCGGTGAAAGATAATAACGTTATCCGTAAGCTTGCTGCATATGTGATCCTAGGCATCAATCACGAAGGCAAAAAAGAAGTGTTGACCATTCAGGTTGGCGAAAATGAGAGCAGCAAATATTGGCTGACAGTACTGAATGAGCTGAAAAACAGAGGTGTGAAAGATATCCTGATTGTTTGTGTTGATGGTCTTACAGGAATCAAAGAAGCTATCAATGCTGCCTTCCCTAAGACCGAATATCAGCGCTGTATCGTACACCAGGTAAGAAACACTCTGAAATATGTCCCTGACAAGGATAGGAAAGCATTTGCAGCGGATTTGAAAACGATTTATCAGGCGGCAGGCGAGAAAAAGGCATTGGCAGCATTAGAACATGTGACCGAAAAATGGACTCCCAAATATCCGAATTCCATGAAACGCTGGAAGGATAACTGGGATGCAATTTCTCCGATTTTCAAATTTTCGGCAACGGTCCGGAAGGTCATTTACACGACAAATGCGATAGAATCACTGAATTCCACCTATCGGAAACTGAATCGCCAGAGAAGCGTATTTCCAAGCGATACAGCCCTTTTAAAGGCACTGTATCTTGCCACGTTTGAAGCTACGAAGAAATGGACCAGTACGATCCGGAACTGGGCACAGGTGTATGGTGAACTGAGTATTATGTACGAAGGACGCCTCCCGGAGTAACGAATAAACAGGCGAATAAGGCGGGGCGGAAAACCGCCTGCTCTTGACATGCCATTCAACAACTGTTATATATAAAACAAGGGTGAGAAGCCTGATTTTCAGGCTTACCACCCTCACATATCATAGAAGAATCTTATTTACAGACTTTTTCGGGTATGTGAGACTTTTTCTGTAAAATAATGTTTAGAAGGTTCTTCTATGATACAATAAATATCATTAGGAGGACCTTT
>NZ_WQPP01000041.1:0-251 GCF_018785345.1 Clostridium sp. MCC345
GTGCGCTCTAACCAGCTGAGCTATGAGCCCATAGGACTTCGGCGACCATCTACTCTCCCAGGCAGCTGCCCACCAAGTACCATCGACCGCTTAGGTCTTAACCGTCGTGTTCGGAATGGGAACGGGTGTGTCCCCCAAGCGCATCATCACCGAAGATGTTTTGTGTGTTTCCTATTTTGTTTGAAGGTTTGATCCTTCAAAACCGAACAATGAATATCTTTCACAACCTTGCGTTGAAAAATGTTTACGAA
>NZ_WQPP01000042.1:0-1504 GCF_018785345.1 Clostridium sp. MCC345
ACAAGCACTCGTTCAAGGTCTGCGTCAGCTTCCATCAGCCGGGGCTTAACGGTATCGCCCAAACCGTCCTCGGCGGTCTGGTAGATAATGTTGAAAGGCTCAAGGGTCTCCATACCGGGCAAGGGCTTTCGGTTGGTGCAAGCCGCCGCAAGACGCATGGCAAAGTAGGTCTTGCCCTCGCCGGGGTTGCCCTGTATGATCGTCAGCTTTCCAAAGGGGATATAGGGAAACCATAGCCATTCCACGCTCGTCAGCTCCACATCTGCCATGCGGAGCATGGGAACAGGCTGGGCGGTGGGCAGCTCTCGCAGCGTGATTGTCTCGGCTATGAATTTGCGGCTGGGAATGTCCCCTTGCTGACGGAGAACATCGTTCCAGTCTTTCCTTGCCGGGACAAGGCGAATGACGGCGATCTCGCCGGGAATGTCCTGTGCCAGTCGGGTACAGGCTTCGCTTCCTGCGGTGTCGCTGTCAAGGCAGAGGAACACTTTTCGGGTGTCCTTGCGTTCAGAAAGGAAACGGTCAAGGGCTTTGCCCGAAACGCCGCCCAGGGCAAGATAATTTCTTGTCTGCCAATCCTGCGGATAAAGGCAGATAAACGATAACAGGTCAATCGGCGCTTCAAAGACAAAGAGCTGGTTGCCGTTTCCCTCATAGCGGAACGGATAGGACTTGTCAGACCCGGCAATGTCCTGTCTGAATGGGTCTGCCGTTCCTCGCACATGGGCGTATCTCGGCGTACCGCTTCGGTCTCTGCCGACAAACACAACATTGTGCCGCTTTGCGTCCTCGTAAATATCCCCGGAAAGAAGAAAAGCCTCAACAAGCGTTTTGTTGAGACCTCGGCTTTCGCAAAGATATTGAATTGCTCTGTCGGCT
Source organism: Clostridium sp. MCC345 (assembly GCF_018785345.1). Taxonomy (NCBI): domain Bacteria; kingdom Bacillati; phylum Bacillota; class Clostridia; order Eubacteriales; family Clostridiaceae; genus Clostridium; species Clostridium sp. MCC345. The sequence continues at coordinate 880 of NZ_WQPP01000042.1, forward strand.
GTTCTGTTGTGCAAGGGCAAGTGAAACGCTGTGGGCGGTGCTGTGCTGGCTTCGCTCTGTCCCTCGGCGCTTTCGCCGGTTAAGAGCTGGACTGCTTCGGGAAAGGACTTGCCGTAAAACTCCATGACAAAATCAATGGGATAGCCGCCCTTGCTCTGGCTGTGGCGAAACCATTTGTTTCCACGAACGGTCAGGCTGTCATGTTCTTTCCAGCGGTATTCCCGTCCACTTTTGATAAGCGTCTCTCCCTGTGTGCGGAGAAAATCTTCCAGACTGACGGCGTTTGCCCGGTCAATCTGTGCTTGGGTGTAATTCATCGGGATATATCCTCCTTTTTGTGTCGTGTTTGGGGTCGATTTTGGAGCATTTGTTCCTCTGTACGCTCGTTAAATCGGGCGGCAGTATCTACACATGACTTGACCTTCCAAAGACGGTGTAAATCGTCTCTGACGGTCTTAAACTCGCCATAGGTGGTGTTGTGCGCCTGTTCCAGCTCGTCATACTCTTCGGTCAGCTTTTTCATATCCACCTTGCCATCCGGGAACTCTCCGGTCAGCTTGCGTCTGGCGGCGTAGAACTGTTTCAGTTCCGTTTCATGCTCTGCCTTGTACTTGGCTCTGGGCTT
>NZ_WQPP01000043.1:0-844 GCF_018785345.1 Clostridium sp. MCC345
AGCTTTTCCTGTGCGGTTTCCTTTCGGAAGTTGCTGCCCGTGAAGCGGACGGGGGCGCACATGGAAGTCAGCCTGTCATAAATACGGGCGTGGGGCGTGTCCTGCGGGTGCTGCAATTCCTCCAGCGTGAGGTTGGTCGTGGCGATCAGCGGCTTGCCGCTTCGGTAACGGCTGTCAATCACGCTGTAAACCTGTTCCAGCCCGTATTCTGTCCCTCGCTCCATACCGAAATCATCAAGTATCAGCAGGGGGTAGCTGCAAAGGCGGGAAATATATTCGTTCCTGCCCTCAAAGCTGGCGGCAAGGTCACCCAGTATCGTTGCAAAGTTTGTCATGCGAACGGCAACCTCTTTTTCCATAAGGGCGTTGGCAATACAGGCGGCAAGGTAGCTTTTTCCTGTCCCCACGCCGCCCCAAAACAGGTAGCCGATATTTTCAGCCTGCATGGTTTCCCAGCTCTCCACATAAAAGCGGGCGGTTTCGGTCTGTGGGTTTCTGCCGTTGTCATGCTCAAATGTCCAGTTCCGCATAGCGGGGTCGGTAAAGCCCCGGCGTTTCAAGTCCTCCACTGTTTCAAGGTGCTTCTGTCGGCTTTCGGCGGCTTGCTGCTTTTCACGGGCTGCCCGCTGGCAGTCGCACTCTGCCGGGTGTCGGTCATGCCCTAACCATTGGGCGGTTTCTTTTGAAAAGTAGGCTTCTTTTGGCGTATGGCACTTGCCGCAGTATAAAAGCCCGTCCTCGCCTGTGTAGTCCTCCGCTTCGGCGGTAGTGGTTGTAATGTCCGTAATCATAGCTTCAATCTCGTTTTTCATAAGCTCTCGCCCTCCTTGCATGAATAATCGGG
>NZ_WQPP01000044.1:0-7791 GCF_018785345.1 Clostridium sp. MCC345
AGCGTCCGGGCTATCTGGTTTAAGTTGCCGCCGATCCTGCCGTATTCGGCGGTCAGCTTCCCAACAGCGGCAAGCAGCTCATCATTGACGGGAGAAACGGTTATGATGGGGCGTATGGCTGCCCCGGTTATGGCTTGCCGGATAAACTCGGCTTGGCTCATGTTGTAGGCAGAAAGCCTTTCTGCAAACTCGGCGTATTCTTCCTCGGTCATGCGTGTTTTGACTACCCGGCTGCGGTGCGGCGTGTTATATCGTTTTCGCATGGTAAAACCTCCTTTCGGCTGTGCGTGGTGTCCTCTCACTAATAGGAGAAAAACAGGGTGTAAAGCGGAACTGTTTTTGAAAAATCCGAAAAATTATTTTGAGGGATTTTTCAGCGGCGCAAGCCGCATAAGCAGGGTTTGGGGAAGGCACTCCCCAACAAGATTCCCGCAGGGGCAAAATGAGCGAAAAGCGAATTTTGGTACTGTGGTAGAATCTTGCTCTAAAAAACTGCCGCTTTCCTCGGCGGCTCTGGTTTGCGGATATACTGGCTTGCTCCACCAATATAGCGATTGCGGCGGCGTGTTCTGCCCGCTGTTCACCACTACAACGGTGAAAAGGGGGCGTTTTGGCAAACGCAGCGGAAATTTTTTTGTTTTACCTGTCTGCTCCCTACAACAATCCGGCGGTGTGGTTTGCCAAAGATTTTTGAAAATGGGCGCAAAAAAAGCAGTAAACCTTTTCAAGATTTACTGCTTATCTGCCGCTGTGATGGGCGGCGGTATTAAATTGTCAGCCGTTTTTCAAATGGAATTTATCTGCAATCGCTTTCTTTCTGCTTTCCAATTCCTTTTCTGTAATCTTCCATAATCCTAACGCAATGATCTGCTATCTTTTGCATTCCGAGTTTTTCAAAAAAGGCAATTTGTATTTTCATCATTTCTTCACAAACAGTCAACTTCTGCTCATCCATATTGCTAATAGCAAGCCATGGGAACGCTTTATATTTCTTAGTGTCCCCAATGAGAAAATTGTACCCTATCAACTCATTTTCACGGAAAACGAAATAGAATTGTGGGCCTGAACCTGGAACTGACTTTTCCATAATTTGCTGCATTGTTTTCACGCCGCCGTATGCCGGAAAAAAACCTATTCGCTCAAGAGCATTTAATATGTCAATCCTTTTATCTGTGGGTATGTCTCTATAATTGATAATCTGTTCCATTTGCTCTACCCTCATTGAAGTTTAATTTGTTAGGCTCTAATTATACAACTTTTCTGTTTAGCGGTCAAAGTGGAACTTCAACAGGCTTTCTATCAGTTGCCTGACGATATGCTCCTGCATATCCGTGTTAATCTGTCCGTCCATTTTCGCACAAGAGCGGATATATCCCGCATAATGGGATAGGACGGCGGCAACAGCTTCCGGGTCGCCCTCGCTTGCCTTAACGATTGTCTCATAGGGAAGTAGCTGGCTCATAGGACAAACCCTCCAACTCTGCCCGTAGCCGCCGTAAAATCATCTGAATACGCCGCCCGGTTGTGTTGCCAGCCCGTCCATATCTCCGTCCAATCTCCCTATGCGTCAATCGTTGGAAGTAGTACAAGAAAATGATTTCCTGTTCCATCTGTGATAGTGCGGACAGGGCTGCGGCAAGCTCTGGGCTTTCCAAAAGCACCATCTGACCACAGACGAAAAGCGGATAGCTGGTCATGCCGGATTGCTCCGCAAAGTATTTATCTGTGGTACTGAATGGATAGTGTTTTTCTTCTATCAGATATTCAAGCGAGATTTCCCGCTTGCGGCGGCTCCGTATGCTCCGGGCTGCGTCTATGGCAGCGTGGCGAATAACAGTCTTGCAAAAGGCATCGTGTGTATGCCGGATATGTTCTTGATACTTTTCGTGTTCGGTCATGGAAAATCCCCCTTTCTGAATAATGGCAGAGGGCGGCAGCATCTTGTGCTGTCGCCCTCTTGATTACCGAACAGCAAAGACGGGCGGGGCTGTCAACAGCGGCGCATTTCCGCCGTTCATCTTGACCGTTGACAGGCTCGGCTGGGTTTGCTATCTGCTCACGGCAATTCACTCTCATTGATAGGAATTGCTTCAAGTTCCGTATTCAAATTGTTCCAATAAGAGCCGATATCCGCACTTGTGAAATACTTAAAACCGCCTGCTGCTGACTTCAATTCGCCGTTTTTAACTCCATAGCAGGCGTAAATCAAATCGTAGCTTGTTCCATCTGAGAGGTTAAATCTAAAGCTGGTCACAGCTGCTCCGGCAGTTTCCTCAGTTGTTTTGTCTTTTAAGGATAAGCCCTTGAACTTATCATACAGGGTCTTTATATCATTTTCAGCAACAACTACTTTCTTTTCTGCTGATGCAGGCACTTCGTCATAGTGGTACATTTCAACGCTTTCGACATCTTCAACCTCAAATGGGAAGTCGATTTTGACAGGCTCATAAGCAATGTTTATAGGTAACAGAAAGAGAGCTGCAAAAATTGCAATGATACAAAGAGCGATGGAAACGAGAACAGCAATCGTTATCTTTTTTTTGCCTCTCTGCTTTTCTTTTGCCTCATGGCGCATAATAACGCTTTCGCTTTCTTCGTGAAGAACATCTTCGTTCGTGTGAGAAAGCAATTTCTGATAAATTGCGTTACAGTCAGCACAGGCGTTCAAATGCTCTTTTACCATCTCTGCGCTTGCTTCGCTGCAAGCACCGTCAACATACAGCGGAAGAATATCTCGAACAATATCGCATTGTTTACTCATGCTTTTCATCCATCCTTTCTTGAATTTTTAGCTTTGCACGATGATAAGTAACTCTCGCCCATGATTCTGTTTTTCCAAAAATTGCAGCGATTTGTGAAAAAGATAGTTCCCCGAATACGCGAAGCTGAAAGACTTCTTTGTATGGTTCTTCCAAACGGTGAAGAACGAGGTGTATGCGGAACGCCATGTCAGAATCTGCAACTGAGTTCTCAACATTTTCATTTGATGGCAAGTCATTGATTTCACTCACATCAGCTACTCGCTGACGGCTTCGCATTTCATCATGGTAAAGATTTTTTGCTATGGAGCAGAGCCATGTCAATTCATCTGACTTACCTTTGAATTGTGATGTTGTAGAAACAGCCTTATAGAATGTGTTCTGCGTGATTTCCTCTGCTATCTCACGATTTTTGGCAAGAGAAATAGTATACGAGTATACCTGTAAATAGTAGGCTTTATAGAGCTTTTCATAGTCCATACTTGTCATCACCTCCTTCAGCTTCATAGGTTAGACGGAGAAATCGGAATTTCGTTACAAAGAAGTTTGAAATTTTTATACCTTTACGATACTCTTGCTTTCTGCGGACTATTGGTAGACGCGCATTAACGGCAAGCAAAGAGATTGCTGTGTCAGCTTGATATGTTCAAATGCTAATTAAGTATAGCACACAGCTATGAATTTTTCTATTGCGTTCCCCTGACTTCGGAATAGTGGCAGGGCTGGCTGTCTTTGTTTTGCTTTGTGCTTCTCTACCGTACATGAGCATTGGCGCCGGGGTTGTCGTTGCCGTAACCTTCCAGCAGGTTGATAACGCCCCAGATACCGAGACCGGCACCGAGCGCGATAACGAGGGTCTGAAGAACGGTGATTGCCTGTTCAAAAAATGCCATATAGTTTGTTAGCCGGAATCTGATTAAAAAATAGGTTTGTCATGTTTCATAGGCATACAAAAGCCGGAACAATCTGCCGCCCGGTTTCCGGGGGCATGATTCCGGCTGTCCTCCTTTTTCATTATTTTTTCTCGCGATTGTCCGCTTTGTACGCCAATGGCCCATAGAGGGCAGATGCGGCGAATAGATAAGATCACTCCCTTCTAAAGCGGAACGAAATTAAGCGCCCTTTGTGTCTACTTCATATACATCGCAGACCTCATTGGGCTTGAGTTTCAGCCTTGCGGACAAGAATGCTTCAATATCAAAAGCGTTCTTGTCATCCGCGTCGGCAGTGTACTTGAAATTGGGGTGCTTGGTGATGTCGTACTTATCCGAAAGGAAAGGACGCACACCGCGCAGCTGGAGGATACACTTGCCGCCATCCATAACAGCAAGCTCATCCTGGCTCATCAGCTCTTTCCCCAATTTTTGATAGTTGAGTGAATGGGATGTTTCCCTCCCACGGCTCTCTCCGGTGTTGTAGGTGTCGATGGTTTCCTTACCCAGCACGGCGGCCAGCTCCTTGAGAGTGGTCGGCTCCTTACCGCCCAGAAAGATGGAAGTATCCATGTTTCCGATAATGGTATCTGCGTTATCCTTATAAATCGCCTTGAGCTGACTCTGCGCCTGCAACACCAGACAGGCGGAGATCTCACGGCTTCGGATGGTGGCCACCAGCTTTTCCAACTTGGGTATCTGGCCAATGTTGGCGCACTCGTCGATCAGACAGCGCACATGAACCGGCAGTCTGCCGTCGTACACATCGTCGGCCTTTTCGCAGAGCAGGTTAAACAGCTGGGTATAACACATGGATATAAGGAAATTAAAGCTGTCATCAGTGTCACTCATGATGAGGAACAGGGCAGTTTTCCTGTCTCCCAGAGTATCCAGCTCCAGCTCATCATAAGCCGTGACCTCACGCAACTCTGCAATGTCGAACACGGCAAGGCGAGCGCCGCAGGAAATCAAAATCGACTTGGCTGTTTTTCCCGCCGCAAGTTTGTATTTTTTGTACTGCTTGACTGCAAAATGTTCCGGGTCTTTTTCTTCCAGACGTTCAAACATGAGGTCAACCGGGTTCTGGAAGTCCTCGTCGTCCTCGCGGGCTTCCGACGCATTTATCATTTCAAGCAGCGTCGTGAAGTTCTTCTCGTCCTCCGGGGCTTCATACCAGATATAGCCGATTAGTGCGGTATAGTAGAGCTTTTCCGCTTTCACCCAGAAATCCTCGCCGGATTTTTCCCCGTCGCCTTTGGTGTTGGCGATAATGGTATTGACTAACTTCAAAATGTCCTTTTCGCTCCGCAGATAGGCAAAGGGGTTGTATTTCATGGATTTTTTGAAGTTAATCGTATTTAGCACTTTGATACGGTATTTGTACCGCTGCAACATTTTTCCGGTTTCCAAAATCAGTGTTCCTTTCGGGTCAGTGACGATATACGACGTTGGAAAATCCTTTGACGTACATTGCATGAGCGACGGTTTCACAAAGAACCGGGTCTTGCCGCTGCCGGAACCGCCGATTACAAGGATATTTTTGTTTCTTGCGTATTTCGGCTGCTTCGGGCGGCTGTTCATGGTGAGCCGTTCCGTCTGCGTTAAGGGGATATTATTCTCAAATACCGGGTCTGTGTATGGCTTTATATCGTCAGCCCCGCCCCAACGCGCCGAACCGTATTCTGTCCCGCGGCGGTATTTCTTCGCGTTCTTGCCTTTGGTGTAGATAATCAGCCGAACAATGACCGCCCCCGCAATGCCTAAAGCTAAGTCTGCCGGGTGGAAGCTCGGCGCGATACTGGAAAAGGCGGCGGTAAAACCGTCCCCAAGATGTAGCAGCTTTGCGCTTGCGTCCGCGCCGGGGGAGAGCCGGACAGCCGCGCCCGCTTTATCAAAGAGCCAGACAAAGAGCAGATACGGGAGATTTAAGATAAGCAGCTTCTTGATTTCCGGCTTCATAGCGATACCTCCCTGTCCTTGTTCTTGACCTTTGCCCGTTCCGCGTTTCTGCCCTGTGCAGCTTCTTTGAGGGTAGAGAGCAGCTTTCGGATTGAGGGCTTTTTCTCCTGTGTCAGCTTTTTTGCGGAAAATTCCTTAAAGGCTGCGGTCAGCACGTCCGCGTCCCGCCCCTTGAAGAAAACCAGATAGCGGGGCGGGCTTTCCGTCGCGTCCTTTTTCAGCGCAAAGTCGATACCGTACTTTTTCGCCGTACTCTCAAAGGCTTTGATATTGCCCTCGGTAATCTCAATGTTGGAAACGCCCGCGTTCTGCTTCATAAGCTGCTTTAAGCTCTGCTTGCCCTGTGGCGGTTTGGAAAGCTGCTTTTTTCCCTTTGACAGTATGGCTTTCATTGCCTTTTGGAGCGTCTGGGCGGTCAGCTTCCCGGTCTTGATGTAAAGGGCTATGGTCTTTTCGTTTACTTCGTCCTGCAATTTGTCGCGTCCTCCTTTCGCGTTTCTTTATGGGGCGGCGGTCAGATACGCACCCGCAGCCCGTTCAAGTCCTCGGCTCTGATACCCACAAGATACCAGTTGTCGCCGTACTCAATCCGGGTCGGCTTCCACTTGCCCCGCACGAATACGTCAAAACATTCTCCACAATGCAGCCCGCCATAGTAGCTGTTTAAGTCAAAGCGAATGTCGTAACGGTCGGTGCGCTCGTCAAATACCAATGCTCCTGTCATTTTCTGTGCCATAATAAAATCCTCCTTTTGTTGTTTTACAGGCTTTCGCCCGGTTTGCATGAATAATAGTCCGGGTCGCCGTACTGCGGCTTCTTCGGTGACAGTGCGCCGCTTGCCATGTCATGGGCGACAAGGGAAGTGTAATAATTGCCGATAGTGGACGGGGCGTTGAAAAGGGCTGCTTTCAGATATTGCTTGATGTTGCGGATTTTCGTTGTGTTCTCCCGCATACAGTCAAGCACAAAGCGGATATGCTCGCCGTCCAGTTTCATAAACTTTGACTTCACAAGCTCTGCCGGGTAGTCGTCCCCCGCAATCCGTACCCGCTTTCTGGCGGTGCATACGGTTTCAAGCATGAGGTCTACAATCTCGTCAAGCCTGTCACTGTCAAACTTCATGTCCTGTTTGAGAATGTGGTAGTCGATATTGTCCTTGATGATTTCCCGGTATATATCAACTGCGCTCTGTGCTGCCGCTTCCGTTCCTTTCCGTTCCGGCGGCGTAGCCGCTTCTCTGCAAGGAGAGGGGTTAGGGGAAAGGATAGGAATGGAATGGGTACTTTGTTCATCAGTAATTATTTTTTCTTTTTTTGGTAAGTCAGTTCTTTGTATATCTTTATTTAATTGCGTTGGATTTTCCAACGTAGGTTTTTCCAATGTAGGTTTTTCCTGTGTTGGATTATCCAATGTTGGATTTTCCAATGTAGGTAAATCCGGCGTAGGCGGCTGCGGCTGCTCGAATATCACATAGTCCGCGCCCCGCAAGCGTCCTTTCTCGTCGCGCTCCCTTGAACGGACGATATACCCGGCGCGTTCAAGCTCCTTAATGGCTTCGCGGATAGCGTCTATCTTCTCCCGGTTGATAAGGGATAAGCCTTTCAAGGTGTAGTCCCAATCTTCGGGGAGTGACAGCATTTGCGACAACAGCCCCTTTGCCTTTAGGGAAAGCTCCTTGTTGCGTAGGTGGTGGTTGCTCATTACGGTGTAGCCCTTGTTCCGTTCCACTCTGAAAACTGCCATAGTTCATAACTCCTTTGCTTTGGATTTGTTACGCAGTAGAAGCGCGGTTTCGGGGGATAAGGTATAAATCCCTTTCCGCACCAGATACGCGCCCGGAAAACCGCTTGTAGCAAGGCTTTTTCTGCCCCTACTGCGTAACAAAGGGCATGAAAAAAGCGGCGTTCCTGTTCTCCCATGTAGAGAGTAAGAAACGCCGCTTCTGCGTCGTATTCAGTTTTTAGTACAATACCCTGCTTGTCCGTCGCTCGAAAAACCTTGATTTTCCAGTGTTTTCAAAAGTATCGTTATCTAACGTCAGCTTTTCAAAGACCCGGTTTCCAAGCCATGCTTGCGGACATTGAAGCCGGAAAAGTCGGGACAGTTATCGTAAAGGATATGTCGAGGTTAGGGCGAAACTA